>SVLC01000013.1 GCA_015068155.1 Oscillospiraceae bacterium | reverse complement strand
CTATTTCAACAACGAGCGACCAGTCCGCAAACTCAATGGAAAACCACCAGTCCTGTACAGAACAGAACTGGTGGCATAAGAAATTTTGTGTCTACTAACTATTGACTACTTCAGAAGAATCGGCAGGCATTGTTTTTTCGTTTGTTCCCACTGGCTCCCGAAAACTGTGACTCAGACAGTTTTGTATCCTTTGTTTGGTTGATCGAGCATCTTTCAGCATCTCTCCGTCGGATAACGTACGAATTGCGGATTAGACCGTTTAGCCTCCAATAGTCTTGATCCCCCACATGGAAATCCATTCTTTTGTAATCGGTTGAGTAGGGTTATTTATCTGTACAAGAAAATACTGTGTGCTATTTGCGCCCAAAAATTTCACTGAATATGGAATGGTTTCTGATTCATCCAGCACATACTCCTGCTAATCCAATAAGTCAAGTAATAAAAAAGAACAGTTGCTTGTAAAAAGCAACTGTTCGACAAATTGGGATTTTCTGAATAGATTATGTTATCGTTTCTTAAAATACAATACAAACTGTGCAACGGCATTTCCTGCACAAAGGGCAAGCATAAAACAGGATGATGCTAACTGCATATCGTTTGTGCTGTTCAACACTCCCATCAATGCACCAAATACCGATATTGTAAAACAAATTGCGGCAACCAGATGCAGGTGCTTCTTTTTCAAGAATAATGCCTCTGTTTCTTCTGTGGCAGTCTTAACAGCAGGAATATCGTTGTCACTTTCATAATCATCATTCAGTAAATAATCTGCCGTTATATTGAATAACTTGCTTAATTGAAGAATATTATTTGCGTCTGGTAGTGCTGTTCCATTCTCCCATCGACTAATCGCTTGTCGAGATACATTCATTTTTTCAGCTAAATCTTCTTGTGACCAACCACTTTCTTTTCTAAGTTTCATTATTTTATCTGATAATTTCATCATTTATCCTCCTTGGACTTGATGACTACATTGTATCAAAAAAGGCTTGCAATCACCACCACAACAACTTTACATTTCCGCAACTTAACTTTACATTCCTTGGTAATTCAAGTTTCGTGTCTTTGTTACGGCAGCGGGCGTGTTCTTATTCTTCCTCTGTGTCCTCTTGTTCTTCTTCAAGCTTGTAGTAATCAGTATTGTCATTGAATGTGTCTTTTAACTTAACACTTGCAAGAGTAAGGGCATCTGCATTTGCATCACCATAGGTATCTAAGGTCATTGCTCTGCTTGCGTGTCCCATCATAAGTGCCAAGCTTGCAATATCTATTCCCGCACGAATACCAACAGTAGCAAAGTTGTGTCTTAGTCCGTGCGGCACAATCTTTTTGCCATAGGCATCTACTAAGCCATTTCTTTCTACAAACTCACTAAACAGGCGCTTCTTTCTATTTCTCCTGTTGATACTTGGTGTTGCAGATATTCCTTGTAGATTTCATCTACTGTCTTTGCCTTTCCCGCATTTGGCATTAAATCCGCTTCGGCATTAAGCTTGTCAATCCATTCATTTGCCATTCGCCTTGCTTCTCTTATTCCCTTTGCTTCGGGCAACATTTTACTGGTTTCTTTCCACTTGCCATAAACATCTTTGTATTTTGCTGTTGCTTGCCATTTGTTGTTTCGGTTTTTATTTTGCTTGACACTTACTGAAGAATATTTCATAAAGTACCCCTTTCTCAATACCTTTGTTCCGCACTTTGTTCCACAATTGTACCGCAGATGTTCCGCAAAGTCAATTTCGAATTGCAAAAAGCAAAACCCCGAAAAGCCTTGATTTACAAGGGTTTTCGGGGTCTTTGTTCTTGTCAAAAGGTGCGGGATTTATTCCCACTCCACCGTTGCCGGGGGTTTGGAAGTAATATCGTAGGCAATGCGGTTGATATGAGGCACCTCGTTGACGATCCGCACAGATACGCGATCCAGCACCTCATAAGGAATCCGGGTCCACTCCGCGGTCATAAAGTCGGAAGTGGTAACCGAACGCAGCACCAGGGTGTTTTCATAGGTTCTGCCATCGCCCATAACACCAACACTCTTGGCGTTGGTCAGTACGGCGAAATACTGGCTGCAGTCCTTGCGGCATTCATGCTTGCCGATCTCCTCCCGGAAGATCCAATCGGCCTCCCGCAGGGTATCCAGCTTTTCCTTGGTAACTTCACCCAGAATGCGAATGGCCAGGCCGGGGCCGGGGAAGGGCTGGCGATACACCAGATAGTCCGGCAATCCCAATTCCTTACCCAGCAGACGGATCTCGTCCTTAAACAGATGATCCAGCGGCTCCAGCACAGCTTTGAACTGCTCGATCACTTCTCTGGGCAGCAGCTTGTTGTGATGGCTCTTGATCACAGCAGCCTCGCCCTCGCCGGACTCGATAACATCGGGGTAAATGGTGCCCTGGGCAAAGAAATCGGACTTGGTGATGCCGAATTTCACCGCTTCATCCAGGAATACATAGCCAAATTCCGCGCCGATGATCTGGCGTTTGCGCTGGGGATCCTCCACGCCCTTCAGCTTGCTGAGGAACCGCTCTTCGGCGTTGACGCGGACGAAATTCACATTCCACTTGCTGAACGCGGCTTCCACCTCGTCGCCTTCATTTTTACGCATACAACCGTGATCCACAAATACGCAGGTCAGCCGATTGCCCACGGCTTCTGCCAGCAGCGCCGCCAGCACAGAGGAGTCTACACCGCCGGACAGCGCCAGCAGCACCCGGCCCTCGGGGCCGATGGTTTCCTTCAGATTGGCAACAGCCTTAGCGCAGAAATCGCCCATGGTCCATTCGCCCTTGGCGCCGCAGACTTCGTAGAGGAAGTTGCGGATCATATCGGTGCCATGCTGGGTGTGGTTGACCTCGGGATGGTACTGCACGCCGTAGAAGCCCCGGCTTTCGTCGGCAATGGCCACATTGGGGCAGGCATCGGTACGCCCCACCAGGCTAAAGCCCTCGGGCACCTTGGCCATGTAATCGCCATGGCTCATCCAGGTAATGCCCTCGGCAGGAATACCCTTAAACAGCTTGCAGGTAGTGTCAAAGAAGGTCTGGGTCTTGCCGTATTCCCGGGCAGAATCTTCCTGGGCCTCGGTAACCAGGCCTCCCAGGGTGTGGGCCATCAACTGGCATCCATAGCAAATGCCCAAAATCGGGATTCCCAATTCAAATACAGCCGGATCCACATGCGGAGAAGTCTCCAGATACACCGAATTGGGGCCACCGGTGAAGATAATGCCCATGGGGTCATAGGCCTTGATCTCCTCGACGGTCATGCGATAGGATTTGATCTCGCAGTAGACATTGCATTCGCGGACGCGGCGGGCGATCAGCTGATTATACTGGCCGCCGAAATCCATAATCAGAATTTTCTGGGACATGACTTTTGCCTCCTGTTGTCAAATAATATTTTTTTCATTTTAACAGATATTTCCCCTTTCTTCAACCCCGAAAATCTGTTTTCGGCAAATAAATTATACCCTGGAGATATTTCTCCAGGGTATGGTTATTGCATGCAGCCATCAGCGATCATTGCTCTTGGCAAGCATCCTCATTGGGCTTCTACGATCCTTTCCCGGTTTGTTTCCGCCACCCGGGTGCGGCGTATGCTATTTTTCCGGTCCTCCAGTGTTACCTGGGTCCATACGCAGTCGGGATACGTTTCGGTGCCCCCTTCTCGCTCCACCGTAAGGGTAAACACACCGGTCACATCGTTTTTCGCCATTTCATCCCGGGGCAATTCATCCACCAATGTAACGGTCCACTGGATGCCGCCCACCGTTACCTCTGTCTGCATCCCGTCTTCCGTTACATAGGGCAGCCGCACCTGCTTGCGGACAGCCGAAAAATCCACTACATAGTCCACCTGTTCCTCATTTACCCGGACCAGGCTAAAGGTCATCCGCGCCCAGGTAACCAACACCCCCACCGCAAACAACCCCGTTTGGGCATCATAGCGGATCTGACCGACACTGCATTGGGCCATCAGGCCGGTCATCGCGTCCGCCACCTCCACCGCGGTCTTCTCACAGGCCGTACCGCCCAGAGAAACCGGGACATACACATCCGCCGCCACCGTCAAACCGTTTTCATCGTATTCCTTCAGCGACAGCGCCACATAAGGTTCGCGGATATCCGGCATCCGGCCGCCGGGATAACCTTCTCCCGCCTGGATGCCGATCATCTCCAGTTCGTCCATCATCCGTACATAAAGTGCCTCCAACATTCCTTTTTATGCCTCCTTCTCCACGCAAAGCCCCCATAAATAGGCAACTTTCTCGCCATAATACACTGGCTCCAGCCTGCTGATCTCGTAGCATTTTCCCTGCAGGCGAAGTCTGTCCCCCTCCCCGCCGGGCGTCCCGGCAGGCAGCATACAAAGATACTGCCCTTGGGGAACTTGTCCGATGGGAGAATAGAGCCGCTCCATATTTTGCCGACTTCGGCTTTGCACGCTCTGCAGCACCGCCCATATAGGATTGGCCTCTTCCTTTATGTAGAGGACGGCCGGCTGACCAAGCCGTTTGATCAATGCGCCCATCCATTTATCCATATCACACCCCCTGGAATGTAAAGCCGTCAACGCTGTAGGGCCGCATCAGCTTATCCGCCTGCTGCCGCAAACATTGGGCTGCAATGCCCTTTCCATCGGGCCGGAGGGTCATATCCCCCAGCCGGACCTGCTGGCAATTGTTTACCGGATCCACTTCCCACAGCGCCGCCAGCGCATACAGGCTGGCCGCCTCCACCAGGGCCGTTTCATATTGCTCTGCCGTGACCTCCGGCCGCAGCCGGGAAGAAAGGGCCGTCAATGCGGCCCAGCAGAGGATCTGCAGCAATTTCGCCTGTTTCCCATCTTCCACATCGGCCAATTCCCTGGCCCGGGTATACACCTGCTGCGTCATGATCAGATGTAAAGCATGGCCGACGCATCGGCGCAGATCTTGCCATAGCCGCAGATAGAGGTAATGGCTGCCCGCTCCAACTGACGGTCGATCAGCTTGTCGTACTCCACCATCACATCGCCGCAGCGGATCTGCTCCAGGGCATAGCGATTGTCCAGGCCCAGGATCACATTATCCTCCAGGCCGGCCACCCGATGGACCTTAGCGCCCAAAGGCGTGCCCATAGCGCCGGTACCCTGGAAATTCAGACCGGCAGCAGGATTCTGCAGTTCCGGCAGCTTCAGCAATTTGGTCACGGTGCCGGTGGAGCAGAGCATGGTATTCATGGTGTAAGGATCAAACTGACCCCAGAATTCCAGCAGCTGATCATAGGTCAAAGTGCCCGCTGTGCCGCTGATGGGCTGGCTGCCAACGCTGTAGATCTTACAAAGATTGTCATTGCCGTCGCCGTTGATCAGCACATCAATGGCATCGTTGAGCTGCATCTTCTGAATATGCGCGCCGATCTGCCGCAGCATCACGCCGAACAGATCCAGCTTCTGAAAACGAACCGCCTCATAGCTGGCCACCAGCATACGGCCCCGCTTATTCAGCCGCACCAGATTGCTCTTGGTCTTGATCTGGGTTTCGGGAATGGCGGCGCCCTCCATCACATATTTCAGTTCCTTATCGTCATCGGTGGCCTCGGAATACACGGAACGGTAGTCCAGGCTGTCGATAACCGTGGTGGTAGCCGTGATGGCAGGCAGGATATCATGCTCCTCCATGCCCTGTCGCACGGTGCGGGCAATGTACTCGGGGAACAGCACCGCGGAATCGGTGGTGCGGAAGAACTTCTCAACAGGAGAAGAACCGGCGCCCTTCGCCCGGATGCCGAAGCGCTTGAGCTGCCGCTGGAAGGCATCGGTGCCCTCCAGGGCGGTGCCGCGATAGTTTTCGCTGGGATCCAAAGACTCCAGCACCTGGGTAAAGTTCATGCCCTCCTGGCGATACATACCCTTTTCCAATTTCAGATTGTCAAAACTCATGTTTTTTCCTCCTTACAGTTTAATGATCACAGTTTTCTTGGCGCTGTCATAGCGGACCACCAGGTACTCTCTGCCATTGGTATCCGTCTTCACGCCGCCGGCCCCGTTGCTGCTGAGCTTGGTGTAGCCGGCATAGGGAATGGCGCCGGTGTAGTTCAGCTTCACAAAGCCCTGCAGCTGCACTGCAGCGCCCGCTGGGGTGACTTCCTCCACCACACCGCAAAAGATGTCGCCGTCGCTGCATTTTTCGCATTTGCCCTGGGTGCTGAGCTTGCACACCTGGCCTGCCACGGCGCTGTTGTTGGGGAAGGTCACCGTCAGATGGCCGATCCCTTCGTATGCTACTTTCATGTTTTGTCCTCCTTGTTGTTTGATAAAATATATGGTCACCGGTTCTTCACCGGATGAACCCCTTTTCTCAGATCAGAAACCCGCTTTCCAGGGGTTGTCTGTCCATTCCTACCCGGGGCAATTGGGTCACCGCAGGCTGCAGCAGCCGCATTCGTTCTGTCAGCGCCGCTTTCAGCTTCTGCAGATCCTCCGCGCCGGCTTTTGTCACAATGCCCCGCAGTACCGTTTCTTCCGCGCCCAGATCCAGGCTCAAGCACAGCCGCACCACTTCATCCTGCAGTTGTTTTTCAAATTGCTGCCCCAACAAAGCCTGCTGATAGAGCTGCCGATACTCCGCCTGCGCGCCATATGTCTCCGCCAGTTCCTTCAGCGTCCGGCCCTGGCGGCCCACAGCCTTGATCACGCCGGCTTCCCGTTGGGCAGGCACCGCCACAAAGGAAAATTCATAGGCATCCACCGGCTCCTGCAAAATGGCGCAGCAAAGCTGGCCATCGTAATATTCACCCTTTTGGTGACCGCAGACGCCATAATCGCTGCCGCAAATCGCGCACACGCTTCTGCCCATGGCGCAGCCCACACTAACCTCCTTCTTGATCCCCGCCTCGATATCGGCAATGATCTCATCGGTGTGTCTGCCCCGGCGGATATAGGCCCAGGCCTTGATATAGCTGACATTTTCCTCCCGGACCACCTGGGTCTGAAAGATCCGGGCCACCTGGTTTTCGCTGCTCCAGCAGTGGTCCAAAATGCCGGTCTTGCCGACAAACATCTGCGCCAGCGCCGGCAAAGCCTGTGTATCAAACCGTTCAAAATCCCGGTCCACCTGATCGTCGCACAGCCGCAGCGAGAATACATAGATCTGCTCCGCCGTCAGTTTGGCCTTGGCCATGGCGTTAATGGTCGCCAGTTGCGCCGCCGTTGCCACGCCGCTGCTTACCGCTTCCGTTGCTTTTTTGATCTCCATACTTCCTCCTAATTTTCCGTTTATTCCTTCCTCGCCTTTTCTGCCTGGGCCCGATACAGCTCCGCCTGAGCTTCCTGGGTAATATCCTGCAGACTGATGTCATTCCACAATATCTCCACCCGGTCATCCAGACCCTCGTAGGCCAAAAATGTCCTGCATATCTTCCGCAGCGCCGGTTCTACCGTCCGTCGCAGCGCCCAGATCTCACTGGTGAGGATATCCGCCTGCTGGGTGCTCATGCGTTACGTGGTACTCCAGCTCAACCCCAGCAAAAAGGGCGGCAGACCCGTTTTGGCCACCAGTTGCTCCAGCATCTGCCGCACCGGGATCTGAGAATCCAGGATAGGCGCTTCCCCGCCGATGACCTTGATCTGCACATCTCCCATGGCAACAAAATCCCGGACCGTTCCGTTTTTGCTGTCCTCCATGGCCTTGGCCCATTCGGAAGCCATCTGTTGGCCCCGTTGTGCCGCCACCGCCGGATCCAGGGACTCGCCGTTTTTGCAGATGACGCTGTAGCGCACATTACCGGCCCGATCCCAATTGCTGCCCACAGCGGTGTAGATCCGCATCAAAATATCCGCCAGGAAGGGCATCCCACGGAACAGGCTCACCCCGTAGGGATGCTTGGCCTCCGGATTCAGCGCCGTAAACAGCAGCAAATGCTGCAGCGGCAGTGGACGGCGAACCCCCTGCTCATCAGGGCCCCACAGCACCACATCCATAGGACTTTCCCCTTCGCAAACATCCAGCAGCGTCACATCTCCCCAACAAAGGCCTCTGACTCTGCCGCCGCTGACCACCATTTCCCCCACTGCCCGGCCGTAGGTCAGTAAGCTATCCACATAACAGCTCAAAAAACTGTCAATACCGGTTTGGCCATAGCCGCAGGGTACATACTTCAAAAATGTCTCCAGTTCCTTTTGGGCCCGGGGATTTTTACATGCCACCTGGAAGCCGCCGGATAACCGCACCAGCTTCCCCACCGCCGCATCCAGCACCGGAATAGCCTCCCGAAGCTGCCGGTAGATCTCCTCCTGGCCGGTACCCAGCGGTACAAACTGCCGCAGCGCGCCAAAGGGATGGTTTTGTCCGCTGCGAAGCTGGCACACCGCCACCGGCCCCTGCTCCTTTCTTTTCTTCTTCAATGTTTTTCTCCTTTCATCGTGTCAAATCCTGTTTGGAAGATCCGGGGCCACCACCCTTTCATCGGGTAAAGCCACTTTTAAGGGGCTTGGCAACGCCCTCTTAGCGTCTTCTTTCCACGCTGCACACAGCAAAGCCATCCGCCCCGCCGCCCAGCACAGTAGCGACAAAATACCGCATGTCATCCATCGCATGGTCGTTTTCCTTTCGCACCCGATCCTGACCGTGACCCTTCTCCTCCCAAACATACAGTTCCATCTCCCGCAGACAATCTTCACAGCCCCGGCAGATCACCACCCGGCCTTTTTTCAGTGCGTCTGCCGTCAGCCGGATACCGGACAGCACATCATTGCGGGCCTTTTGCACCCGATGTCCCCGTCTGCGCAGCACTTCCGCAAAACTGGCCGCCGAAGGATCGGCGATCACCGCCGTAATAGACAGTGACCCCGCCAGCTTCTCCAGCGCATCCGCGTACTCCTCATCGGTCATCTGTCTTTTTTCCCGACGGGAATCGAAATAAAACTCCCGCAGCCGGTACCACACCCCCGCCCGCTTGCCCCACAGACCCATGGATGTGGGATTTACCGTGCCATAGTCGCAGGAGATATAGTATTGCTCCATTTCCCCCGAAGGCGGCAACACCGCCATCTCCGGGCTGTAGAAGTCATATACGCGCCCCTCCGCCTGCACCCAAAGCCCCTGAACAAATCGCTGGTAAAACACCCCGGAAAAGAGATTTTCATACCGCTTTCGGATCTGCTCCGTCAGCGAGGGGTTGTCCTCCATGGTAAATCGCAGCCGCAGGCAATTGCGTTTTTCCGCTTCCAGAATCCAATGCCTGTAAAACCAGTGGCCGGGCCCAGCCGGATTGCAGTTGAACCACAGCCGGCTGCCCGTGACAGAACACCGGGCGCAGGCCTGCTCCACAAAGGACCTGGGCATCAGCGCCACTTCATCCAGCAGCGCTCCTGCGAAGGTGATGCCCTGGATCAGATCCTGGGAAGCCTCATCCCGGCCGCCGAAAATGTAAAACCGGTTTTCGTGACCCATCAGCTTCAGAATCAGCAAATTTTCCGAGCGTTTTTCCTTCCATACCGCCCCCATCTGCGATAATTTTGGTAACACCTCAGAAAGTACGTTCCGCCGCAAGGATTCGATGGTTTTTCCGCAGATGCCGAAGCGCTGGCCGTCAAAGCAGGCGCTGGCCCACAAAAAGAAGGATAGTCCCATAGCCAGGGTCTTACCGGACCGCACCGCCCCGTCACACAGGATCGCCTCCTTCTGATAATGTGGGCTGCCCGGCATCCACCAGGTCAGCGCCAGCCGCTGTTTTTCCGAAAATACCATCATTCCGATTCCTCCCCGGACGCCAGGGACCGTAAAAACGCCTCTGCGCCGTTGTCGTCTTCTCCCACCAACTCCGCCAGCTGCTGCAGCGCCTTCAGCCGGTCGGCCAATTTGATCTCCACCATCCCCTTTTCGTTGCGCTTGATCTCGCTGAGCAGACTCAGATCCAGCTTTTCCACCGCCGGTTTTTCTTCCAGCGCCAGCCGGACACAGTCATTGGCCTTTCCAAAGGCCAGCTCCGCCAACCGTCTGGCCACATCCGCCCGGCTGAGTTTGCCATTGCCGATCCGCTGCCGCAGCGACCGCGCGTTTTCTTTTCGTTCCATGAAAAACCTCCCTTCACCCGTACCCCTCAAAACAAAAAAAGTTGCACGCAAACGTGCAACTTTTCAAAAAACAATTTTTCTTTTTTCTCAAAAGTCTCCTTTTCTCGCCACCAAAGGGAAAATTTATCAAAAAACATCATGTATAGCCCCGTTCCCCAGGTGAATACTAAAAAACAGGAGGGGATCACCATGAAAGAAGAAAAACAAGAGCAGAAAAAACCGGTACCCTGGGAAGTGGCAGATCCCAAGCCACCGGTGATCCAATCGGGGCATATGGAAAACAGAAGACAATAAAAAACGATCCCGGATCATCTCCGGGATCGTTTTGCACATATTAACCCAGCTTGGCGCCGGCGGGGATCTCGTCGGCGATCATCAGCAGGTTCAGCTTTTCTTCGCCGTTATCGGTGTGGATGGCGGAGATCAGCATACCGCAGGACTCTCTGCCCATCATCTTTCTGGGGGGCAGATTCACAATGGCTACCAGGGTCTTGCCGATCAGTTCCTCAGGCTTATAGAACTTGGCGATGCCGGAGAGAATCTGGCGGGGAGTACCGGTGCCGTCGTCCAGCGTAAACTGCAGCAGCTTATCGGACTTCTTTACATTCTGGCAGTCAAGAACCTTCACGGCCCGGAAATCGGACTTGCAGAAGGTATCGAAATCAACGGACTCCTGGCTGTAAGGCTCGATCTCAATGGGGGACTTGGGTTTGTTCAGCTCTTCCAATTCTTTCAGCTCCTTTTCCATATCAATACGGGGGAACAAGGGCGCGCCAACGGTGGTGTTCCAAGTGGCGTTTTCATCGGCGCAGTAGCAACGGGCGCTGAAGCTGCGAGCATCGGCGGGCACATTCAGCAGATCCAGGATCTTTTCGCAGGAGGTGGGCATGAAGGGGGTCAGCAAAATGGCTGCCAGGCGGATGCACTCGCAGAGATTCTTCATGACGGTCAGCAGCCGGGGCATAGTTTCCTCGGACTTGGCCAGGACCCAGGGCGTGGTCTCGTCGATATACTTGTTTGCACGGTCCAACAGACGGAAAACTTCACTGAGGGCGTTGGAGAACTGGTAGGCATCCATCTGCTTTTCGTAATTGGCTATCACATCTTCGGCCAGCGCCTTAACTTCCGCATCCAGCGCCCCATTTTCGCCGCCAACAGCCAGTTGGCCGGCAAAATACTTCTGATTCATGGCCACGGTACGGGATACCAGGTTGCCCAAGGTGTTGGCCAGGTCAATATTGATGGTGTTGATCAGCAGCTCGTTGGTGAAGTTGCCGTCGGCGCCGAAGGGGAAGGTCCGCAGCAGGAAGAACCGCAGCGCATCCACGCCAAAGCGCTCCGCCAGAATATACGGATCCACCACGTTGCCACGGGACTTGGACATTTTTTCACCGTTGAAGTTCAGCCAGCCGTGGCCATAGACTTTTTTAGGCAGGGGCAGTTCCAGGCTCATCAGCATGGCAGGCCAGATAATAGAGTGGAAACGAACGATCTCCTTACCCACAAAGTGGACATCGGCGGGCCAGAATTCCTCCAGGCCGGTTTTGGCCTGGTTTTGGAAGCCCAGAGCAGTCATATAATTAAACAGCGCGTCGATCCAAACATACACCACATGGCCGGGATCGAAGTCCACCGGCACGCCCCAGGTGAAGCTAGTACGGCTGACGCACAGGTCATTCAGGCCGGGCTTGATGAAGTTGTTCACCATCTCGTTGACGCGGCTCTTGGGCTCCAGGAAATCCGTATTCTCCAGCAGATCCCGCACCCGGTCGGCATACTTGGACAGACGGAAGAAATAGGCTTCTTCTTTGGCATCCTGTACTTCACGGCCGCAGTCGGGACACTTGCCGTCCACCAGCTGGCTCTCGGTCCAGAAGGACTCGCAAGGCTTGCAGTACTTACCGGCGTATTCACCCTTATAGATGTCGCCTTTATCGTACATCATCTTAAAGATCTTCTGAATGGCTTCCACATGATAATCGTCGGTGGTGCGAATGAACCGATCGTAGGAGATGTTCATCAGCTTCCACAGATCCAGTACGCCCTTTTCACCCAGAACGATATTATCCACAAACTGCTGCGGGGTAACGCCGGCTTCCTTAGCCTTGTCCTCGATCTTCTGGCCGTGCTCATCCGTGCCGGTGAGGAAGCATACATCATAGCCCTGCAGCCGCTTGTAGCGGGCCATGGTATCGGTGGCTACGGTGCAATAGGCGTGGCCGATGTGGAGATTGGAAGAAGGATAGTAGATGGGGGTAGTAATATAGAATTTCTTTCTGCATTCGGTACACATATCAAAAACCTCCTAATATGGATTATCTGCATAAATGAATGATTTATTATAGCCCAAAAAGGGCAGGTTTGTCAACTGTCATTGGAAGAATGGACCAAAAAAGAAACCTCCACAGCCGGCAACGCAGGCTTACCTGTTTGGAGGTTCCTTTTTCTTTAACCGAAAGCATCCAGTACCAGTTTGAAGGTACCATATGTACCGGCATCGTTACCCAACCGGGCGATGGCAAACTTCGCCCCGGATGCCGCGTGAAATACATGCCTGTGGAAATAGGGTGTCATGCCGTCAAGCAGCATTTGACCGGCCTTGCATACGCCGCCGCCCAGCACCACCACTTCCGGATCCACCACGCAGCACAGATCTGCCAGGAATTCACCCAGGTGATCGTAATAATCCTCCAGGATCTCCAGCGCCAGCCCATCTCCGGCCTTTCCTGCATCAAATACATCCTTGGCCGTTATGTTTTGCCTATGCCGCAGGCAGGAATCCATCTGCGCAGCTTCCAGATGCCGCCGGGCCAGCCGCACCACGCCGGTAGCGGAGCAGTACTGCTCCACACAGCCGCGTTTACCGCAGCCGCACGCCTCGGTCTCCCCCCGACGCAGCACCATATGCCCTATTTCGCCACCGGATCCATGGGCGCCGTGCAGCACTTTTCCATCCAGCACGATGCCGCCGCCCACACCGGTGCCCAGGGTGACCATCACCATACTGGTATACCCGGCGCCGCCGCCTTTCCAATACTCGCCCAGCGCCGCCACATTGGCATCATTGCCTGCCTTCACTGCAAAGCCTGTCAGTTGGGACAACTCCTGGGCAATGTTAAATACGCCCCAACCCAAATTGATACAGCGGTTTACAACGCCTGCATCGTTCACCGGCCCGGGCACACCCACACCGATACCGATTACACCGTTCTTGTCCACGCCGTGATCTTTTATGTATGATGCCACAGATGCCGCCACATCCGGCAGGATCTGCCTGCCGCCGTCAGCGGTAACCGTAGGGATCTCCCACTTATCCAAAAGCATACCGGTCTCATCGAAAAAAGCCAGCTTCACCGTAGTTCCGCCAATATCCACACCAAATCCGTAACGCATTGCACCGCTCTCCTTTTTTCATATCCATGATTGTTGGGCGAATCTTTCCGGATGACCCATGCGGCCATCCGCCCTCCTAATGGATGGCTTTGTATGAGATTCCCCAACAACATTTTCTCCATTATACATCCGCTTTCCGAAAAAAGCCATATCCGCCCATAATTTTTTCAAAACTTTCTCCTTTTCCCTTGCGTTTGACGAGATTTTGCTGTAACATATGTATAGAAACATATTTACGGAAGGAAGTGTCCCAATTCATGATCAAGGTTGATATCTCCAATGTATGGGGTCAGATCTCTCTGCCGGAGCTGCTGGCGCTGGAAAAAGAAGTATTCGCCGCCCACAATACCCTCACCGAGGGCAACGGTCCCGGCAATGACTTTTTAGGCTGGCTGGACCTGCCTGTGGAATCTCCCACCGAAGAAATGAAGCGTATCCAACTTGCCGCGGAAAAGATCCGCGCCAACTCCGATGTATTCGTGGTCATCGGCATTGGCGGCAGCTACTTAGGCCCCCGGGCTGCCATCGAATTGCTGCAAGGCTGCAATCATAATATCGGCAAAGGCAAGGGCAACCCCCAGATCTTCTACGCCGGCAACGGTCTGTCCACCCGCTACTGGAATGAGCTGCTGCGGCTGCTGGAGGGCAAGGATTTCTCCATCGCCATCATCTCCAAATCCGGTACCACCACCGAACCCGCCATCGCCACCCGCGCTCTGCGGGCCATGCTGGAAAAGAAGTACGGCGTGGTAGGCGCCAAGGACCGTATTTTCGCCATTACTGACCCCTGCAAGGGCGCGCTGCGCCAGATGGCCACCGAAGAAGGTTGGGAGACCTTTGTCATTCCCCCCAGCGTAGGTGGCCGCTACAGTGTGCTGACCGCTGTGGGTCTGCTGCCCATGGCAGTGGCAGGCATCGACATCAACGCCGTCATGTCCGGCGCTTTCGATGCCAAGCAGCTGTATAACCTCCGTTCCTTCGAAAACCCCGTATGGCAATACGCCGCAGTCCGCAATCTGCTGTACCGCCGGGGCAAGTGCATCGAAATCCTGGAATCCTTCGAGCCCGGCTTCAAGATGATGGGCGGCTGGTGGCAGCAGTTGTTCGGTGAAAGCGAAGGCAAAGACGGCAAGGGCATTTTCCCCGTCACCGCCGAATTCACCGCAGACCTGCACTCTCTGGGTCAGATGATCCAGCAGGGCGAGCGGAACATTTTTGAAACCATGGTCCGCTTCGATCCCCCTGCAGACCGGGCCGTGGTCAGCGCTGACTGGAAGGATCTGGACGGCTTGAATTACCTGGCCGGCAAGACCCTGGACTTTGTGGATGAGCAAGCCTTCCGGGGCACCCTGGCCGCTCATGTGGACGGCGGCGTGCCGGTGATCACCATGGATATGGGCCAGCTGAACGACACCAAGTTGGGCGAACTGTTCTACTTCTTTGAACTGAGCTGTGGCATATCCGCTTATATGCTGGGTGTCAATCCCTTCAACCAGCCCGGTGTAGAATTCTACAAGCGGAATATGTTCCAGTTGTTGGGCAAACCCGGTTACGAAAAGTAATTTACAAAAAAGTTAAAATAGTAGTTGCAAATTCCCGCAATTGCTGATAAAATATCCACAAGCCGAATACAACAGTAAAGGCATAGCAAAGGAGGAATTTCCTATGATTCGTATTATTATGGGCCTGAAGGGCTCCGGCAAGACCAAGAAGCTGATCGACGCCATCCATGAGACTCTTTCCACCGCCAACGGCGATGTTGTTTGCATCGAATACGGCAAGAAGCTGACCTATGATGTCAATTACAAGGTCCGCCTGGTAGATTCTCAGGAATATGCTATTTCCAATCCTGACCTGCTCAAGGGTTTCCTGAGCGGTCTGCACGCAGGCAACTTCGATATCACCCATGTGTTCATCGATAACCTGTATAAGACCATCGGCACCGATCTGGCTGCCGCCGAGAGCTTCATCAACTGGTGCGCCACCTTCGCCGCCAATAACAACATGAACATCACCATGACCATCTCCGAAGATCCCGCCAACGTGTCCGAAGAGATCAAGAAGTACCTGTAATTTTCTTTATAAGTACATCACCGGGGCTGCAATTTGCTGCAGCCCCGGTTTTTCGTTTATGATCCCAGCATATTCAGTTCCGCCCGGATGATGATCAGCGCCTCTTCCGGATCATCGGTAACGGCAGTGCTGTACTCTATGGGACAAGGGCCGGTGTTATCCCGGTTGCGGATACCCTCCGCCAAACTGCCCCATTGGGTTTCAATGCCCCCGGCGCGAAGTACCTTTACCGCCGGCATACTCATCACCGCGCCATATACACAGCGAACGCCCAGCAGCCGGTACAAAAATGCCGCGCCCCGGCCCACCACCCGGTCAGCCACGGCGGCGCCCATCAGATCCGCGCCCTCATCTAGCCAATTCAGCAGCGGCCGTACGCCCCGCTGCTGCGCCGCGTGGATCACGCCGTTTTTGCAGGCTACACAGGTATACTTTCCGGTCTGCAGAAGCTGCAGCGCCTGTTCCATGTCTGTCATACCGAAATCTCCTTCGACTTTTTTCAACATTCTACCACATTTTTTCCCATCATGCAAGTAAAACCCGCGCTGCTTTTCAGCAGCGCGGGTTGCTTATGCATTAGGCGCGGGGGGCAGTCAGCACCACCTTGACTGTCATCTGCTTGCCATCGGCCGCCAGAATGATGAATTCCACCGTTTCATCGGCTTCCAGCTGGAACTGATAGCTCACATAGTCCTCGTTGGACACCGTCAGCACCAGCTCGCCTCTTTCACCCAGCTCGTTGACCCGGTAGATCCGGGCGCCCTTGGTGTAGCAGGTCAAAATGTAGGTACCGCCGGCTTCTGCGGTATAGCTGGCCTTAGCCTGGCTCTCCGCTTCCACCAGGAAGTTCTTATCCTTGTTCAGAAGGAGGACACCTTCGGTCACCGCATCCTCCTGAACGGAGGTGTAAGTCACCTGCAGGGTAAACTTCACGTCCACAGCAATGTTGTTCTGCAGTTTGGCAGAGAGGGACTTCACATCCTGCAGGAACAGTTCCGTACCCATCTTGTACACCTGGCCGTCCACATACACGGTCACGCCCTTGTAATCCCAGCTCAGTTTCACCTTCATCTGCAGCATCTCGTCTGGGATCTCCAGAGTGTAAAGCTTGCTGGGCACCATATTCACCGTCAGTTCTTTGCCCATTTCCAGCATATTGCCAGCATTTTTATCATACAGCTCGCCCATGCTGATGGAATACTGCACCGCTTCCACCATAGCCTTCACGGTTCCGCTTTCGCTGCGGATCTGGAACACATAGGTATCGCCGGCAGTCATGTTCACCTCGTAGGTAGCCACCATCCGGCCATCCTGGTCCTTAGCCTGGACCCACTGGGTCACACCGTTGACCGTGATGCCGATCTCGCCGTCTTCCACGCTGATGCGGTAGTAGCTGTTTTTCTGGGCCGTGAAGCTGAAGCGATCGCCTTCCGCGCCAGCCTGGTAGATGCCCCGGAAGGTAACGGTCTGGCTGGCAGCATCATACTCGCCGTTGTGCTTCACATAATAGGTCAGTTCCTGACCGGCAGTCATCTGCTGGGTCAGCAGGCTCTCGTTGCCATACTGCACCTGGCCGTCCTCGCCCATAAAGCCGAATACGGCATTCTGCAGCAGAATGGTGAGGATACCGTCTTCCTTGGCCACATAGGTAATGGGCAGTTCCAGTTCATGCGCGCTCAGCTCCTGCTCCCGGGTGCCCACAGACTCCAGATCCAGCAATTTACCCACGTTGATGATGGTCAAAGTATCGTTGACATTGGTGGACTGGGGATAGTTGTAAACCGTCTGCAGCCAGGTGGTAAAGGTCTCACCGGCCTTCATTTCAGGTGTCAACTGCTGAATGGATTCGGTGCGGACGGGTCTGTTGAAGCCGCCCAGGCCCCACTCGCTGAAGCTCAGGTATTCGCTGGTCACGTTCAACAGGAACCGGCCGTCCTCCGGCGCGGTGAACACCACCTTGTAGGTGTCGCCTACGGCAGGTACGGAAACAGGGCTCTGGCCCAGACCCACATCCAGCTGGAAGGGTTCCACCAGTTCCCAGTCAAACAGGAATGTGGTGCTGTTGCTGGTATCATCCATATACTGCACATACAGTTCCACCAGGTCACCGGGTTCATTGACGGAGATCTCCACGCTGGTGGTATCTTCCATTTTGTCCTCGGTAACGCCCATGGCCACACCGGCCACACTGGTCTGCAATGTCCAGGTGCCCACTTCCATAGCCTCAAAGACTACCTTGTAGACCATATTGGTAGGCAATTCCGCCTTGCCGCGGGTGGTGTTCAACACCAGATCATCGATCAGCGTTACCGTCAGCTTGATATCAAAAGCAGGCTGGTTGGCAAAGCTGAAGTCGAAATAATAGGCCAGTACCGTCACCTCGCCCGCCTGATCGAAGTACACCTCAGAGGCATAGCTGGTGGGTTTATTCTCCTGATCCTGGCTCAAATACCAACGAACGGCGGTATTATCGGAAGTGATCAGATATCTGCCGGGCTTGGGGATCTGAATGGTCACCTCGGTCCAGGTGATCATCGCGCTCGGCGTGATCGTAACCGGCTGCTTGTCGATAATCATTTCCACGGGAGAGGGCGCCTGATAGCCATGCATGCAAATGTCACAGCCGTTAACGCCGTCGGCATCCACATGCTCGCCGTAGTCTTTGCGGGTCTCGATGCTGCAGGTGCACAGCAGCTGATGCCAGTGATAGGTATCATCGCTGGACCAGGACTTCTTATACACATGGCTGCAGATCACATAAGCGCAAACATCGCAATTGCCGTCGTTGTTCCGGTCCAAATGCTCCTCCACCTGGGTGATGGCGCCGGGATGGCACTGGGCGGCTTTCCAGTGACCGGTATGGTTGGACAGCCATTCGGTCATATAGCTATGATCATGTTCCCGATCCTCGTAACCGCAGATATCGCAGATGCCGTCCACATCAAAGTCGGTATGATGGCAGATGGCATACTGGCAGGTGTCGCAGAAATCGTCGCCGTCCAGGTCCTCGTGCTTGGCGATATCCTGGGTAGCGCCGGTGTGGGTGCAGGTCGCGCCGTGCCAGTGATAGCCGGCATCGGTGGTCCACCCCTCCTCAAAAGTGTGGGTATGGGTCTGGTCGAACCAGCCACAGACATCGCAAACGCCGTCATTTTCCGGATCCTCATGCGCGGCCTTATCGCTTACCAAACTGTGGCCGCAGGTGGCATCGTGCCAATGTTCGTTGACATCGGCAGACCACTCGGGACTGTAGGTATGGGTATGCTCGCCGTCGGCATACTGACACACATCGCAAATGCCGTCGTTATCCGCATCGCTATGGGCAGCTTCCCCGCCCTTCACACCTTCGTGCTTGCAGGTAGCCGGATGCCAGTGAGAAGCGGCATCGGTCATCCATCTTTCCTCGTCGAAGGTATGCTGGCAAGCCTCGGTGTAGCCGCAGTCGTTGCATACGCCGTCCTTGTCATCGTCCATATGGGCACCCATCATTGCCTGCATATCGCAGCCGGTGCAGGTCTTCCAGTGGCTGGTCTCATTGGTGGACCAGGTAGCGGACCAGCTATGGGTATGCTGGGTCGTGGTGGGGGTATCGTTCTGATTGCCGCCGCAGCCGGCCAGCAAAGACAACACCATCATCACACACAGCGCCATGCAAAGGAGTCTTTTCATATTTGTACCTCCATATCAAATGCTGTTGAAATCAATCATAAAAATTAGGGACTTTTTCACCCATTTGGCATTTACCGCCCCGATCGCCTTCGTAGAAGCCACAGCAGTACAGCCATTGGCTCTCCTCGTCGGAATCCATGGGATAGTCCTCATGGGTCTCAATGGCGCCTGTGCCGTCCACGAAGAACGCCTGGTTGATGGCGTACATCTGCAGGAAATTCTTCAGTTCCTCCGTCACCGGATAGCAGCCGTCGCTGTTGGCGCCGTCGGCATAGCCCGGCGCGCCATACAGCTCTGCAGGGATCTGCCGGCAGTTTTCATGGCAATTGCTGCAGCCCTCAATGCAGGCGGTGTACATATCCAGCTTCGCTTCGCCATGACAAGTGCAGGTACCTACGCAGTAATAGCTGCCGATAGCGCCGGATTGGGGATCGGTGACCCGCACCACCGCCAGGGCGGCATATCCCTCTATAAAATGCTTGAAACTTAAATAATGGGTAGCATCCGTCATTTGCGTCAGCTTATTATTGCCGGGTCCCTGATATTCCACCCGGTTCAGCGCCGCATCATAGCGGCTGGGTTGGCTGACCTTAGCGTACAGTGTGGGACCATAGCCGCCGGTGGAAGCGTATTTTACCTCGTCATACAGATGATAGTAACCGTCGCCGCCGTCTTCCGTCTTCCATAGCTTGTACATACTTTGGTCGAACATATCGCCGCCGTTTTCTGCCCAGATAAAAGCGCCCTGGCCTTCCGGCGCATAGCGGATCTCCTCAGTAGGCACCGCCATATCCCGGAAGTATTTCTGCGGCGGGTCTCCCAGGCGCTCCACCGCCACCTGCACCGTCACCGGATAGTTGCCATCCTTGGCCACCGCCCGGACGCCGAAGGTGAACTGGTTGCCCACTTCCTCTTCCACAATGGTATAGGTGTATTTGAAATTTTTGGTAAAGCCGGTTTTCGATTCCGCGCCCCCCTCATTTATGGTCTCTTCAAACCACAGATAGGCTGCGTTTCCGTGATACCGGTCCATTTTGGGATTGACATTGTCCTCTGCCACGCTGACCCAGGATTCAATGTTGTAAATACCCTTCTCCGAGGGCAGGAACCGGCAGTAGACCACATCCTCCGGCCCATTGATGGTGATCTCATACACGCCATAGTAGCTCAGCGACTTTACATGGGGCGGATACAGATCCTTGCCCTCGCCTTCGCCGTAATAGATGCGGTAGATCTCCACAGTAATGTGGGGATCGTCGCTGGTCACATGATAGCCGTTGGTGTTGTAGGTGTAGTCCATGGGCACGGCAGACAGCGTCACCGTATAATCACCGTCCAGGCCGGTCACAGATGCCACGCCGTTTTCATCGAACTTGGCCGTATAGTAACTGTAACCGTCGGTCCATTGGGCATAGATCTCAATTTCCGGAGAATAGGGCTGTCCGTCCTTCATCAGCGTCACGGAATACACCTTTCCGTTATTGACATCCACAGGACCGGAGGGATTATTCTGACTGGGGCGGGTACCGATCACACCCTGGTGCAGCTCCCCGCAGCCCGTCAGCGCAAAAAGCAGAAGCAGCGCCATCCATGCGCACAGTATTCGTTTCATAGCGCTTCCTCCTTAACCGTTGGTCTTCTTGAACAGGCTGACGATATCCGCCCATTTCAGTTTCCGGATCACGATATCCACCACATACATCACCACAGCCGCCACCAGCAGGGGCACTGTGAAATCCATTACATAGGTGGATACCTCGTCTTTGTTGTGTCGGATCACCAAACTGTCATCTTCATACACCGTACCTCTGTCCCGCAGGGCCGCGTTCAGCGATGCGGCGCTGCACATGGCAAAGGCATCGTACTCCGGCGACCGGGCCAGATAAAACACCGTATTGGAAACATAGGTATCGTCGCCAAACTGATAGCTGATCTGCACCGCATACTTGCCCACATCCGGGGTTTGGAAGGTGTAATAGTACCGGGTCTGATCAAATGCCAGGGTTTTTTCCACCTGCTGTCCGTCCGGCATGGTAACTGCCAGCTGCATGGTGGCAAAGGGTTTCATGGTAGCCGGCACGATTTCCACCACGGATTCAATGCCGTCATATTCCACATGGATGGTGTAGGGATAGTCCATCCGTTCCTCCGGCACCATGGTATTGACCATATTGCCGAAGAATACATTGGCGCTTTCCGTGTTCCAGTCCGCGGTCCAGGGA
Organism: Oscillospiraceae bacterium; assembly: GCA_015068155.1. GTDB lineage: Bacteria > Bacillota > Clostridia > Oscillospirales > Oscillospiraceae > Faecousia. The sequence goes on along the minus strand of SVLC01000013.1, from coordinate 21,524 downwards.
CCGCCGGCCAGATCGCTGGCGAAGCAGGCCACGGTACCGTTGCCGTAATCCCAGTAGGCATACAGCGGTACATCCACCATGGCGCCGCTGGATTTCTGGTAAGGCACCGCCAGCACCGTCACCGCGTCAGACTTGGCGGAGCATTGGATAAAACCGCCCACATTGGGCAAAGGACCAACACCCTGCATCACCGCATCCTGGCTGTTTTTCACCACTACCCTGGTGGGCTTGTTCACCACGGTCTCGTTGAGGCCGGGCTGAATATCTTCGTACACCACCCGATCCACGTCGCCGATGTGCTGCACAAAGTAGTACGCGCCCTTACCGGCCGCCGCCACATTCTGCATCAGCGTAATGCCGTCATCGGTCTTGGTGCCCACATTGACCGCAGACACCGTGGTGCCGTCCATCTGCATACGGGTGGCGATCTGTACCGGGTCATCGCTTTCACCCAGGTAGCTCAAGCCATCGGAGATTAGCACCACCTGCTTATTCTCCACATTCAACCCCTGGATCTGATTGTAAGCCTCCCGCATAGCGGCGCCCAGCATCGTACCCTGGGTACATTCCAGGTCATTGATGGTTTTGATCAGTTCCATCTTGTTGGAAGCCTTCTGCAGACTCACCACCAGCTCCGGCGCGCCGGAGAAACCGATGATCATCACCTGGTCTTCTTCATTCAGCAGATTTACCAGCTTCATGGCAACCTGCTTGGCATTGTTCATCTTATCCGCGAAGTTCATACTTCTGGATGTATCCAACACCAGTACATACAGCTTCTGCTCCCGGTTGGGATTGCCGTAACGCAGGGGCAGCAGGCTCTCATACTGGTTCTGCACATCGCTCATATGATCCTGGAGCTTGCCGTCGCCCAGATTGATCAAACTCTTGCCGAATACCGACACCGCCTTATCCACACTGTCCACAAAGGCATTGCCGTTTTCCAGTTTGTCCACATCCACGCTGGATACCACGATCTGGTCATACTTGGCCAGCGCCTCCACCGTATAGGGCACATAGGGATCGTTGATATAGGCATCGATTTGGGCATTTTCACCGTAAAGGCCCTGCAGGGTCTGCAGATCCTCCTGCCGGCTGGACACCAGCAGCACCTGCAGATTACCGGTAACCTCCTGGCTGAAGCCGTAGGTGTTGTTGTGGGGGGACATATCTCCCTCCGCCTCTATACGCACCTCGTAGTCAAAGGCGCCCACCTGCGTGGTATCCAGTCTGAATTTCACCAGGTTGTAGCCATTGTCCAGGGTCTTCCACAGTTCATCATAGAGCTGGCCGTCTTTATACAGACTGATCTTAGCGTTCATACTGCCGGAAGTCTGCACCATGACGGTGGCCTGGGTATTATGCTGCAGGTAGGTAGCACCTGCAGCCTCAACGCCGGAGATCTGCGCTTCCTTCTCGCCCTCAGCGATGTTGTTGTCCACAAACACCGCGTCGATATTGATATTGGCAAAATACAGGCCTTCAATGGCTTGAATCAGCTTAGAAGCAGCCTCTGCGCCGGTTTCCCGGCCGTCGGTCAGCAGCACCACATGTTTGATAGCATCGCTGCTAAACAAGGTGGCCGCATAGTTCAGCGCCGAAGCAATATCCGTGGCGCTGTCATCCACCTGCTGGATCGCCTGGCTGACGCTGGGCAATTTCTCCCCCAGATCGGCGCTGAGTACATAGTCCTTGCCGAAGCAGACCAGCGCCGTTTTGGTGTTCTTCGGCAGATCACTGGACACGGATCGGATATGTTCGTCCACCCGATCCAGGTTTTTTTGGGCGGAATAGGAAACATCCGCCACAAAGATCACTTCCGTCTTGGTCATATATGTGGTGAGCATGGTACCGGCCGCCGCCAGTGTGATGGCCAAAACCATCAGAATATGCAGCGCCAGTGACAGCATCACCGATTTGGATCTGTTCTCCTTGCGGATGGCCCAAAGATAAGGCGCCACCACAGCCGCCAGCAGCGGTAATGCAATGAGAAGCAGAAGCGGATTATCGAAGCTGACGTTTCTCATAGCAATACACACCCCAATCGATCGCAAAAATAACAGCCAGGCAGATGAACACAATCAACAGCGGGTCGTACTCGCCGTCAAAGCCGCCGGGCACACTTTGGCCAACAATGGCCAATTCCTGTCCCATGACCACCGGCTGCCGTTCCGCGCCGGGGATAGCGGCATAGACCTTGAACTGCCGGGGCATTCCCTCCACCACCGCAGTGATGGTGTAAGTGCCGGCTTCCGTCAAAGTTACTTCGTTCACCGCCATTTTGGTATCCAGATAGGTCACACCGCTGCCGGGGCTTTCCACCCGAACGCTGTCGCAGTTGGCCAGCATGTTGACCTTCATGGTATCGCCCACATAGAAGCTGGTCTCCTCCACAATGGTGGGGAAAGAATATTCCATGCAGTTATGTAACAAAATGATGAAATCCGTCATCAGCGGCAGGTTGGAATGGTGGATATCCAGCGCGAACACCACTTCCCGGTTGCCATAGGCGTTGGTGCCGGCAAAGATCACAGGGCTGCCGTTGTAAGAATAGATCGTGGTAAAATTCCGGTACAGGCCGCATTTGACATACCGGGAAATGTACACCGGGTCCCCATCCATTCCCTCGGTCAGCGACCGGGCCAAAGAATTGGTGGAGGTGGTCATATCCAGGCAGCCAGGGCCCTCCAGGGTCACCGCGCTTTGTACGCTGAAGCCGGCATTGGCAGCGCTGCCCACCGGATTGAGCATCCACACCGCGCCGTCGGAAGGGATCTTGTCCGGCGTGATGCCGTCAAAAATGTACAGGCCGAAGCCGCTGGCCTCGCCGGCGTACTGCTCCTGGAACTCCTTGAGCGTCACCACCGTTAAATGGCTGTGCCCCAAAGCCTGCAGCGCAGACTTCAAAAAGAATCCGTAATCGCTGACCAGCAGCACCGTATACGCCTCGTCGCTCTTGACGTCGTAGATCAGAACCTCATCGTCCAGGTCCAAGCCGTCACGGGTCACCGCTTCTACCCGCAGGGAGTCAAACTGCTCCGCCGCGCAGGTCAACTGGAAACGCACCGTTTCTCCCGGTCCCAAAATCATCAGGTTGGACGCCGCCGGCGCTGTCTCGCCGTTGAGATACAGATAAAGCTCCACATCACCGCCGCTGCCGTAGCAGGACAGATCGCCCACCACCGTCAGCATACCGTCGGCAAGGCTGTAGCTCACGTTGTCCATGGAGCAGTTTTCCTCCGCGCCGCTGACATTCACCAGCTGCACATTTTCATTGACCGTATGGGCCGTATCGGTATACAGCCAGGTCAAAATAGAGGGCCGTTCCTGAAAGATGTTCTGCGCCATCTGCATTGCCTGGGTCAGATTGTCGGCGGCATAACCCGCCTTTACATCCTCCAGCATCTTCAGCGCCTCTTCCTTGTTGGAAAGCTGCTCAAACACCAGCACAGACTCATTGCCGGCAAAAACCAAAGAGAACCGGCTGCCGTTGGTGGCCTCCTGGATCTGCTGGCTGATCAGCGCCTTGGCCCGGTCGAACCGGGTAGCGCCGTTTTCTTCCATCTGCATACTGGCCGAACCATCCAGCACGAAGCAGTATTCATAGGCCGCGCCGGGCACCGCAAAAATCGGATGTGCGATGGCCAGGCTCACCAGGGTGATGGCCAAGATCTGCAAGATCAGGCTGATCAGGCCGGTGATGCGGCTGAAGGGATTTCTCCGCTTCAGAAACTTCTCCGACAGTGTCCAGATATAGGTAGAAGCCACCGTCTGCTCGGTATACTTCTGCTTGATAATATAAATAATGATCAGAATGGGTATTCCGATAAGGCCCAGAAGACCCAACGGATATAAAAATGTCATTTGAGTACCCCCGTGCCTACCAATTTGTCGAAGAATACCTCCGCCATGGTCTCGTCTGCCGCCACCAGCATATAGTCCGCGCCCCGGGACGCGCAATACTCCCGGATCCGGTCCTGGACATAGCGCAGCGCCGCTTTGTAGGCGTTGATAATATCCCGGTCGATATTCTTGCGGTAAGTTTTGCTGACATCTTCCGAATCAAACAAATGCATCTTGCCCCGCATCTGGGGATTCAGTTCTTCCCGTGCCAGCACCTGGATGCACAGAATATCCCGCTTACTGTCGGCCAAACGGTCGATGGCGCTTTCGTAATTGTTATCGGTGAGGAAATCGGATATGATGATGCTCATGCCGTCGCCCATGCCCACCTTAGAGGGAATGATGGCATCGGAAATGTAGCTATCTCCGTCAAAAACGATATCGTTCAGGGCGCCGATCTTCTCAAAGTAGGCATTCTTTCCCACCATGCCGGAGATCACCTCTTCCACTTCCCGATCCCGCAACACATAAATGGACACCTTCTCCATTTCACTGACGGACATATACGCCAGGGTAGCCGCCAAACGCAGGCACTGGTCACCCTTGCCGCCGTCGCCATAGTTCATGGATCGGCTGGCGTCGATATAGATCCTGGTATGCATCTGCCGTTCGTCCAGATAGAGCTTTTGATACAGCTTATCGAAACGGGCGTAGGCATTCCAGTCGATCTTGGAAATATCGTCGCCGGGCTGGTAATCCCGGTAGTCGGCAAACTCGCAGGAAGAACCGTAGGTCTTACTTTTGCGGTTGCCGCCGAACATACCCGCCACATTATTCCGCAGCACGGTCTGCAAGGTCTCCACCTGCTGCAGGAATTCTTCACTTACAATCAATTTGCTCATGGTTAAGCCTCCTTACTCGTGACCGATGTTTTCATTGGCAAGTGTTGATGGCGAGAGATCTTGACACAAATCAATGTTTGAAAAATGCCGGAATACTTGGTGTATTGCAAATTTTCCAAACTGCAGAGTTGGGGCAAAAGACCCGCCAATAACCGCAGACAATTAAATCATCGGTTACGCCTTAGAGAGCTTCTTATTTTCCTTGATCAAAGCAGCGATCACATCCTCGGCATTCATCTTCTCATTGATGGCGCCGTAGCTGATCTTGATTCTGTGGCGCAGAACAGGCGCTGCCAAAGCATCGATATCCTCGTAGGAAACATTATAGTTGCCGTTCATCAGCGCCCGCACCTTGGCGCAGGCGATCAAAGCCTGGGCCGCGCGGGGAGAAGCGCCGTACTTGATGTACTTCTTGGCGGTCTCGGAAGCATTGGGGATCTCGGGATGGGTGTTGGACACCAGGTTCACGGCGTAATCCAGCACCTTGTCCACCACCGGCACAGTGCCTGCCAGCTTCCGCATTTCCAGGATCTGGGGCCCGTTCAGCACGGGCTGCGCAATTTCTTCCATGGTGATGCCGGTCATCTTAACGATGTCGGCCAGCTCCTTGGCCGTGGGGAAATTCACCATCAGCTTGAACATAAAGCGGTCCATCTGGGCCTCAGGCAGCGGATAAGTGCCGTCCTGCTCCACCGGGTTCTGGGTAGCCATCACGAAGAAGGGTTCTTCCAGCTTGTAGGTATTGTCGCCTACGGTGATCTTATGCTCCTGCATAACTTCCAGCATCGCAGACTGGGTCTTGGGGGTGGCGCGGTTGATTTCGTCCGCCAGCACCAGGTTGGCAAAGATGGGGCCGGGCTTAAAGACGGTATTCAGCTTGCCGTTGTCGTCCTTTTCCACGATGTTGGTGCCGGTCACATCAGAGGGCATCAGGTCAGGAGTGAACTGGATTCTGGAGAAAGGCAGTTCCAGCACGCGGCTCAGAGAGCGGACCATACGGGTCTTACCGACGCCGGGAACACCTTCCAGCAGCACGTTGCCGCCGGCCACGATGGCGATCAGCACATTGTCCAGTACTTCCTCCTGGCCAACCACGTCCTTGTGCAGCTCGGCCTTGACCTGCGCGATCTTCTCGCTGAACTGCTTCACCTTTGCCAGATTCTCATTGTTATTGATCATTTCCATATTGGTTACATCCTCCATACCGTTTTATTCTTCATCCTTGTTGGTTTGCAGATTCCCGAAATATTTCCGCAGGAACTGCTCGATCTCTTCGCTGAATTTTCCGTCCATGGCATCGTTGGTCATGGATTTGTAATACTCATCCAGGATCTGGTGATAGATCACATGGAGATTATTCTGATAATCGTATACCTTGTCATCACTGGGGTACTGCATTTGGCCGTCGCCCTGGGAGCCTTCGCCATCCGGCGGCGGTTCCGAAGTATCCAGCTCGTAGGCCACATCCGGATCCTTGGGGATCAGACTTCCGGAAACGGAGAAAATCTCCGCCAGGGTATTCACAACATACAGCGCTTCTTCCTTGTTCAGCCATTGCTGCTTCAGCGCCAGGCTGGCATTGGTCCGCAGATTGTACATAGCCTCACCGGTCATCTGCCGGGTGCCCACCAGATTCTTGTTTTCCAGCGCCTGCGCAGCAGCGGTCAGCTCCGTTCCAAAGGTCTCAACCGCGGCATACAGCGCATCCGAACCATCGTATTCGGAATACTGCAGCACCGCCACCACCTCTGAGGCAATGCCGCTGATGTCGGCATAATTGTTCTGCTCCAGCAGTTCCTGGGCAATGTCCATCATCTCATCATAATCATCCAGTATCAGATTGCCCAGGCAGTAGCGCAGATAATCCGAAAACTCGTGACCCATCATGCCCAGCACCTTGTGCATATCGTCGTTGGAGTTGGCCAGATCCGTCAGCGCGTAGACCTGCGCCATATTCTCCACCACCTTGGCCTGCAGGGCGCTGACCCGCACCGGGTTATCCAGCAGGATCTGCAGTTCCCTCAGCGACTGCACCGTAGGCGTTTTCACCGCCTCCACCATTTCCGACGCTTCCACATGCTCCACCAGTTCTTCCAGCGCCGCTTTCTGCCACTGGGTCGCCTCATAGTAAGGCTCGGTGGGTTGGGGTTGGGTCGTGGGACCCGGCTGCACCGCCTCTGCCGGCAGCAGAAGACCGGTCATAAACACCGTAAAAGCCAGCATAACCATTGCCGCGTATGTAACAATGCCGGAGAACCGAACGCCCACGGTCCGCACATTTTTCAGGCGGTCTTCCGTATCCTGCCGCTGCAGTTGAGCAATGGCGCCGGTATCATCCCGATAGGCCACCATGGTCTGTACCCGTTCCCGCAGCTTCCGTTCCCGGTCAATGGTCTCCGCCAAATGCAGATCCGGCTTTCGCAGTATCCAGTACGCCGCGCCGCCAGCCATTGCTGCCGCCACGGCGCCGATGGCATAGCCCACCGCGCCTAACTGCGCCAGCGCCAGTTTGTCCAGCAGAAGAAACACGCCGCTTACCAGCAAAAAAGCCGATATCCCGCAGGCCACCGTTCGGGCGATGATCCATGTGGCGTTGTATCTTTTTAATCGTTTGAATTCCGAACCCATAGCAACGATCCTTTCTTTCCGATAATCCCTTCAAAGTTGTGCGTTTTCCCCTTTAGGCGCACACTTCGCATTGTATTATGTTCTCAGCCATTATACCAAAAAGCCCCTACCCCGTCAACCGAATTTCCGTCCTTTTCCATATGCCCTTCCCGCCGTTTATGCACATTTTACAAATTAGTCACATTTCATTCACGTTTATACATCATAAGTCCCGGATGTTGCCATCCGGGACTTATTTCAATATCCTTTTTCCCGCAGCCGGGACACCAACTGCACATAATATTCCCGCACATCGAAGCCGGGGATGTTTTCCCGGTTCAAATCGATCACATCGCCGTGGGAAATGCCCCGCCGGCCCGTAGGCTCCAGCAATTCATAAGCATCACCCCAGGGGAAGGATTGGGTGCCCACCAGACCATCGTTGGGTCCGTCAAATTCTTTTACCACATGATAGGTGTACTGCAGCGGAAATTTTCCGTGAACGGCCCGCTTCAGCACCGAACCCACACTCTGGCAGTATACGCCCTCCGGCTGGGGCATCTGCCGATTCCGTTCCTGGCAGGCCGATGCCGTCAGATCCCGCATGGCCGCCAGAAAATCGGGAGAGGTATCCCCCGCCAGCCGGGCCGCATTGTTGTAGGCCTCCGCCACCTGCTTTTGGGTCTTGACAGAGATCTTGTTCAGCAGATAATCGGCATATTCGCAACCCTGATGGGGCGTATTCACCGTGGTCAAACTGGCCACCCGGGCGGCAATATCCGGGTCCCGCATGGCCCAGCGGCAATCCAGGCCGCCCTTGGAATGGGCAATGATGTTCACCTTTTCCGCTTTTCCTTCCCCAGTCAGTTGGCGGATCCGCTGCGACAGCTCTTCGGCGCTGGCCTGCACCGGCCGGGCAGACTGATGCTCTCCAAAATACACCGTCGCTCCGTTCCGTTCCAGTTCTCTGGGGATCCGGCCCCAGTAGCTTAAATGCTTAAAATCCCGGAAGCATACCCCATGTACCAGCAGAATCGGATATTTGGTGGCGCACAGCCGCTGATCCTCCCGGGCTTCATTCAGCGCATCCTTGGCCGCTTCCTCCCGCACTTCCCGGAATGTCACCGCCATGATCTTACCTAGGGCCACCAACTGCGCCACCGGGATCAGGCCGCATAACAGCCCCACTACCCGCAGGCGGATGCCCAATTGCACAGAAGTCAAATACACGCAGATAATACCGTTCCAGAACAGCATCATCTCCAGGCAAAAAGCCACCAGTGCGCTCAAACCCCATTCCAGCCAGCTATCCGGCAGCATATACATCGCCAAATACAGATGATACAGTATGCTGATGGCCGCCGAACCTAAAAACACAGTCAGGCATTCATCGCCATGCAGGCAGATCTTCAGCCGCAGCCGGTCCACGCCCTTGACGCCCCAACCCGGCAGAAAGTTAATGGCCAACACCAACGGGATCGCCGGCAGAATCAGCAGCGGATACGCCCGCAGCGCAAAAAAGCTGCTGGACACCATTGCATACAGCGCCATCATCACGATCCGTGTGATCCATTTATGTCTCATCGGGTTGCCCCCCCTCCTCCATTTTTCGTTCTTTTTTACCAAATCACAAACAGCACCAAAATAATCAGAAATGCCAAATTAAATAAACTAAAGGTCTTGATATAATACCCACTCTTGCCGGGATTATGGGCCGTATACTCCCGGAAGGTGATCAAACTGGCCAGGCTGGCGATCAGCGTACCCACGCCGCCGATATTCACGCCCAGCAGCAGCTCCCGATAATTCTCCGTAAACTGGCTCAGCAAGATCGCCGAAGGCACATTGCTGATGAATTGGCAACTGAGAATAGAAAACAGCAAGGTGCTTTTTTCCAAAAGGCCGGAGAAAATATCCCGCACGAACTGGATCCTGGCCATATTTCCCGCAAACACAAAGAAAAACACAAAGGTCAGCAGCAACGGATAATCCACCATCTTCAGCGCCTTACGATCCATGATCAGCAGCGCCGCCGGGATCACCACCAGGCCGACACCGTAAGGGATCCCCCGGAATACGATGGCGATCGCCAGGGCGAACAGCGCCAAATACACCACGGTCCGGCCCACCGGCAGCTTCACCTGCTCATCGGCCACCTCCAGCGGTTCCGGCTTTACAAAAATCATACAAAACACCGTGATCAGCACCACCGATACCGCAAACGGCAGCACCATGATGCCCATAAATTCCAGGGTGGGGATCTCAAACTTGGTGTAAAGATAAAGATTTTGCGGATTGCCAAAGGGCGTCAGCATGCCGCCCAGATTGGCGGCAATATTCTGCATAACAAAGGTAAACGCCATGTATTTCTGCTTGCCGGTGGATGTCAGCACCAAATAACCCAGCGGCAGAAATGTCAGCAGCGCCATATCGTTGGCGATCAGCATGGAGCCGATAAAGGTGATATACACCAGCGCCAGCACGCTCATCCGGGCGTTGCGGAAGGAGCGAACGATCTTCTTGGCCAGTATGTAGAAAAAGCGAATGTTTTTCAGCGCGCACACCACTGCCAGCACGCAGAACAGGCAGGTCAGGGTCTTCACATCGAAATATCCCCAATATTCCCTGTCCGGCGGTACAAACAGCATGGTGATCAGCGCTGCCGCCAGCGCCACCAGCATCACTACATTTTTCCGCAGAAACGAGGACGCATTGCGGATCACGAAATTTCTGGTCATAGCCATCTCTTTTCTGTCAATATTCTACCTGCTATCATAGCACATTCTACCCTATTTGCAACCCCCTAAATTAGGGTTTGGCATACACCTTCGATGATTGGCAAGGACCGGAGATCCACCGCAAAAGACCTGCCCGGCCCGGGCAGGTCTTTTCTCATGGCACATAATGCAGGGTATATTCCTCCAAATACATGGTATTATTCATGGCATTGTAAAAAATACAGACAAACCGATAGTCCCCTTCCGCGGACGGCACCGCATTGAATGTCTCCTCGTCGATGTTATACATGAGCACATAGCAGCCCCCATATTGCAACGGCATGATCCGCAAGCCCCGTAGCTGACTTTTCATTTCCGTCTGCCAACGGCTGTCCGAGGCCAGGGATGTTTCAAAGGCTTCCACATCTGCCTGCCGGAATCGCACCTCGCTGGAAAAATGCATCACACCTTGGGCGCTGATCTGCGTATTCTCGCTCCAATTTTGGGTGCGAATACCGCTGTGCCGGGGAATATCGATGCCCGTATAGGCCTCCACCGCCCGAATATGGGCATCGGAGTTATCATACATACCGGCAAATATAAATGTAAATGACCCGTAAGCCACCATCAAACCGGCAATAATAAAGCCGGCGATCACATTTTTCCTCCATCCATAGCCCCGGCGTTTCAGGACGAAGCCCAAAACCACGGATGCCAGCGGGATCGGCAGAAAAGCAAAGAATATCCACATACTATTCGTCGGAAGCATAGTGCGTTCCGACAGCCAGCTCGCGGCCAGCGCCGCCACCACAATGCTTACAAGCGCAGCCACAAACAGCCCGATGCCCCACTTCTGCCAGCGATCCCGGGGCGGTTTTTCCTGCTGTTTTGGCCCTTCCTCTTCCGCAAGGATAAAGGAGGGCCGCTCCTGCTCAGGCTGCTGTGTCAGGATCTCATCAATGGAAACGCCGAAAATTTCCTTCAGCCGCACCAAATTATCGATGGTAGGCATGGTCTGATCGTTTTCCCACAAGCTCACCGTCTGCCGGCTTACCTGCATTTTCTGTGCCAATTCCTCCTGGGAAAGGCCCAGCTGCTTGCGGTAATGCCGGATCTTCTGTCCTACTGTCATCAGATGTGCCCTCCTTCTCATTTCTTGCCCTTATCCTACCACAGCGCCACCCAAATAGCAAGTGCCGCCTGCTTGCCCGCTGTCAAGCGCCGCTTGCAAAACAAAAAACCGCCCTCTGGGCGGCAAAGAAATAACCCCTGACATATCAGATTGCACACTTCTGATCGTCAGGGGTTATTCCTTTTCAAAGGTGGGTTCCATCAGTGGTTAACCTCGCTTTCTGCGGATTGACTTGGCTTTCTTCTTTGACAAAATTTGAATTGCTTCCGTTTTGGCATTCATTTTCTTCTTCTTACAAAATTTATGTGATCGGAATTTTAGAAAGCCTTGTCTTTGAAGAGCCCCTTTTGCTTTTGGTTTTTTGCTTGGTTTTTTGCTTTTGTTTTGGACTGCTTTTGCTTCTTCTTTCTTTGCTTGGGGCGTTCTTCTTTGTATCTAAAGAATACCATACTTTTTTTCATTTTGCAAGATGGGATACTGCATAAATAACAACATTTGCTTTTGTGCAAAACACAGAATGGACTTTTTTTCATCAAATGTCCTTGACATCGAAATATTTGTATGCTACATTAATCGTAATGGGGCAATTTTCGGATTGCCCCTTTTTTAGGAGGTAACACCATGAAACGCACCCCCATCCAGCCGGATCTCGCCCTGTTTCCCGCCGAATTTCAGCATCTGCTGGCCGGTCCGGTATTCGACAGCAGCTGTTCCCCGGAAGCCCGGGTGTATTATATTGACAAAGACGGTGGTTTATTTCTGAAATCCGCGCCTGCCGGCTCCCTACAGAAAGAAGCCGCCATGGATCGCTTCTTCTTCGAAAAAGGCATCGGCCCCCAGGTGCTTTCCTACCACACCGCAGAGCAGGATTGGCTGCTGACCGCCCGGGTCCCCGGGGAAGACTGTCTCCACGCCCAATATATTTCCGATCCCCGGCGGCTTTGCGACACCACCGCCCTTTTGCTGCGGCAGCTCCACGAAACCCCCATCGCCGGCTGCCCCATTGCCCACCGCACCGATGACTACATCGCTGCCGCGGAGGAACATTTCCACACCGGTCAATACGATGCTTCCCTCTTCCCCGACAATTGGGGCTATGCCTCCGCCGAAGAGGCCATCGCCGTGGTCCGGCAATTTGCCCCGGCGCTGCAAAGGGATACGCTGCTCCACGGCGATTATTGCCTGCCCAATATCCTCTTGCGGGATTGGCAGCTTTCCGGCTTTATCGACCTGGGTGCCGGTGGCATCGGCGACCGGCATATCGATCTGTTCTGGGGTGTCTGGTCTCTGTTTTTCAATTTGAAGACCGACGCCTGGGGGGAACGCTTCCTGGATGTCTACGGCCGCGACCGGATCGACAAAGACATTTTGGGCGCCATCGGCGCTTTTGAAGTGTTCCAATAATCCGCCTTCAAGCCATTCTCAGTTGGGGCCGGGGCACCGGGATCTCCCAAAAGGAAAGCATGGGTTCTTCTTCATCCTCCGCCTTTTCCAGGGCCTCCTCCACCTGCCACAACTGATCCTCCAGGCAGAATACCGCATCATCCCACCTCTCATACATAGCGCCGCCCTTTTCCGGCTCCTGCCGCCGAAGGGCGGCTAATTTTGTCTGCAGATCCGTCAAGATCCCCTGCAGTTGGCGGCGGTTGTATCCGTCCAGCTCCAAGTCTTCCACATCCCGCACGTCCACACTCAGGCCCATCACCGACAGCAGCGCCAGCGCAAAATTTTTCTTTTCCTTTACACGGTAGTTCATAACATTACCTCCAAGTTTTTTATCTGTCCGTATTTTACCATTTCTGTCGCATAATGTCAACATCATTCCCGTTCGTCTTCCTTTGCTGTCGTATTTATGCGACAGCAAACAGCATAAAGCGCCCCGGATCCGCCGATCCGGGGCTGTATTTACTTCATTTTCGCCTGCAGTACGCCCATGGTGGCCGCCACAAAATCCGCCACAGCCTGTTCCCGCCAGGCGGTTTCCGTGGGATAGAACAGCTCCATATAGTTCTGCCGCACCACTTCCGCCGTTACGGCGTTGCTGCTGGGGTACCAGTACTGCCGGTTTTCATCCACCGTATACTTCAGGCTCAAAATGGTGTCAAAGAAGTCGTCGCCCACCGTTCCAAACTCAAAGCAGGTGGAAAACAGTTGCTTATCGCTCTGCTTTTGCTCTGCCAGCCGATAGAAAAAGTCGGTGGTGTCGCCGGTGGTGGCATAGAAATCCTCGGAATCATGGGAGATCACATAATCATACCCAAAAGCTTCCTTGGTCTGCGCCTCGGTCATGGTCTCATACACAGAGTTAAAGATCACCATATGATACCGCGGACCGTAGCCGGAATGGATATCGATATGCACCACATTTTCATATGCGCTGCTCAGCGCCTTTTCAAATATATCCTTCAAATACACCGTAGAGGCTTCGTCCCCGTTGCCGCCGTAATAAACCCCCTGGGGAGATTGGTACTGGCCTGTCAGCAGCGCGTCGGAAATGGTATCCGCTCCGTGGGTCACCGCCGTCACACCCAAATTCCAGTAGAAGCTCACCTCATGCCAAAATGCATTTTTGATCTTCCCTTTCGGTTCCAGGAAGGTCTGCACCTGGGGATATTCCCGGTTGGAGGCCAGGTCAAAACTATCCCAATCCAGGATAAAATTCCGGTTTAGATCCACATTGTTCTCATTATAACGGCGATAGTATTTCATGCCGTAGGGATTTACATTGGCGACCACCATCACGCCGGTGGTCTTCTTATCCAGCGTGGGATACACCTCCTGGAAAAACACCTCCAGCATAGCCGCGCCGATGTATCCCTCCACACCGTGTACACCGGTGGTCAGCAGGATCAGATTGGTCATCCGTTCCTCCGCCGGCAGATAGATCTTGTCGATATACAGTCCGTCATCGGCATCGATGGGATAGCTTTCCGTGACTACCAGCGCGCCCTGCTCCCGCAGCCCCTTGGACAGATCCTGCAGTCCCTGCCTGGTCTGCTCGTAGGTGGTGAAAAAGGCCTGGCTATAGGCGTAGTTTTCCTCCGGCGCCGGTTGACGCGCCGCCGCCAGCACCAAATAAGGGCCCACAAATGTCAACAGCAGCACCGTCAGCAGCACCGCCGCCAGCGCCACGATCCATTTCTTCTTCATATTCCTTCTCCTTTATATCCTGATACCGTCGCAATGATCCACTTCATGCTGAATAATCTGAGCCGTCCAGCCGGTGAAGGTCTTGATGCGGGTTTGAAAATCTTCATTCTGCCAGCGGACCTTGATGGTCTGATAACGCTTGCAGGGCCTGGGCCCACCCAGCAGTGACAGGCAGCTTTCCTGGGTCTCGTACGGACCGGATGCCTTACATATTTCCGGATTGAACATCACCATATAACTGCCCTCATTGTCAAAGGCAATGATCCGCTTGCGTACGCCGATCATATTCGCCGCCATGCCCACACAGTTTTCCCGGTGAGCCGCCAGCGTATCCAGCAGATCCTCCGCCACCGCCAGATCTTCCTTCGTGGCGCTTTCCGACCTGCCGCCCAAAAACACGGGGTCATGTATCAGTTCCCGCACCATATTTTTCCGTGATCCTTTCCAAAATTTCCACATCCGCCGGGCAAAAATCATATGCACCGATCTCCCCGGGCGTGATCCAGCGGATGGCATTATGCTCCAGCATTTGCGGCACGCCCTCTGCAATGGTGGCATTCAGCAGGGTCAAATGTACCGTCAGGTCCGGATATGCGTGGACCACATCCATAAACACATCCCCCACCGCTAAGGTAATGGCCAATTCTTCCCGGCATTCCCGGATCAGCGCCTGCGCCTTGGTTTCCCCCGGCTCTACCTTGCCGCCGACAAATTCCCACAGCAGGCCCCGGGCCTTATGGGCCGGGCGCTGACAGATCAAAAACCGTCCGCCATCCCAGATCAGCGCCGCAACGACCTCCACCATCCATACCACCTCTTTCTTTCGCCATATTATAGCAAATCCCACAACATTTTGCAAGAACTCCCTTTTTTCCTTTTCCTCTCTTGACAGCATTGTAAAATTATTTTATACTATGATTAAATGAACATGTTCAGAAAGGAGTTTTTTATGCCCAAGATCATCAAAGACCTGGAATCCCGACTGGTGGAAGAGGCGCAGCGGCAAATTGCGGAATCCGGCTACAGCGCCATGACGATCCGCTCCATCGCCAAGGCCTGCAACATCGCCGTGGGTACCGTATACAATTATTTCCCCTCCAAAGAGGATCTGATCGCCGCCCACTTGCTGCAGGATTGGCGCACATGCAATGACGCCATCGCCGCCGTAGCCGCGGAAGCCACCGCCCCCCTGCCCGTGCTGGTCTGCATGCACCGGCAGCTTACCGACTTTTCCGCCCGCTACGCAAGCCTGTTCCGGGATAAGGCTGCCGTTGCCGGCTTCGCCGTCTCTTTCCGTCAGTATCACCGGATCCTGCGTAACCAACTGGCGCAGCATCTGCTGCGGTTCTGCGACAGCGATTTTACCGCCGAATTTGCTGCCGAAAGCCTGTTGGCCTGGACCTTTGAAGGAAAAAGCTTCCAGGAATTCTGCCCCCTGCTGGAAAAGCTGTTTTAATTCCCCTACATAACCGAAAGGAGTCATTTCCATGTCCAGTTTTGAAAATCTCCGGGTAGTTGATAATTTCTACCAGACCTCCCTGTTTTTCCCCATGCCCACCGTGGTGATCTCCACCCTTTGCCCGGATGGTTCCACCACCCTGGGTCCCTATTCTTTGGTGCAGCCTTACTATGTGGCCGGCAAGGATTACTATGCCATGCTGCTTTCCTGCCGCAATTCCTCCAATACCGCCCAGAACATTCTGCGCACCGGAAAATGCGCCATCAACTTCGTTGACGACAAGCCCAAGACCTTCAAAGAATGCGTCAAGCTTAGCTGGCCCGGCGATAAGCCCGAGGACAAGATGCCCAATTGTCAGTTCAAGCTGGAAAAAGGCCAGGCCGACGGCGATCGCCCCATGGTTCTCACCGATGCCATTCAGGTCATCGAATGCACCTGGGTCCGGGAGCTGGACAACGCCCAAAACGATGCGCCCGGCAACCTCAACGGCTACGAGCCGCCCTACCACGATTTCAACGGCATCACCTCCAAGTTCGGCGCCCACTTCATTTTGAAGGTGGACAAGATCCTGATGAAGAAAAAGTACAGCGATGCCATTATCAACGGCGTAAAAGCCAAGGATTTTCCCAACCTGCCGGTGGACTATGGCTACCGCGACAGCAAAAATTTCTGGTTCCATCGTAAAACCAAAATGCGGGCTGAGCTGCTGCCCATCCGTAAGCAAAGCCTGGACTCCGTCCGTTACGCCGCCGACCGGGCCGATGATGTGGTGAAATTCACCGATGACGCCCTGGAAATGATCCTCAACGTGCCCCGTGTTTTCCTGCCTTTGGTGCTGAAAGGCTGTGTGGAATGGGCCAGGGAAAACAATTGCCAATTGATCACCGCGAAGGAAATGCAGATCATCAATGACAAGCGCGCCAAAGAAAAGAACAAGAAATGATCCAAGCCGCCTGGTTCCCAAGACCCGGGCGGCTTTTGGTTGACAGTTGCTGCAAAAACCGTTATCATGGTAGCAAAAAGCAGCCATCCGGCCGCGCCGGATCTCCAGCCAACAACGGAAAGTGAGCCATGCTTATGAAATTTGCGCTGATCCAAATGCCCATCACCAAAAACAAGCAGGAAAATCTGCAGACCGCCCGGAGATATATCGCCCAGGCCGCCGCAGCCGGCGCCCGGGTGGCGGTCCTGCCGGAAATGTTCTGCTGCCCTTATTCCAATTCCGCTTTCCCGGTTTTTGCGGAGGAAGCCGACGGTCCCCTTTGCGCTGCCCTGGCCCAGACCGCCAAAGAAAACGCGCTGACCCTGGTAGCCGGCTCCATTCCCGAGCGCTGCGGCGACAAGCTCTATAACACCAGCTTTGTTTTTGACGAAAACGGCCGGCAGATTGCCCGTCACCGCAAGATCCATTTGTTTGACGCCCACATTGACGGCGGGCAGCATTTCCGGGAATCCGCGGTGCTCTCCCCCGGCTGCCAGCCTACTATCTTCACCGTTGACGGCATCCGTATCGGCCTTTGCATTTGCTTCGACATCCGCTTCCCGGAACTGTTCCGCGCCATGGCGCTGGACGGCGCCCGGGCGGTGATCGTCCCCGCAGCCTTCAATATGACCACCGGCCCTCTGCATTGGGAGCTGAGCTTCCGGATGCGGGCCGTGGATAATCAGCTTTTTACCCTGGGCGCAGCGCCGGCGCGGGATACCGCCCGCAGTTATGTGTCTTACGCCCATTCCATCGTCTGCTCCCCCTGGGGAACACCCATCGCCGATGCCGGCACAGAGCCAAACCTGCTGTTGGTGGATATCGACTTTGCCGAAGTGGACCGGGTGCGCCAGCAATTGCCGTTGCTCTCCGCCCGGCGGCCGGATGTATACGCCGCGGCTTTCCAATCCTGAATCAGGAAATAAGGTGTTATGGATATGAAAAAATTGCTGATCACCGGCTTTGACCCCTTTGGCGGTCAAACCGTAAACCCCTCCTGGCTGGCGGTGGCGCAGTTACCGTCCCAGGTGGGAGATTTTGAAATCCGCAAATTGATGATCCCCACGGTCTTCGGCAGCGCAGCCCAGGCGGTTCTGAAAGCGGCGGCAGCATGGCAGCCGGATGTGATCTTGTGCGTAGGCCAGGCCGGAGGCCGGGATTCCGTGACCCCGGAGCGGATCGCGGTGAACATCCGGGATGCCCGGATCGCCGATAACGCCGGCAATCAGCCCCGGGGCGAATTTGTGGCACCGGATGGCCCGGCAGCCTATTTTGCCACAACGCCGGTCGAAAGGATGGCCCAGGCCATCCGGGATGCAGACATTCCCGCCACGGTGTCCAACTCCGCAGGGGCCTTTGTGTGCAACGATGTGCTGTATACGCTGCTGCACCACTTTGACGGCACCCGGACCCAGGTAGGTTTCCTCCATGTGCCTTTCCTGCCGGAGCAAGGGAAGCCTTCCATGCCGCTGGAAACGATCACCCGGGCCTTGACCGCGGCTATCAGCGCCTGCTCATTCCGCAACGGGGCTGCACAATCATAACCACCGGCCGACGGGCTGACTGAGGGATTGACAACCCCTCCGAGCCGCCCTTCGGCGGCCCACCTCCCCTTACACAGGGGAGGCTTTCCGCTGCGGCGGGACTGGGCATAACGAAAGCTTTTGGGATTCACCGGCCGTGCCGGTGGTTTTCTTTAAGCAAATAAGAACGCACAGGCGAATGCCTGTGCGTTGCTATGTAATTATGGATCAGGTGCAGCGCTCCACAGGGGTCCAGATGTAGCGGGTGTCACCGCCATCTTCGGGACCGGCCCAAATTTGCACATAGGCCTTATAGTAGCGACCCGGAACGCCCTCCTCATAGTCTACATGAGAAATATGCTGCCATGCATTGCTGGCTAACATAGTTTCGTCGTCATAATCTGTAAAATGGTAGGTTTTGACCCAGCCCCAATTAACATTATCTGTGGATTCATACAGATAAATCATCAGGACGCCAAGATCTGCCCAAATGTCTGTTCCGGTCACACGGAACCAAATTTCCAGGTTGCCATCCCCCATGGCGCAGATGTAGGCGGTATACGATGTCAAATAGGCGCTTGCCAAAGGCTGGACGGTCTCAGGCATCGCTGCCTGCACGCCAATAGGCGCGCACAAAGAAATAATCAAAGCAATTGCTATTATTTTTACAAGGAAATGTCTCTTCTTTCTTTCCATTTAATAATCTCCATTCCATTTTTATTCAGATGGAATCGATCATCCTTTTCATTTCCTCCAGCGTAATTTTTCCTGTAATGATACATTCAAATTCTCCAATGCTCCATGCCGCATTCATGGTTTCCGTGTTGGAGAAAATATAATATTCCACGCTATCGACCATGTATACTTCCAGCAGATCATCATTTTTCTCAACCTGTTCTGCTTGTACGCCAATGGTCTGGCGGATAGAGATAATCAATTCATCGTTATTTCTATTAAACTTTGCAGAAATAGATATTTCACGAGGTGTACGTATGGGATTTATTTCCTGAAAAATATACCCCTCGGGCAGCCAAGTAGGAATAATATCCTGTGAGATGTTGTAAGGGAACTTTCGGGAATATTTTGGACTACATGGACAGGGTAAAATCGTCCTGATTCAAGATGGATTCAAGATAAAGTGTAGCGGGCAAATTGGGTGTAGCGACCCGGTTCGAAAAAATGGCATTTAAGAGGTAAAACCACCATTTTGGCAAAGAAAAAGTCCTGAAAACCAATGGTTTTCAGGACTCGGTGGTGGAGATAGCGGGATCGAAACGCTGACCTCTTGAATGCCATCGGATTTTGAGCAAAAATGCAGTTTGAAAAGTTGGAAAATAATAGACAAAACATGACAAAATAGCATATTATGTATGCAAAATATTTCAATCCAGTCCAAGTGTTCTCGCGATGATTTGGGTACAGTTTGGGTAAAAAGTTGCACCCCCTGCAACCTGAAACAAAAACTTCGAAAGGATTGAAAACATGAAATTCTATTCCGCAAATGAAACTGCTATCATCTGGGACATTTCTGGCGCGATGGTTCGCCGCTATTGCAAGGAAGGCAAAGTCCCCGGCGCAGTACAGACTGAACAAGGGTGGATGATACCGGAAGGAACACCGAAGCCGGGTGCCCAGACGGTAAGAGAAACACCACCAACACCCCTGGTAAAAAAGATCCTCTATCAACGGGAGCGCAATAACCACTTTGGCATCTACGAATACATACAGGTGGATTTGGCCTACAGTTCCAGCCGCATGGCCAGTAATCGTCTAACCCGGCAGCAGGTTGAAGAAATCTACCGCACTAACCGGATCACACCCTCTTTTGAGGCCACCAAAGTGGATGATATTGTGGAGATTATGAATCATTTTATCTGTATGCGCTATGTTGTAGACAATGTGACCGCTCCACTGACGGTGTCCTTCGTCAAGCAGGTGCATCACTTCCTGACTTATGGCACCTATGCCGATCAGAATCACAAGACCGGCGTGGGTGAGTTCCGTATCAAGCCCGATAAGCTGGGCTTTCCTCCGCAGCAGATCAATAAGGCTGTGGCTGATTTGATTAAAGGCTACGAGCGAAAAGCCGCTAAACTGGAGCAAATTCTTACGTTTCATGTACAATTCGAGCGCATTCACCCCTTTGACGACTACAACGGCAGAGTGGGCCGAATCCTCATGGTGAAGGAGTGCCTGCGCTACGGCATCGATCCGTTCATCATCGACGACAAGCGCAGGGGCGCATATAATCGCGGAATTACTCAGTGGGACACCGACCCGGAAATCCTGCGAAAAGTCGTCTGCGAGGCACAGAAACGCTTTCAGAACAAGTTGGACACTTGCCGGCTGATGCAATATCACCGGCCCCCGAAGAAATAATGGAGGATATTATCTAAACGGCAGCAACCAGCGGTAGTCAAATAGATAAATATATGCTACAATATAGTTGACTTTTATATTTATCAAGATAAACCTTTCTTGCCTGCTCAGCTATAATGCTTTTGTATTTTTCGTCGTGCAACGGCAGACTTAACGCATTTTCCCATCGGCAATGCTTTTGATAGCCTTGTATCCGCTGCGGCGTATGCGTATCTGCGGAAGAAGCAGAAAATCAACATATTGAAAGTGGAAGAACTGCCCACACCGAAAAGGGGAAGAAAATGAAAACGGAAAACATCTTTTATACAAGCGATCGGGCGCAGTGGCGTCGATGGCTTGCAGAGCATTTTGAGACGGAAACGGAAGTTTGGTTTGTGTTCCCCCTCAAGAATAGCGGCCAGCCGGGTCTTTCTTATAATGATGCCGTGGAGGAAGCGCTGTGCTTCGGCTGGATCGACAGCATTTATCACGCTGTAGATCAGGGTCGCGCCTTGCGGTTCACGCCGAGAAAAACCGGAAGTCCCTATTCCCGTCCCAACATTGAACGTCTGATTTGGCTGGACAAGCAGGGGATGCTCCATCCCAGTGTACGGGAAAGTGTTGCTGATCTGATCTCTGCGCCCTATGTTTTTCCGGAGGATATTATGGATGCGATCCGTGCAGATGCGGCAGCGTGGGCGCATTTTGAAGCCTTCTCCCAGCCCTATAAGCGCATCCGCGTTGCCTACATCGATGCGGCGCGAAAGCGTCCCGGGGAGTTTCAAAAGCGGCTTGATAGCTTCCTGCGGAAAACACGGGAAGGTAAGCTGATCCCCGGCTACGGCGGCGTA
>SVLC01000068.1 GCA_015068155.1 Oscillospiraceae bacterium | reverse complement strand
TGTCATTCTGAGCGGAGCGGCCCAAAGGGCCGCGTAGTCGAAGAATCCGTATTCTTCGACTACGGGGAACGGATCCTTCGACTCGCTTTGCTCGCTCAGGATGACATGATAAACAACAATTTATCTTACCAACCTATTAACAATATTAACATTGATTTCTTCACATTTTTGTGGCATAATATTCCAAAAGAAAGGAAGTGATCCCCATGGCAAAACCTTTGGTGGCCATTGTCGGCCGCCCGAATGTAGGTAAATCCATGCTGTTTAATAAGCTGACGGGCCGCCGTGTCTCCATTGTGGAGGATACCCCCGGCGTCACCCGCGACCGGATCTACGGCGATTGTGAATGGTGCGGCCGCACCTTCAGTCTGGTGGATACCGGCGGCATTGAGCCCAATACCGAAAATGATATGCTGAAGTTTATGCGCCGTCAGGCGGAGATCGGCATCGAATTGGCCGATTGCATCGTGATGGTGGTGGATGTGAAGTCCGGTGTCACCGCTGCGGATCAGGATGTGGCGACCATGCTGCGCAAATCCGGCAAGCCCGTGGCTTTGGCGGTGAACAAGTGCGACTCCATCGGCTATTGCAATCCCGATGTGTATGAATTCTATGGCCTGGGTATTGGCGATCTGTTCGAGACTTCTGCTATCCACGGCCACGGCACCGGCGATCTGCTGGACTGGTGCCTGGCGCAGTTCCCCGAGGAAACCGAGGAAGAAGAGGAAAGCGAAGTCATCCAAGTGGCCATCGTAGGCAAGCCCAATGTGGGCAAGTCCAGCCTTTTGAACCAGATTCTGGGTGAGGAACGGGTCATTGTTTCCAACATGGCCGGCACCACCCGGGACGCCATCGACTCCTACTATGAAAACGAAACCGGCAAGTATTGCTTCATCGATACCGCCGGTATGCGCCGTAAAAGTAAGGTGGACGATGCCATCGAGAAGTATTCCAATATGCGCTCCATCAACGCCATTGAGCGTGCGGATGTGTGTCTGATCCTGATCGATGCCAATGACGGTGTCACCGAGCAGGATACCAAGATCGCCGGATTGGTGCATGAGGCCGGCAAGGCCGCTATCATCGTGGTGAACAAGTGGGATGCTGTGGCCGACAAGGAAACCAATACCATGCGGGATAAGGAAGCCGCCGTTCGGGATGGGTTAAGCTATATGCCCTATGCGCCTGTGGTGTTCCTTTCCGCGTTGACCGGCCAGCGGGTGGACAAGCTGTTCCCCCTGATCCAGGAGGTCCACAAGCAGAACACCATGCGTATTACCACCGGCGCGCTGAACTCCATTTTGGCCGATGCTACCGCCCGGGTACAGCCGCCGTCTGATAAGGGCCGCCGGCTGAAGATCTATTATATGACCCAGGCCAGCACCAAGCCTCCGCACTTTGTTATTTTCTGCAATGATGCCCGGCTGTTCCATTTCTCCTATCAGCGGTATCTGGAAAATCAGATCCGGGATGTATTCGGTCTGCAGGGCACCCCTGTTAGAATCACCATTCGCCAGAAGGGCGACAAGGAGGAGTAAACCGTGTGGCTTCCGATTTTGCTGACCGTGATCATCGGTTACTTGCTGGGCAACCTGAACGGCGCAGTGTGCATTTCCCATCTGGTTGCCCATGAAGATGTGCGCACCCAGGGCAGCGGTAATGCCGGCCTGACCAATTTTATCCGGGTCTATGGCGCCGGCAAGGCGCTGTCAGTGATCTTGATCGATGGCGGCAAGGCTGCGGCTTCCTGCTTAGTAGGCGGGCTGCTGCTGAAGCCCTACGGTATGTTTCATGAGGGCATGGCCATCGGCGGCGCGGCAGTTATGCTGGGACATGTATTTCCTGTGCTGCTGGGCTTCAAGGGCGGCAAGGGAATTCTCAGCGGATTCTTTGTGGCACTTACGGTGGACTGGCGGGTAGCGCTGGTGATCCTGACGATTTTTGCCATGGCTTATCTGACGACCCGGTATGTTTCGTTGGGATCCGTCCTGGGCTCGATCGCTTTTGGCGTGGGCTTTATCATTTTCTATCATAACAACCTGACGGTGCTGCTGTGCGGCGTGTTTATGGCGGCGCTGGCGACGTTTATGCACCGGGAGAATATCAAGCGCTTGCTGAAAGGGCAGGAACGGAAAACCAATCTCTTTGGGAAAGGAAGTAAGCAATGAAAGCAGCAGTTGTAGGTAGCGGCGCCTGGGGTACGGCGCTGGCAATTCGTTTGTGTAAAAACGGCCATGATGTAACCGTGTGGACCTTTGACAAGGAATGGATCCCTCAAATGGAGCAGACTCGGATCAACCCCCGTCTGCCCGGCGCCACCTTGCCGGAGGGAATGAAGATCAGCGGTGAACTGGAGAGCATCCGGGGCTGCAAGCTGGTGGTGATGGCCAATCCCTCTTTCCCTAACCGGACAGTATGCCGCAATGCCGCGCCATACATCGATGAAGACGCGGTTGTAGTTTCCGTCACCAAGGGCCTGGAGGATGGCACCCATCTGCGGATGAGCCAGGTGGTAGCCCAGGAAACCGGCAGGGAAGTGGTGGTACTCACCGGCCCCAGCCATGCGGAAGAAGTATCCCTGGATGTTCCCACCGGATTGCTGGCTGCCAGCCCCAATAAGGTCCTGGCGGAATTTGTCCAGGATGCCTTTATGTCCGACACCCTCCGTGTTTATACCAGTCCCGATCCCGTAGGCGCGGAGCTGGGCGCGGCGCTGAAAAATGTTATCGCCCTGTGCGCCGGTGTTACCGACGGCTTGGGCTACGGCGACAATACCAAGGCCATGCTGATGACCCGGGGCCTTACGGAAACGGCCCGTTTGGGCATTGCCATGGGCGCGGATAAGGATACCTTTAAGGGCTTGTCCGGTGTGGGCGATCTGATCGTTACCTGCACATCTATGCACTCCCGTAACCGCCGGGCCGGTATCCTCATCGGTCAGGGCAAGGGCACCCAGGAAGCTATGCAGGAAGTTGGCGCCGTGGTGGAAGGTTACTACGCCACCAAGTCCGCTTATGAGTTGGGCAAGAAGATGGGCGTGGATATGCCCATCACTACCGCCGCCTATAAGGTGCTGTATGAAGGTTATTCTGCTGCCGATGTGGTGCGGGAGCTTTTGGAACGCAGCCGCAAGGCGGAATCCGAAGACGCCGGCTGGCTGTAAACACAAAATGCAGGGCGGGGGCTTGCCCCCGCCGCTTTTTCATAATTATGGTGGAGAAGCTGAATCGAGGAGAGTACTATGTGTTTGATTTGCGAAAGAATCAAGATGATTCGGGAGAATACCAATCCATGGTTTGTCAAAGAGTTAGAAACCGGTTATGTTGTGATGGGTGATCATCAGCATTTTAAGGGATACACACTTTTTCTCTGTAAGGAACACAAAACAGAACTGTTCCATTTAGATCCTGCCACGAAAATGAAGTACTTAGAGGAAATGTCTGTCGTGGCGGAGGCGGTATCCCATGCTTTTGGAGCGGAGAAGATGAACTACGAGCTGTTGGGCAATGGGGATACCCATTTACACTGGCATTTGTTCCCCAGAGTAAGCGGCGATTTGGCAGACCATGGCAACAATGGTAAAGGACCGGTTTGGTGGTATCCGAAGGAGAATATGTATAGTGACGACAATCGCCCGTCCAAAGACGAATTGGATGCGTTGAAAACTGCGCTGTCCAAAGAGCTGGAAAAGCTACTGTAAAGAAAAATGGCTGACCCATCACAGGTCAGCCATTTTTTGTGTGGTAAGCTAAATTGTTGTTTTGCGAAGCTCCGTAGGGGCCGATGTGGGCATCGGCCCCTACGAGGGTGTTTGTTTGAAATGTGCAAACAACCATTTACCTTACAAACCTATATTCAGGCAAACAAAAAACGCCATCGCTTTCGCAATGGCGTATTTTATCGCAGGGATCAGATAGCCCGCTCGACCTTGTTGGAACGGAGGCATCTGGTACAAGCGTACACATGGCAGGGAGTACCGTTGACAACCGCCTTGACACGCTTCACATTGGGCTTGATGGTACGGTTGGAACGTCTGTGGGAGTGGGAAACCTTAATACCAAAGGTCACGCCCTTGCCGCAAAAATCACACTTAGCCATTCGTTGCACCTCCTATCTGAATAATACTCAAAATCCGCTTTTTCACAAGCGCTTGAATATGATAGCAGACATTGACGAAAAAAGCAAGCTTTTTTTTCGAAAAAATGCAAATTTTTTTATAAAAAAGATTGCTATTGCGTTGCGGTATGGCTATAATGGGGGTAAGCACTGAAAAAGAGGTGGAATTATGGAGGATAAATACTATGTGCCGCTGACGACCCTGGTCCGCGACCATGATTTGGAAGTGGTTTATGCCGCGTCGGACTATGCTTCCATTCAGTTGACGGTGGAAGATGTGTCCCGTCCCGGTATCCAACTGGCAGGCTATTTTGATCATTTTGAGCCGCTGCGGCTGCAGGTTATGGGCAATGTGGAAATGGGCTACCTGCGACAGATGCCCCAAGCGCAGCAAATGCAGGTGCTGGATCGGCTGTTCTCCTATAAGTTCCCGGCGCTGCTGCTGGCCCGGGGCATGGAACCCGGCGAAGCCTTCCTGGAGATCGCGCGAAAGCACGATGTGACCGTGCTGCGCACCCAGGAGCCTACCTCCACTACCATTTCCACCATCATCACCTACCTGCGTGCGGCGCTGGCGCCCCGGATCACCCGCCATGGCGTGCTGATGGAGGTTTACGGCGAGGGTATCCTTTTGACCGGAGAAAGCGGCATGGGCAAAAGTGAGACCGCTGTGGAGCTGCTGAAGCGGGGACACCGCCTGATCGCCGATGATGCGGTGGAGATCCGCAAGATCGCCAGCGACGTGCTGATCGGCACTGCCCCGGCGGTGATCCGCAATTATGTGGAACTGCGGGGCATTGGCATTATCAATGTGGCCCGGTTGTTTGGTATGGGCGCCATCAAAGCGGAAAAACAGATCAATCTGGTGGTGAATATTGTGCCCTGGGATAACCATGCATCCTACGACCGTATGGGCATGGAAGTGGAGTATGTGGACATTTTGGGTGTCAAGATCCCCATGAACACCATTCCCATCACGCCGGGCCGTAATTTGGCGGTGATTCTGGAGGTGGCGGCCATGAATAACCGTCAGCGGAAAATGGGTTACAATGCCGCGCTGGAGTTTACGGAGCAGCTAAACCGTCAGTTTGAAACAAACAAAGGATAAGCTATGAAAGAGATCACCATCGGAAAAAATGACGCAGGCCAGCGGCTGGACCGTTTTTTGGCAAAAGCTGTGCCGCTGCTGCCGGCATCCCTGGCGCAGAAATACATCCGCATCAAGCGTATCAAGCGCAACGGCAGCCGGGCAGACCGGGATACCCGGCTGGAAGCAGGGGATGTGCTGCAGCTATATATCAACGATGAATTTTTCGACAAGCCCCGGGAGGATAATGCCTTTTTGACGGTGGCAACGCCTAAGCTGAATATCGTTTATGAAGATGCGCATATCATCCTGGTGGATAAGCGCCCCGGCTTGGCAGTACATCCCCACGACGGCGCGGAATATGGAAGAACGCTCATCGACCATATCCAGGCCTATCTGTACCAAAAGAAGGAGTGGCGCCCCCGGGAGGAAAATGCCTTCACCCCGGCGCTGTGCAACCGTATCGACCGGAATACCGGCGGCATCGTTATCGCAGCTAAGACTGCCGAAGCTCTGCGGGTCATGAATCAGAAGATCAAAGACCGTGAGCTGGATAAGCGGTATTTGGCCATCGTGGAGGGCACGCCTAAGCCCAAAGAGGGAAGCCTGAAAGGCTATCTTTTCAAGGATGAGAAGAAAAACCGGGTATTCGTCACCGACACGCCCCAACCCGGCAGTAAGAGCTGCCAGACCAATTACAAGGTACTGGCTTCCCAAAACGGCCTCTCTTTGGTGGAATGTGAGCTGATCACCGGCCGTACCCACCAGATCCGCGCCCAGTTTGCCCATGCCGGCCATCCGCTGCTGGGCGACGGAAAATACGGCAAGCTGAACAAAAATTTCGACCGGAATTATCAGGCGCTGTATTCTTATAAACTGACCTTTACCTTTACCACCGATGCCGAGGGCTTGGAATACCTCAATGGCAAGTCCTTCCATGTGGACAAGGTGGACTTTGTGGAAGAGTACTTTCCGAATTTGAAAATGTAGGACGGGGGGCTTGCTCCCGCCGAATTCCTTAGAAAGGATGTGTTTTTATGAAAGGAAAGAGCTGGTCAATTCCTGCCGGCATGATCTTCCGGAGATTTCATTGTTCCAAATGCGGCGCCAGGCTGGAGAAGGAAAAAACCCACCGGGTGGTAACGAAGGAAGATAAGGATTATTATCAGTACCATGATGCCGGAACATTTCCGCGGCATGATTATGATGTGTACGGGTACCGTTTCAAATGTCCGTCCTGCAATGCAAGAGTTTCTTATGATGAGCAATGCGTTATCAGGCAAATTCAAAAAAAGCAAGGCTCCCGCGTGTTATCCGCCGGCGAAATAAAAAGCAATTACAAAGTATGCAAGCAACAACGGGACAGAGGGATCTTGCGCAGCAGAGTTGTGATCCCGCTGGTGTTGATCCCGCTGTTTGAGGCGCTGTATTACCTTTTTGGCACGGAAAGGACCCAGTCTGATTTGAAGTCTGTTGTGGTCTTTGGCTTGTTCCTAACATCCATCGCGGTAGTGGGCGCCATTAGAAGCTATAAGGGCAATTATAAGTCCAAATATCGGTATACCTATTCTCACGAAAAGCAGACGCAGATGGAGCGATTGCATGCGTATAGCGCACACAATAGAGAACTCGTTGCCGTTTCCAATCAGTGCTACTGTTTTTATTGCAAACAAAGCATGTATCGGGGCGAGATAGAGCGATATATTGATGACGGGCAAACCGCACTGTGTCCCAAATGCGGCATCGATGCCATTATCCCGGACAGTATCGAAGAATCCGTGGACGAAAATATCATCGCAGAGATGAACGAATACTGGTTTTGATTGTACATACTTTCCAACCAAAAGATGAAAGGAACGGCAAACGCCCAATGTCACTAAGTTAGCGACATTGGTTCCAAACGTGATCCCATAATGAATGAGTGCATTCCGCGAGGGATGCACTTTTTCTGTAAAAAAGGCATGACAAGGAAGCGGATTAAAAAATCCGCAT
>SVLC01000012.1 GCA_015068155.1 Oscillospiraceae bacterium | reverse complement strand
TACAATAGCTAACTTTTCTTCTTTGCTTCGTATAGTGTATTTACCAGCCATAATTCCACCTCCATGTCTATAATAGCATAAAAATAATGGTAGGCACTTTCGTGTCTACCATTATTTTATCACTTCAATATAATACGGCGGATATATTATAAAGAAGAGAGGTTGTATCTTATGATTGGTTCCGCATTTAAGAAATTGGCTGCTGAGTACGGCCTGAAGGTGGACCGGGGCGTTGCCTACGGCAGTCTGCAGGGGTACGCCGTTACATTCTGCGAAGGCAGTGGCTGGAAGCGTATAGTGTTTTCCACCCTGTTCCAGGACCCTGTGCAGAAAACCATGTTTACTGACGCGCTGCAAGCCGTGGATGTGCAGAAGGAATACCGGGTAACCAACCTGAGCGTCGCTCCCAACGGCGTGTTGGTGGACTTCCAGGACAATCCCGGTACCATGGGCAAGATCCGGGCATTTTTGGCATGGTTCCTGCCTTTGCTGCAGGAACACCAGGCAACGCTCTATAACATCTGTCCCCAGTGCGGCTGCGAAGTCACCACTGGCAAGTGGATGCTGAATAACGGTGTGGCATCCTTTATGCACGATGGCTGTGCCCAGAAGGCCATCCGCGATGTGGACGGAGAAAATGAGCGCCGCAAGCAGGAGGATATACAGTTATTGCACATGGTTAGTTCCTCACTCTCTTAAAGCAATAGGTTGTCCCGACAAGAAAACCTCATATCCGCTACCCGAAACTGCACGAATTTCGATACCAAATAGGTATGGGATAGCGCAATATTTTGCATTGACAACATAGAACTCTTTGGCATAGTTTTCAATCAGCGCATACGCCCTGGCTGTTGCCATAATCACTTTGGGGCGTTCTCCATTCCGACTCTCATACACATATATCTCATCACGCAACCGATTGAGCAGATATGTTACGGTGTCATATTCGTGAACAATCCCCATACTCATTCCCCTTCCGCTGGCTGTTGGAGCCATTCAAGCCATTTCGGTACGTCGCTATGTACTCCGGCGCAACTCTTTTCGTACAAAGGACAATAAACACATCTTTCGCCATTGTCGCAAAAGCCATGAAATAGCTCCGCCAATTCCTCGTCACTCATAGCCCGGATGCGGTCTGCGTTTGTCTTGGGCTTTTCTCTCCAATGGCTTGGGTCTGTCCTTTCGCCATTTTCTAATACTGCCGCAACACACATTCCGCACTCTTTGGAAAATTGATTTGTTTTATTACTGTGGTTTGCACAGTTTCCGCAATGCTTTTTCATGGCTCATTCTCCTTTCGGCGGCGTTGGAAGCGGCATCCAATGGGTGACATGCAAATACTGCTGACCTTCGTCCCAATCGATGTATGTGTTCCAGCAGTTGTCGATGTAACCGTCTTCGTGTGGATTGTAGGTCGCCACATCCGTGTCAATGCTATATTCCTTTTCGTAGTCGTATTTGCTCACCACTACAACAAGGTATGTATCGACAACCTCCGGCAACCGCTCCGTCACAGGTATCCACTTCTGCTTTGCTCGATTGATTATATCCTCTGCGAAAGCACACAGTTCTCCGCAAAAATCGATTGCATCACGCTCTTTGGCTTTCTTCTCACAGTTTGGGCAGACCTGCCTCCCTTCGGGAATGATTTCTCCGCAACATACACAGCGGTTATCCATTGTCAGTTCTCCTTTCTCCGTCTGCGCAGTACCAATCATCAGATATGCAGCATCCATCACAAGTACAATGGATGGTCATGTAGTGCTTGCAATCCTTGCATCTGACCACTTCCACGGCATCTACGGCGTCGCAACTCGTCAAACAAGATAATGCGCATTTATGTGCTATATCCCATATAGCACGCCCGTAGATACTCGTTTCGGGGCAATCCTCTCTGCTGTTTTTCACCATCCGCAAGGCATCGCCCAAATCAATCAGCCGCTTTTCAGTTGCCATTGTCAGCACCTCCTACATAGCAAATGGAACGGCAACATACTGTCCCGGTACATCGGTCTTGAAGTACAGAGTTCCGTAGAAATCGTCCCCGCAATAGCCTGTATGCTGATCACAGTAGTATAGGTCATCCGTCAAGCCATAATTATCAAGACGGTGTCCGCCCTTGTATAAATGCTTACCCTTCACTTTGCATCCGGAAATCAAGTAGGCAGCTTCAAGGCCCAGCCCATCCGCATCTATCTTTTCACTTACGATCTCTGACAAATGCCTGATCTTATCGTTCAAGCTGGCAATCTTTTTCAGTTCAGGAATGATCTTCATTCTCAATTTCTCCTTCTTTTCCGACCGTTAGGCCGCATTTCTTGGCGAAAGCATTGATCTGCTTCTGCCGGTACAGATACCGGATCTTCCAATCCTCACAGGTCTTTCCGGAGCACATCTTCCGCTTACACTTTTCACAGGGGCTTGGATATGGTTTGCAATAGGCCATGTTATCCCTCCTAAACGGACACCATAGCATTCAGCTGCGCCATGGTGTTGATTACGACGGCGCAGTATTCCGGGAAGTTCGCCCGAACCATTGCTTCCGCCATGGGTGGGCACACCGCATTGCCGCAGCGGGCCACTTGCTTACTCTTGGGGTAGGGTTTGCCCAGGTAATTCCGGTCGATGATGTAATCTGCCGGGAAACCCATGGCATTGTACAGCTCCCTGGGTGTCAGCATCCGCAGCAGAATATCCGCGATAAAATAGGCAACGCCCCGGATGATCAGCAGAATGATCTCGTCAGCCTGCAGGTTGTAGCCGCAATACTTGTTCAGCAGCTCCCGGATCTCGGGCCAATGGCCCAGGTCACGGCTGCCGTCTACTTTGGCAAGCACAGCCTGACACGCCGCATAACCGCCGGCACCAGACTGAGCAACAACCGTGGGCAAAGGCTCTGCTGGGCTGGTGCCCAGTTCCTGCCCCTTGAACTTGACCACATGGGCAGCGCACACGCCGTGTCTGGGAAGTGCAGTAACGGTGGAAAGGGGTGCTCCGGCATCATCACCGCAGCCGGTATAGCCACCGCTGAAATATTTCTGGATATGCACTAACGCCAAGGCATCCCGGTCATGGGAAGTAACGGTATGCAGCGGGTCTTTTACATCCACCGCCTGGCCGTTGCCGTAATATTCCACCAGTTGTGCCGTGGCCAGGCCGTAACGGTTTGCGGCGTCCACGGTGTTGATAGGGCTGCGGAGATCCGCCGTCCGGGCATTCTCCGTGGTTTCTGTGTGGTACTGGATGAGGTTGGCAGACAGCAGGCAGGCTTCCTGTTTGGAAACTACCGTGGGCACCGGATCCCGCACATCCCGCAGGCGATCACTACCGCCGGTCTGCCCAATGCACATCAGACTTGCGGATGCCAAAATCTGATTACCTGCGCTTGTAACGGTATGAACAGGGGCACTTACCGATGCTCCTACGGAATTTGTGGTATTGGTCACCGTCCACGGCACCATCAGCGGCTCGACCACGCCGCCGGTATGCTTGCCGGTCACCGTATTCAGCGGCTCCCGGAGGTCGTGAATGTGTCCACCGCCGCTGTGATTGCACTCCACAATGAAGGGGCTGTGACTCTTAATGCTGTGCTTGTCCACGCCGCAGATTACCCGCTTCAGGGTGTTGTCTGCCAGCGGACGAACCGCATTGACGCCGTATTGCTTCTTGATTTCTTCCTTCGTGGCGAAAATCGAATAGCTGGGCAGTGCCCAATCGATGATCTCGGCAGCAGACCGCCAGGGCTTACACTTGCCGGACTTCACCGCTTCGCTGTTCCGGGGTGCATGGGTCTTTTCGGGCCATGCAATCTTCTTTCCGTCGCACCGGCCGCAGAGCATGAAGCGCTTTCGGGTTGTCGGTGCGCCATAGTCGGCTGCCACCAGCTCCCGGTATTCCACCTGATAGCCAAGGCCGTCAATCAGCTTCTGCCGTTTGGGATCATCTGCCCCGATGTGCAGATAGTGGCAGGCTTCCTCCAATGCCGGGTGATCTTCCGGTACGCCGGTAGTCAGCATACCGATAAATGCCATGAATGTTTCGCCGGAATGCTCCGGGTCGGGGATCCAAACCTTTTCCTTGCCCCGCTTTACGTAGATCAGCGGGCCCCATGTTTGGATCTCCTCCACATTCTCCATCATCAGCACCCTGGGCCGCACATCCAGCGCCCATTTCAGCACCACCCAGCTAAGGGAGCGGATATTCTTGTTTACCGGCTTGCCGCCTCTTGCCTTGGAAAAGTGCTTGCAATCGGGGCTTGCCCACAAAAGGGCCACCTTGCGGCCCTCACAGGCCGTCATGGGGTCAACATCCCACACAGAGGTCTGATAATGCTTGGTGTAGGGGTGGTTGGTCATGTGCATAGCGATGGCGTCCGGGTCATGGTTCACCGCCGCAAACACCGGGCGGCAGATGGCTTTCTCAATGCCGGTGGAAGTGCCACCGCCGCCGGAAAATAAATCAATAAACGCTTCTTCATCGAAACGGATTTGGTAACGGTCAATCTGTTTGGGTTTATTTCGCTTCATATTGCATCCCTCAAGTTTTGTTTCGGAACGCGTATGAATCCACCAGTCCGTTCCATTCTACGATGGCGGATTCTTCGTGGCTGTTCCACATCGTTCTCAGGTTCGCAGAACATTTCAACGGATCGGGGCAAGTAACCATTTTGCCGAATCGGCTTTTCACGATTATCCCCCCCTTGCCGCATACGCATTTTTTCGGAACAGGTTTTTCCTTTTTGTTTTTTTCTTTCATATTCCCTCCATAGCGATCTGCCTCGCCATCCCCCACTTTGCACCGGGGTAGTTGAGTAGTGTGTTCATGGCTGCACCTCTTTGGGTACGATCTTAGTAGTCTTATCGAAGTGGCGGTGGACAAGCTCCAGGCGATCCGGGGTATCTTTGACCACCAGCCACATAGAGGGGTCAAGTTTGCGCCCCAGCATCAGCATTTTCTGCGCCCTGGTTGGGTTCTTACCGTGTTTCATAGGGCATCCTCCTGTAGCATCCGATGGATGGCCGCCACTTCGTCCTCGTCCAGCTGGCGGGGGGTGCCGGTGGCAGGGGGAACCGTGGGCGGCGTGAGCCAATAGCCGCTGTCGCCGAGGAAGTTAACGGCCAAGGGGATAAAGCGGCCGCCATCCTCTGTCCACTGGGTGGACTGCTTCCAGGCGGCCACGGCGGACATGATCTGATCCACCGTGGCGTGATCCGGGTTTAATGCCTTCCACTTTTCCCAGGC
Source organism: Oscillospiraceae bacterium (assembly GCA_015068155.1). Classification (GTDB taxonomy): domain Bacteria; phylum Bacillota; class Clostridia; order Oscillospirales; family Oscillospiraceae; genus Faecousia. The sequence goes on along the minus strand of SVLC01000012.1, from coordinate 38,359 downwards.
ATCATCCCGCTTGCGCTTATTGGGGTAGGCATCAAAAAAGGAAGTGAAGCATTTGCCGTCACAGATCAGGGCGGGGTGCTTCTTTTCTTTCTCTCCCTCTATCTCTACCTCATTCTCTTTCTCGTTCTCGTTCTCTTTCTCGCTTGCGGTTTGCTTATCTGGTGATAAAGGTTTGCTTTCCGTTTGCTTGGCGTTTGCTTTTGGGGTCTTGCCGCCTTGCTTGCCGCTTGCTGCTTTCTTCCTACTGGAATCCAACGTGGGTTTCACAAGCAAAAAGACAGCGCGGCAGGTAGACGGCAGATTGGAAGGCTCTTCGCCGAACAGAGCATAGCGAATGATGGCTTTGAGAATGGGAAGCTGAGATTTGGACGGCAATTCTTCGATGGCATCCCAATAGGAGCGATAAAAGGTAAATTGTCCTCTTGCGTCCATAGGCCACCGCCTTACTGCGCATTCAGGGTAACTACCGTGCGCTTGCCTTCTTCCTCATAACCCCGGGTGTCCTGCTCCTCTTCATAGGTGGGGATGCCCAGCAGAATATCGGAACAATGGGCCCGGGCGAAGAAAGCGGCGGCGCGGTACATCATCATCTGCACCGGCATGGTCTGCCACTTGGAGCCGGGCTTATTCAGCCAGCCTTCCTTTTGGGCCATCTGCATGGTGACGGTATCGGAAACGCAGACGGAGCCATTGGAGCGGCGGCAGGCCCGGGCATAGCAGCCATAGGAAGGCGTGCCGGGCTCGCCCACGAAGATAAATTCCAGGGCTGTGAAACGGCCGGAACCGTTGACGGCGGCGGCGCAGAAGGAGCCTGACCAGGCGGGCTTACCCTTGACTACATACAGGTTCTGCATGACCATCAAAGGAGAAAGGCCAAGGCGGTTAGCAAGGTCGATGGCAACCAGGCAATTCTCCGGGGAATTGCGGTAGGTATCCGGCACCAGGGCGGAGCCGGAAAGCATTCTGGCGGTGCGGAAGGATAGATTCATGATCTTGGGATCGTTCCACATGGTGACCGCCGTGGGGACGGCAACGGAAAGGGCTAAGGGCTCCTGGGGCTCGGGGATGCCTACATCTTCGGTTTCCGGGGCAACAGGGGGAACGGATCCTTCGACTCGCTGCGCTCGCTCAGGATGGCAAGGGGGCGTGGTAGGCTGGGAGGCTGTTTCCGGGCCGACGTGGGCATCGGCCCCTACGGGGGTATTGGTAGTCTTTTCTTCAGACATTTTTATTTCTCCTTTTTCTCCTGCTTTGCAGGGCGTTATGAAGGGTAATGAGTGCCATGGGCACATCGTTATCAAATGGGAATGGGATCAGCTTATAGGTGCCGTCCTTTTTCAAATGCAGGATGTAAAGCCGCTGCACGTCGTAGCCCCGGGCGATCAGCATAAGCCGGTAAAGGTTCAGCTGCGCGGCGCACAGAGGGCGATAGACGGTGTAGGTGGTTTTTATATCCACCAGGGCTTTCTCGCCATCTAAAAGGCCGTAGCGGTCAATGGTGCCGGCGTAGCGATGGTCGGGATGATAAAACGGCTGCTCGATTAGCTCCCAGGAAACAGAATGCTGGGTGCGGAATGCGGCGTAAGCCTGCAAATAGGGCAAATATTCCTCTTCAATGTCCGCTGCGCCCTGCCGATCCAGCACTTCCGTTGCAAGGTGGACAGCGGTGCCCCGGGCGGCGGCTTGCTCCATCTGCCACACCGGGGTATCCTTATAGATCTCTTTGTGCATAAAGCGGCACAGATCGGAAACGCAGGGCAATTCCTCACCGTCCAGCAAATACACATGGCCCTGCTCTCTGAAATAGAAATCTGCCATACTCACCTCAGTGAGAATCAAAAGCCGAAGGCTCCGGCTTTGGGTCGGTTTCTTTTGTGCAATCGCAAATTTCGCCCGGATCAAGGGTGGAGCCGCAATATTCACAGATACGGCAATACATAATCAGCCCTCCTAATCAAACAGATCTTCTACAGCGCCTACCTCGCTGCCATCGTCGCAATCTTCACAGAAGAAAAAATCTCCGATACGGCGGTAGGTGCTGCCACGGTAAACGCTGCGACCGCAACAAGCGCACTGGGGATATCGGGCGCATTTGGCATCATACCGGGCTTGACGCCGGTCTTCCTGGCGGTCGGCTTCGTAGCAATCAGGCAGGTGCATCCGGCTCCTCCTTTTTCCAGGCGGGGCGATAGATGGCTTCGGCCTCGAAGATGGGGTGGATGGATGCGATCAGATCATAGGTTTCGTCCTCGTCGTCTATCCAGGCTTTTTTGACAACGGTACCGGTTGCGCCGCCCATGAAGCGGACGATACAGCCCGGGGTGGCTTCGTGGGATGGGGCGGAAACCAAGTGCTGTGTGTTTTCTTCGTCTTCCACGAGCAGAAGATCAATGTAAGTTTTCATTTGACTTTTTCTCCAATCATTTATATAATTGGGACAGCTGTATATCCCGTGTGCCGCTTTTCCGGGCTCCTACCCCCGGAAAAGCGGCTTTTTCTATTTTGGGTTTAGTATTTGCGACACCATTAGATCGGTCTGCTGCATAAGCCGGTAGCAATTTCCATGGGAAATATGGTTCTTCCACGCGCCATAGGACGTTTGGAATTTCTCCATTGGGAGCTTGCCTTCAGCCACCAGCTTTGCCATGCGCAGAAACTTCCTTTGGACATTGCGCTTGTTTTGGTTCTTGAGGCGGCGGATCGGCTTACCATCGGCGGCGATGTAGGTATGAAAGCCCAGGTAGCTGACGCCGTTCTTGAAGGGAAAAATCTGCGTCTTTCCATTAAGGGTCAAATCCAGGGTTTCCAAATAGGCCGTTATGACTTCCAGGCAGTATTTTAGATATTCCTTGTTGGGGTGGATCAAATAGAAATCATCCATATATCTGCCGTAGTATTCGATGCCCAGTTCCCATTTGATCAGCTTGTCCATGCCGTCCAGGTACAGCAACGCAAAGCCCTGGTTGATCTGATTGCCCAGCGGAATGCCCTTGCCCTCGGTGCTGTCAATAAACAGGTTGCACAGCCAGCATATATCCGGGTCGTGGCCGAAGTGGTAGCTTATGATGTCCTTCAGCTGATCGTGGGAAATGTTATAGAAGAACTTCGTTAGTGGTTGGTCTTTTACTCGCCGCTCTGTTGGTCCTTATTGGGCTGGATGGTGCCCAGGTTGATGCCGTCTACCAGGCCTTTGACATATTCGGGGCCCTTGGCGGCCTCCAGGTTATCCAGGGCTTCCAGGATCTTGGCAGACTGCTGCTTTTCTTTTTCGCTCATGGGATGTGCCTCCTTTCTTGACGGATGATGATTTGGGTGGTATGATAAAAAGAAATGGGGGGATGATTGTGGAGTTTGAGCCAGGTGAGTTTTATGCAATTTGCTTGATCATTCTGCTGATTGCAGCATTTTTTATTTTTAGCAAATATAGGGACGCCAAAAAAATGATGGAGACCGCAGATAAAAAATTGGACAAGGCGAGAACGGATGCCGAAAACAACGAAAAGGAAAATAAACGACTCATTCAAGAAAGAGAAAAGTTGGAATCCGAAAAAAAGTTGTTCGATTTGGTGGTTAGCGAAACAAAACAAACGAGACCAATTCTCGCAAAACTGTTTGCTGACGCAAAATATGAGATGGACATGTATGTATCCCAAATGTTAAGGTTAAAAAGCCGTCCTGCTCAAAAAGCGGCAGATGAGGTCAAACAGATTGCTAAGGAAAAGCGAGAACTCATCCAGACGGCAAAGCAGCTTCAGTATCAACTGCTTTCTTATGAGCGGGTTTTCCCCTGGCTGGAAGAGTTCAAGGAAATTCCAGCTCCAGAAGCAGCGGCCTTTTCTTCGGCTTGCGAATCCGAAGAATATGACGTTATCAGAAACTGGCTATCTCCGGAGGAGTACGAAAAACTAAGTACGGCAGACAAGTTCCAACTTGCGTTCGATAGATGGAAAAAGCGGAAAAAGACCGCTTGGGAAGTAGGTATCGAGTACGAACGTTACGTCGGATATCGCCTTGAGAAGATGGGGTTTAAGGTCAAGTATCTCGGGGCGACACTTGGATTAGAGGATATGGGACGGGATCTTTTAGCCGCAAAGAAGGGCGCAACCTTAGTAATTCAATGCAAGCGCTGGGCAAAAGAGAAAACTGTTCACGAAAAACACATTTGCCAATTGTGTGGAAGTGTAACGATACTTCAATGCCAACACCCGGAACGTGAATACAAGGGTTTGTTTGTTACATCTGCTTCGGTGTCCGACTTGGCAAAGAAATGCGCTGACCATTTGAAAATCGGCATTATCGAGAATTGCAAGATAAGGGACTATCCGATGATAAAATGCAACATATCGAAGGAAGGCGAAAAAATATACCATCTTCCATTCGATCAACAATATGACCGTGTGGAAATTGCGGGGAAGACTGGCTCTTTTTATGCATGGACAACGCGCGAAGCAGAGGCTGCCGGGTTTCGTAGGGCTTATCGGTGGCACCCTGATAGCTGATGCACCATAGGGAACCGTTCGTGTCTAATCACGGGCGGTTTCTTTTTGTTCTGTGCCGAACGCCGTGCAATCAACACTATTTGTTGATTGCAAGACCATTATAAGTCTGTCACAGACTTTTGTCAAGCGTTATTTTGTCTATTCAATAGACATTTTTTCTTGACAAAATGAAAAACGGGTGCTACGATAGCATTACCAATATGAAAGGAGGCAATTAAATGCACGATACGATTGGCGAAAGAATTAAAGAAGTTAGAAAACAAAAGGGCCTTACGCAGCAGGCTTTTGCTGACAGGCTGGGCCTGAAACGCAATACCGTCGGAGGATATGAAATTAACTCTGTAACTCCCAGCGACAGAACCATATTGGATATTTGCCAGGAATTTGGTATTTCCGAAAAGTGGCTCCGTACCGGCGAGGGCGATATGCGCATTCCTCGGAACAGGGATGAAGAAATCGCCGACATGGTGGGCAAGGCCCTTTCCGGCGACAATGAATTTAAGAAGAGCGTTATTCGCATGATCTGCACCCGTAGCGAAAGCGAGCTGGACGCATTGGAAAAAATGCTGACCCAGCTGGTGGAGGACACGCAAAAAAATAAGGACCAGGCCGGAGCCTGATCCTCATTCCTTATTTTAATCCGTTTGCGAAGAAGTAGACAAAGCGAAGTTTTCGCTCGTCATACTCCAAAAGCAGCTTATTGATATCCCGGAGCAGCCCGGGCTTTTCTCCAGTTGCCTGCGCCATTTTATGTGCCAGGCTGCAGAGCAATTCCCGGTCTTCTGAAGTGACACACTCCTCCTTGGAGATCATCATAGCATTCCCTTCGTTTTTCATTTATTCGTCCTCCTTTGTCACTTGGGTGGGGTTATTATATCGAACAGATGTTTGCTTATCAATGGGCAATATGCACAAATCAGCAAATGCCCTCCTATCTGTCACGAAAAGAAGACAGTAAATAAAAACACCGTCTCCGGTCCCCAAAACTGCGGCTATGTATCCTGTTGTTGCTTTTTGATTCATATAGTGCCTCCTCGCTTTTACTATGGCTTTTGCCATCTGCTCTATATACGTATTAAGGGCGGCGAAAGAGGACAAATTTTCCGGTAAACCGGAAATCCGGTCTACCGGAAACGAGGAATTAAACCCGCCAAAGCAGCTCCACTCGGGTTTTCAGCGCCTTGGCCAGGTATATTGCGGTGAGGACACGAGGCTCGGCACCGTGCTCGATGTCGTTGATCGTGCTGACCGGAACACCGGACAGATCGGCAAGCTGGTTTAGCGTAAGGCGGGCTGCTTGACGGTATTTTTGAACATAGTTTTGTACCATTGGACACCTCCACAGATGTGCATAGGATGTCCACAATAGCAGGTAATATCCTGCGGAGATATTTACAAATAAAAATGCCGCCTCCGAGGACCAGTCGGAGGCGGCTACGTAGAAAACCAACCACTATCACACGGAGGAAGTCTACCCATTTATACTAGCACACTTCCTCTGCAATTTCAAGGGGGAAAGTATGCCGAAATGCGTTAAATGCAAGGCAGAACTGTCCGAAGGTGCAGTATTTTGCCATCTGTGCGGCAAAAAACAGGTCGCACAAAAGAAAACCTCCACCCGCAGGGCCAACGGTTCCGGCTCCGTATACAAGCGGGGCAAAACATGGGAAGCTGCCGTTGTATTGGGCTACAACATAGAAAACGGCAAAGCGGTGCCTATCCGGGCGACAAAGGGCGGCTTCAAGACAAAGCGGGAAGCTGCCGACTATCTGCCAACCCTAAAGAATGAAAGGCACAGGGCAACGCCTACGCTGCGGGATCTGTGGATACAGTACCAAAACAGCAAGAAATATCAAAAGCTATCCGATTCCCGAAAGGAAAAATATCGGATCGTTTGGAACAAAATCGAGAAGGATTGCTTTGTGCAAATTGACCTTTTGACGGTTGCCGATCTGCAGGATATGGTAGACCGGAATGCAAAGACCTTTTATCCGGCAAGAGACATTAAGGATCTGCTGTCGAAGCTTTATCAGCTGGCAATGCCGGATCAATATGTAAAAATCAACCTGGCGGAATACATCGAGCTGCCGGATCTAAACGCAAAAACGCAGGAGGCTTTCCCGGCAGAGGATATCACAAAGCTATGGAATGATTACCTGACCGGAAACTGGTGGACGGGCTTTATTCTTCTGATGATCTACACGGGCATGATGCCCGGCGAGCTGATGTGCGGCCTAAAGAGCCAAATTGACTGGAAGGGTAAGCAAATACGGGGAGCCGGCAAAAAGACCAAGGAGCGCAAGGAAACGCCCATTGTGCTGGCTGATGTCATTATCCCGGTGCTGGATGATCTGTGCAATCACACGCCCGGCGAAAAGCTGATCAGCATTAACAAGGACAATTTCTACACCAGGTATTATGAAACGCTGGAGCGGGCCGGGTGCAAACGGCTGCCGCCGTATTCCTGCCGCCATACTGCGGCTACGTCGCTGGCGCTGGAGAATGTGCCGCCCAGCGTGATTCAGAAGATTATGCGGCACGCGAAGTTTTCCACAACGCAGCAATATATCCACATTGACCTCGATCCGATGCTGGCAGCTGTTAACAGACTGGCTGAGCGGAAGGAAGGGAATAAATAAATACTACCCCCGCCGGACGAAAAAAACTGCTTCCGGCGGGGATTTCTTTGTCTACGCAATAGCCTACGCAATAACCCAAAAGTTTAATATATTTATGCTCCACTTTTCAGATAGCGAGCAGAGGCGCAAACACAGAGAAAACGGAACAAAATAGAATGAAAAAACCCGGTTTCAGCCGTAGAAATGGCATAAAACCGGGATTTGTGGCGGAGTGAGAGGGATTTGAACCCTCGCGCGCTTTTTAGACGCCTACTCCCTTAGCAGGGGAGCCCCTTCGGCCTCTTGGGTATCACTCCGAATCAAAAGCGTATTCACTTGTTGACCATGGTATTCTAGCATACGGCACATGGTTTGTCAAGAGGAAATATTAGAATCCTCTATGTTGAAAAAATGAAAAATCAGTTGCATTATCCTACCTGTTGTGGTAGTACATACGATGTCGATATATTCTTATTGGCAAGATTTATGAAGAGGAAGTGTGAAATATGAAAAAGACAAATTCATGGGCGCGGATGCTGCGTTCCATGGTAGCACTGATGCTGGTATTCTCCGTGCTGCTGTGCGGTTGTATGCCTTCCGAGGATGACGACGGTGGCAAGCAAAACAATACGGGAAACGGTATCACCATTGGCGATGGTGACGGCAAACTGGAGGCCCAGGATGCTGTAGACGGCGTTTCCTCCGTCTACGGTATTTTGCTGAAGCTTTTGGGCGGTGAGATCCAGCTTGACGGCGCCAGCAACATGGCCATGCAGAGCAATATTGCAATTACCATTGGTGATGAGATCAAGACCCAGTTGGGCCAGTCTTTGCAGCAGGCCGGTTTGAGCAGCGATCTGTCCTGGTTCCAGAGCGTGGGCATTTCTTCCACCACCATTACCAACGGCGATCTGACGCAGATGAACATGGATACTCTGCTCAACGGAAAGACCGTGGTATCTGCCGAAATGATCATGGATATGGTTGGCAGCATGGCATACATTTCGCTGCCCGGCCTGAATGATCAGTGCATTGGCATCAACATGGGTATGGGCCAGCAAATGGAAGACACCGACAGCTCTACCGGCGTTGCGGTTTCTCCCGTAGGCGGCATGTCCATGATCGGCGATATGCTCAAGGATATCACCGCGGAGCATAAGGAATTGGTTCAGGCTCTGCCCACCGAGCAGGAAATGAACAAGCTGCTGAGCAGCTATCTGGAAGCGGCCCTGGCTTGCCTGGGCGAACCCACCGAGACCACCGAGACCCTCAGCCACGGCGGTGTTTCTCAGCAGGTCACCACCACTACTTACGTTCTGACCCAGCACAATGTACTGGATATGGCCATTGCGGTTTTGACCAAGGCAAGAGAAGATAAGGACCTGGAAAAAGCGCTGGATGCATTCAGCAATCTGTCCAACGCGATCAATGAGGAAAATCTCGATCTGTACGATGAACTGCTGAACCACACCAATGGCGCACTGGAGGATCTGCAGGACACCAAGGCAAATTCCGAGGATTCCGAGCTGCTGCGTCTGTGCGCCTACACCGCAGACGGCAAGACCGTTGGCATGAAGCTGTACCTGACCGCTATGGACCAGGTTGCCAAGCCCGGCGTTTCCGGCGGCGTTGAAAATGCTGTGACCCCCGCGCCCGCTGCCGAGGATTCCAAGGCCACCAGCATCACCCTGTTCAGCCTGGAAAATGATGATAACACTGCTTTCTACTTGAACATTGCCGATTCCTTCGAACTGTCCGGCACCGGCACCATCAAGGGCAAGAAGACCAGCGGCAACTACAACCTGATCGTTGACGGTGTGACATATCTGATGGTGGAAGTGAAGGATTTCACTGCGAATGCCTTCAGCAGCGATACCCTGGAAGGCACCCTGCGCCTGCGCCTGGGCGAGGGCCTGAAGGATCGGATTCCGCAGAATTTCTTCCTCAATGAAAACACGATCATCGAGCTGCAGCTGCAGATCGACGAAGAAACAATCGGTATGCAGTGGAGGCTGTATTCCGGCGAGACCTTCCTGCTGTCTGTGCTGATGCATATGACGGTCCTGGATGCTTCCGAGATCAAGGTGCCACAGGATTATGTAAATGTCGAGGGCCAGGGGGAAATGGCTGCCTGGCTGCAGAACATGAATACCGACAACGTCATGGAGAACCTGGAAGATGCCGGTGTTCCTGCAGAACTGCTTCAGATGCTGCAGCAGCTTCTGGAAAGCGGATTCGGCGGGGAAGAGGAGCCGTACCCGGAGTACGACTACCCGGTGTACGAGGATTAAAATACGGACATTTGGCGCTGGAAACAGCGCCAAATGTTATTAAAAGGAGCTTACTATGCTGCTGGAGATCAAACAAATTGAAAAGCGCTATGGAAAGCATCAGGTGCTGCGGGATATTTCTTTCACAGCGGAGCCCGGCACCTGCATCGGCATTTTAGGCGCGAATGGCTGCGGAAAATCCACATTGCTGTCCATCCTGGCCGGCGTACAAAAGGCGGATGGCGGCAGCTTCCTGCTGGACGGGGTGGATCTGCTGCGCAGCAGTAAAGCGAGAGCCGCGCAGGTGGGCTATGTGCCCCAGGGAACGCCCCTGATCGAAGAACTCAGCGCCAAAGACAATCTGCTGCTGTGGTACGACAAAGCCACCATGGTTGCCCAGTTGGATAACGGCGTGCTGAAGCTGCTGGGCATCGGGGAGTTTCTGAAAGTGCCGGTATCGAAAATGTCCGGCGGCATGAAAAAGCGGCTTTCCATTGGCTGCGCCATGGCAAAACAGCCGCCTGTGCTGCTGCTGGATGAACCCACTGCGGCGTTGGATCTGGCCTGCAAGCAGAGCATTGCCCAATGGCTGCGGCAGTATAAAGCTGACGGAGGTATTTTGCTGCTGACCACCCATGATGTGCTGGAGCTGGAACTGTGCGACCGGTGGTACATCATCAAAGACGGCGTGCTGGTGCCCTTTGTTTATGAGGGGAATGTGGCCGCGCTTGTGGAGCAACTGTAATATGGGAAAGTATTTTGTTTTACAGCTTAAGCGGGTGGCCCGGTACTTGCCCTACGGTCTTTGCGTGGTGTTGGTGCTGTTTGGCTGCATGCGGGCAGTCTATGGAGCGCTGGTCACCGCCGAAAACGCCGAAAACGCCGCCGAAAACATCAAACTCCAGGTGGCGGTGGTGGGTACCGCCGGGGATAAATATTTGCAATGGGGCCTGGCGGCTATGCAGTTTGACTCCAGCGCCATGTCGTTAAAACTGGTGACCATGGAAGAACCCCAGGCCATTGAAGCGCTGAAAAGCGGCCGGATCACCGCTTATGTGGTGTTCCCGGAGGGGTTCGTGGAGGATGCCCTCTATGGAAATATTCAGAAGCTGCGCTTCGTCAGTACCGCCGGAACGGCAGACTTGGCGGTGATCATCAAGGAAGAAGTGACGGCGGTGGTGGACCGGATCCTGGTAGCCTGCGAAAGCGGCTCCTACGGTATGGGCGACGCCCTGACGGATAACGGCCTTGCCGGCAGTTGGGATCAGCATGTCAATGGCATCGCCCTGGAATATGTGGATTTTCTGTTTGACCGATCCCGAATCTATCAGGTGGCGGAAACGGATCAGATGCATCATATCAGCTTGGCGCAATACATGCCCGGCGCGTTGAGCACCATGCTTTTGATGCTTTCCTGTCTGGTGTTTGCGCCCCTTTATGTGCGCGCCGACCAGGCGATGCCCCGGCTGTTGCGCTCCCAGCGTATCGGAATCCCGGGACAGGTGCTGACGGAATGGGCCGGTTATGGCCTGGGCCTAACCGCACTGTCGGCGGTGGTGGCGATGATCCTGTCAGACAGCGGCATGGTGTCTGTCAGCGGCTGGACAGTATTTGGAATCATGCTGCCGGGGTTATGGATGTTCGCGGCTTTGGCCTATCTTATGTACAGCCTGGCGGACCAGTTGATCAGCGGCATCTTGGGCGGCTTTTTCATTACACTGGCGCTGTGCTATGTCGGTGGATGCCTGTATCCCATCCGAATCTTCCCGGATTCCGTTCAGGCGCTGTCTGCGGTTCTGCCCAGCGGCATCGCCAGAGCTTATATGATCAGCGGCTTTTTAGGCGCCGGACAGACGGGCTTTTGGAAGCTGCTGGCCTATACAGGCGTATTTTTGCTGCTATCGGTATTGGTGCGGGGCTATAAGGCCGGAAAGGTGCGGGGGTGAGAGAAGATGGAAATCTGTAAACGCTTACCGCGCTGGGGTCTGCTCTTATGGAAAAGGCTGTATAAAAAAGTGTCTTTTCTGCTGCTGTTGCTGTTGATCCCGGCGCTGGTGCTGGGCTACGGTACCACCGCCGAAGAGGAAAGCGGACTGATCACCGTGGCGCTGGCTTCCGAAGTGACACCTGTAGAGCCCATGACCCAGCAGATCTGGGCGGAATTGCAGCAGAGCAATGTGGTCCGCTATGAGGTATGCAGCAGCCCGGAGCAGGCCCGTAAGCTGGTGGCCGATGACCGGGCAGATGTGGCCTGGATCTTTATGGAAGACCTGGAAGGGAAGATCTACACCTTCGCTGCTGACCGCAGCCGGAAAAATGCCTTCGTTACCATCATTGAGCCTAAGGACCGTGTGCTGCTAAAGCTGGCCCGGGAGATCCTCAGCGGCGTGATGTTCTCTTATTGCTCAGAAGCGGTATACCTGCGCTACATCCGGGAAAATGTGCCGGAATTGGCGGCGGTATCCGATGAACAACTGCTGACCTATTATGAAAATGTAGAATTGGAGGAAGGGCTGTTTGCCTTTTCCGATGTTGAAGGAAATGTATTGCAGGAAACGCAAACCGAGGAACATTATCTGCTGACCCCGGTGCGGGGTATGCTGGCGGTGGTGATGCTTCTGGCAGGCCTGGCAACGGCGATGTATTATCTGCGGGATCAGCGGCAGGGCACCTTCGCTTGGGTGAGCCAGCGATGGCTCTGGGCTGTGGAATTGGGATGTCAGATGATCACGGCGGTGAATGTGGGCGCGGTGACACTGATCTCCCTGGCGCTGTCGGGCCAAACCGAAGGCCTGCTTAAGGAACTGGCGGTGGCCGTTGCCTACGGCCTGTGTGTCTGCGGCTTTGCGATGCTGGTGCGCCGGCTCTCCGGCGGTATCCGGGGAATGGCCATGGTAACACCGTTGTTGGTGGTGGGGATGCTGGCGATCTGCCCCATTTTTGTAAACATCAAGGAGCTGCGCCCTATCCAAATGCTGCTGCCGCCGACCCATTATGTAAATGGACTGATTCGGTGGTCCTATGTTGGATATATGGCGCTGTATGCCCTTGCGGCCATGGGCCTGTGCCTGGCGTGGGACTGGTTAGCCGCAAAAAAGGCAGGCAGATTCCAGAAATAACGGAATTTTCAAAAGGAAACAAATTGACATCTGAATTTCTGCGTGCTATACTAACCATGTGGAAACACAAAAAAAGAGAAGGAGATTTGCTATGAAGACTGTTGCTAAGGTATTTATCATCATCGGCATGATCGCTGGTTGCTGGACCATTCTGCCTCTGATCTTCGGCGCCATCGCCCTGAAGAAGCTGAAGACTGCTACCACCAAGTCCGAGCTGACCGCTACTGCGATTCTGACTCTGATCTTCTGCAATGTGGTTGGCGGCATCCTGATGCTGTGCCTGAAGGACGAAGATCTGGTTCCCGCTGAGTAATTCTGCGTGGTACATGAAAAAACTCCACGATGCCGTGGAGTTTTTTCTTTCGGCTTGACATTTGACCTGTCAGGTGATATCATTTCGTCGATGGAGAGTTGTCCGAGCGGTTTAAGGAGCTAGTCTTGAAAACTAGTGATTCCGAAAGGAACCTAGGGTTCGAATCCCTAACTCTCCGCCAAAAAATCCTCGTTCTTCGGAACGAGGATTTTTTTATCCAAGCCGCAGGCTTGGTATATCATCACGCGTTAGCGTGCATATCATCGCCGTAGGCGTATATCATCAGCCGAAGGCTGTATTTCCTGCGGCTTGATGATATACAACACTTCGTGTTGGTGATATACAATGCTTCGCATTGATGATATGCACGCCTTCGGCGTGATTTGGCGCGCAGGACTTGAAATCTTTGCGAATTTATGCTATACTAACCTCGAAGGGCGGTGAAAATATGGAACTATGTAAACATCATATAAATTATGTACTTTCTTCATCAAAAGAGCAACCTTGGGTTTACGTATATTCCGCAGGAGAAATTGAATATTCTCAAATTATATTTGCAAAAGACGATGTTCCACACACCGTTGCGGTTAAATACAAATCCGGCGAAATATATACGTGGCAAAACAAATATATTAGTTCATATATCGATCAGTTTGGCATCGCCGTTTCGTCCGACGGAAATATGCTTTTTATACAAACTTGGGAAAATGGTTTGTTTTGTGTAAATCCAAAGACCGGTGAGCAGATTTGGCGAACCAAGAGCCGCCGCGGGATCACTAACATATTTGTGGGTGATAACACCATTACGGCGCAATTGCACGATTACTCTATGCAACTGATTGATATCAAAACAGGAGAAGTTTTGAAGGAAAAACGACCCTGTACCGCGTGGGGATTCTCAACTCTTGATAATCAGCATATTGTTTGTCAGGTCACAGCTCGCAAATGGGAAATCATTAAAGCTGAAACGCTTGAAGTGAAAGAGACATTTACTCACAAGGAGTTTACGGGAAACCATAGTGATTTTTGTATCAATCATATCAGCTTGTGCGAAAACGGAAATATTCGTGTTGCAGGATTTCAAAATGTTTGGGATGATTCAGAAAAGCCACCCAAAATGTTGCCAAATATTGAGTTTGAATATTTCTTGAGTTCTAAATATTTTGAAGAACTTAAACATTTATGATAATAAAGAAACATTGAAACCGTAAATTTGGACACCTTTTGTTCGCAATTACCCTTGTTTAGACACCTTTTATCACGTTTAAGGCAACAAAAAACGCACTTTTGTCTTATGACAAAGGTGCGTTTTTTTGAATGATGTTTGCTGCAGTTCGCGAAGCAAAAAACACCTTATCGCCGCAGGCGATGCATCATTTTATGACATACAAGGCTTGACCTTGATTTATTTTCGAAAGTGAGATATAATTAACGCATCCATAAATAAGAATTTGTCAGCTAAGGCAAGGGGACAATTATTATGAGTGTTATTATATTATTGTTCTTGTCAATGCTTAAAATCGGCTGTTTCGCCTTCGGAGGCGGGTATGCCATTATTGCATTACTTGAAAATGAATTTATATCAAAACGAAAATGGATCGATCACGACGAATTTTTGGATGTCGTTGCAATCGCAGAAAGCACACCCGGACCTATCGCGATCAATGTCGCTACCTACATAGGCTACAAGCTGAAGGGCGTGTTCGGGGCGGTGGTAGCTACTGTCGGTATGTGCGTGCCGTCATTCGTCATTATGTATCTTGTATCTCTCTTTTACGAGCAGTTTATGGAGATCACACTCGTGGCGGCTGCATTCAAGGGCATTCAGATCTGCGTTGTGTATTTGATCGCATCTGCTGGTCTTAAAATGCTGAAGAAGATGAAGAAAACACCCATCAACATCACCGTATTTTCTGTTACCTGTGTTGGAATGATACTCTGCACGCTCTTTGATATTCACATCTCGTCTGTGTGGTTTATATTTGCCGCAGGTGTTTTCGGACTTTCCGTGTTCTTCCTCAAAAGGAGAAAAGCGAAGGGAGAGGATAACAAATGATTTATCTGCAATTATTTCTCACCTTCTTAAAGGTCGGTGCATTTGCCTTCGGTGGCGGTTATGCTATGCTTTCTCTGATCGGCGATTCTGTTCTCAAATACGGTTGGATGACCGAAGAAGAACTCTTAAATTTCGTTGGAGTGGAAACCGTCATACCCGGACCGATAGCCGTCAATATGGCTACCTATATCGGTTATGAGCAGGGCGGATTTCTCGGAGCGCTTCTCGCAACGATAGGCGTGGTCTTGCCGTCGTTTATTATTATTCTCGTAGTGGCGGCGTGCATTAAAAATCTACTTAAATATCCGGCCGTTAAAACGTTCATTGCCAGTATGCGTCCGGCTCTTGGTGGTCTGATCGTATCGGTAGCGGTAACAATGGCTTTAACAGTATTCTTTGGTATTGACACCATCAGCAGTATAAACCTCTCATTTGATTGGAGAACGCTTGTTGTGCTTGCGGTAGTGATAGCGATACCGATTATATGGAAACGCATCAAAAAGAAAGAGTTTTCCTCGATTCTGCTCGTAGTTATTTCGGGCGTTGTGGGAATGTTTTTGTTTGGAATATAAATGGCTTGACTCTGCTTGCACAAACTTTCGTGTTATGCTTATTTGCTCCATCCACACCAAAAGGAGAATACGAAATGCATATATTAAACCGGTTGTTTCGGAAAAAGCGAAATCGGGATATTCCGCCAAAGCCCTCGTGGGAGGCTATCGTTGTAATGATGCGAGATAAATATCTCGACGGATTTGCAGATGATGTGGTGGATGTTATATACTCAAAAGATCATTCCATGCGTTATGTAATTTTGAGAGACGAAAATGGATTATTCACCTATCAGCTTGAAGCAATATACCAATATGACGAAGATGAATGGAAATACATGTGTTCTCACGACGATGCGCTGCCGGCAATGTTGGAACCCTTCAGAGGAAGTTTTTGTAAATCTGTTTTTGACAACAAAGAAGATTTGTGGAAAGAAGTGAAGTCTGAACCGGAATATAAGCAGTATTTTTAATGGATACACTACTTTTTAGTCGCTCAATTGCAGCAAACCACCAAGCCTGAGGCTTGGTGGTTTTTTGCATCAGCAGTACAGTTCGATCTCGTCGATGGTGCTGTCGCAAAAAGCGGACAGTTACAAAAAACGCCCGCGTATCCCTTTACAAACACAAACGAATGTTCTATAATAATGGAGCAACCAACGCCAATCAACGGTCCGTCGCCCAGGGGAATCTCATATTTTGAAAGGGAGGTATGTGTGTATGTTTAAGAAGAAGCGGGAAAAATCTGCAGAGGAGATGGAAAATATGAGCGCCCTGGAAGAAAAGGTGGATGCATTGCTGCAGTACTGCGCGGCGGATTCCGAGGAGAGCCGCGCGCGGTATCGTCGGAATTTGCAGCGGCTGGTAACGGTGGAAACCCCGTGTGAGGCCATGAAACGAAAGGACAGGATCGATCGGGCGTTGGCGGATCTGGGTATTCCTGACCATTTGCTGGGTTACAATTATTTGCAGACGGCCATTGAGATCTGTCTGCAAAACCCAGAGGGGCTGGGGCATATTTGCGCTTTCTTGTATCCTACTGTGGCGCAGTGTTACGATACCAGCCAAAACCTGGTGGAACGGGGGATCCGTAATGCCATCGAGTGCGGGTGGAGTCGGTGCGATCTGAATATGCAGAAGCTGTATTTTGGCGGAAAAGTGGATCCGATCCGGGGAAAACCCAGCAATAAGGAATTCATAACCCGGGTGTGTCATGTGATCCAAAGTAAATACTGTTGAAACGGTCATTCCTTTTTCGAAAAACCCGGTTTGCAAAATTTTCCTTGCAAACCGGGAAAAATCTGTTTATAATGGTATGATAAAATTGTCATAGTATATTTACGGCAGAAAAAAGGGGGTGCGCAAGTGCCTGTTTCCGAAAAACTCTATCAATTTTGGGCAAAAAAACCAAGAAAAACCATGCATCCGGCCAAACTGATTGCCTTGGTGTTCGGCGCCATCATTCTGCTGGGCGCAGGATTGCTGACATTGCCTGCCGCATCCCGCAGCGGTGTTTCCTGCAATTTTTTGTCGGCGCTGTTTACGGCAACCTCTGCTACCTGTGTTACAGGCCTTTCCTTGTTTGATACCTATACCCAATGGAGCGGCTTTGGCCAGGTGGTGATCCTGGTGCTGATCCAATTGGGTGGTTTGGGCTTTATGTCCATTGCCTCGCTGCTGCTGTTTATGCTGGGCCGCCGGGTCGGTCTGAAGGAACGCATGGTCATTGCCCAGTCTTTGAGCGTCAGTGATCTGGATGCGGTGGTTCGCCTGCAAAAAACGGTGCTGGTGGGCTCTTTTGCCATTGAGGCCGTGGGCGCGGTGGTACTGATGTTCCGGTTTATGCCGGCGTTTGGGTTTCCCCAGGCACTGAAATGGGGCGTTTTCCATTCGGTCTCCGCCTTTTGCAACGCCGGTTTTGATATTTTCGGTGTTCTGGAGCCGGGCAGCAGCCTGGCGGTGTTCCAAAGCGATCCGGTGGTGCTGATGACCATCAGCGCATTGATCGTCATTGGCGGATTGGGTTTCCTGGTTTGGCAGGAAATGATCCAGGGCCGCAGATGGAAGGCCTATGGCGTTTATACCAAGCTGGTGATCATTGCAACGGTTGCGCTGTTGGTCACGGGAATGGCGGCATTCCTGGCGCTGGAATGGAACAATCCCCAAACTTTAGGCGCTATGTCCGTGGGGGACAAGCTGCTCAACGGTTTTTTCCAGTCCGTCACCACCCGTACTGCCGGCTTTGCTTCCTTTGACCAGGCGGCCTTGTCGGACGGCGGTAAGGCCGTGACCATAGTGCTGATGCTGGTTGGTGGCTGTTCCGGTTCTACGGCTGGCGGCGTGAAGACGGTAACCGTCATGGTGCTGCTGCTGTTTTTGTGGTCCAGGCTGCGGGGCAGGTCCACGGTGACCGTGTTTAAGCGGACCATTCCTGCCGGACAGGTGTTGGATGCCATGACCTTAACAGGCATCATGGTGTTGCTGGCGGTGTTTGGCGCCGTGTTTATCAGCGCCACTTCTCCCATCGGTTTTACCGATGGACTTTATGAGTCGGTATCGGCTTTGGCTACCGTAGGGCTGACGGCCGGCGCCACGGGAAAACTCAGTTTGGCAAGTCAAATGTTGATCATTTTGTATATGTATTTCGGAAGAGTGGGTGTGCTGACGCTTAGCATGGGCTTCCTGGTGGGAGACCGGGCCGCGGAGCGGATCCGTTATGCGCAAACAAATCTTTTGATCGGCTAGGAGGCGCGTTATGAAATCGTATATTGTAGTAGGCATGGGCCGGTTTGGCTCTGAGGTGGCCAGGCAGCTGCATCAGCTTCGCTGTGAAGTGATTGCTATGGATATCAGCGATGAACTGATCCAGCAGGTCGCGCCCTATGTGACCCACGCGGTGGTGGGCGATGCCCAGGACAAACAGGTTCTGCGGGCATTGAGCGTTAAGGATATGGATTGCGCCATCATCGCCATTGGTGATGATCTGGCCGCTTCCGTGCTGGTGACCATGAATATGAAGGAACTGGGTGTGCCCTATGTGATCTGCAAGGCCCACGATGCCACATACCGCAAGGTGCTGGAAAAATTGGGCGCCGATCGGGTGATCATCCCCGAACAGGAGCAGGCGCAACGGCTTGCCAAAAGTTTGTCCACACCCAATGTGCTGGATTACATCGAGCTTTCAGATGAGTGCGGCATTATAGAAATGCCGGTGCCGGAAAGCTGGCTGGGCAAGGACCTGCGGCAGCTCAATGTCCGCGCTAAGCTGGGTGTCAGCATTTTGGCTGTTCGTCGGAACGGTAAGATGCAAATGTCCCTGTCGCCGGATACGGCGTTTATCAAAGGGGATGTTTTGGTGGTGCTGGGCGATAATCAGGCTTTGAGAAAGGTACAGAAACTGTGATGGAAGAACGGATTACCTCCAGAAAGAATCCCTATCTGCAACTGGTGCGAAAGCTGCTGACTTCCCGGAAGGACCGGGAAAAAGAGGGCCTTTTTGTGGCCGACGGCACCAAACTACTGGAAGAAGCGGTGCGCTATTTTCCTGGGCTGGAAACCGTGATCCTTTCCGACGGTGTGGAAGCCTGTGTGCCGGAATGGGTTCGGGTCCTGCGGGTGCCGGAGGATGTGATGGCGTCGGTTTCTCCTATGCAGACCCCCCAGGGGGCGGTGTTTGTATGCCGTCTGCCGGAAAAGAAGGGGTTTGTTCCGGTATCGCCCATGCTTCTGCTGGACGGCATCCAGGACCCCGGCAATCTGGGTACCATTTTGCGGACGGCGGACGCCATGGGGGTAAAAGTGGCCCTGCTGGAGGGCTGCGCCGATCCGTACAGCCACAAAGTGGTTCGGGCCAGCATGGGCGCGGTCCTGCGGGTGGCGCCGATGCAAACCACCTGGGCGCAAGCCGGTCAGGCGCTGCGTGAGGCCGGTATTCCCGTGGCGGTGACGGCGCTGAGCGCCCGCTCCCGCAATATCCGCCAGGCGGAAGTGGAAAAAATGGCAGTGGTGATCGGCAGCGAGGGTCAGGGAGTCCGCCGGGAGATCCTGGAAAGCGCGGACCATCAACTGATCATTCCTATGCAATCCCATTGTGAATCTTTGAACGCGGCCGTTGCGGCTGCCATCGTTGCCTGGGAAATGGGCCAGGTATAAAGATTTCAGATAGAAAGAAGGGCAGACTATGCTGATGCACTGGATATGGCTTGCAACCCTTCCCGGCCTGCACGACCGACAGAAGGCGCTGCTGATGCAGTATTTCCGGGATGCGGAAGATGTATTTTTCGCTGATGCGGATGCATATGGCTGCATAGAAGAATTGTCCCAGGAGGAAAGAGAAGCGCTGGGCAATAAAGACACGGCTCTGGCAGAAGATATCCTCCGCCAGTGTCAACGGCTGAAGATTCATATTCTGACCTATCGGGATGCGGCGTATCCGAGCCGCCTGCGTAATATTTCCGATCCGCCTATGGTATTGTATTATAAGGGCGTTCTGCCGGAATTCGACAGCATTCCGCTGATTGCTGTGGTAGGTACCCGAAAAGCCTCCGGCTATGGCTTGACCACGGCCAAACGCATGGGTAGCCAGATTGCCGAATGTGGCGGTGTGGTGGTGTCGGGCATGGCCTTTGGCATCGACGGCATGGCCATGCGGGGCGCTTTGAGCAAGGGAGCGCCGGTGATCGGCGTGCTGGGCAGCGGCGCGGATGTGGTATATCCTTCGTCCAATCGGTCGCTGTATGCGGATGTGGAGGTCAATGGCTGTTTGCTGACGGAATTTGCGCCGGGTACACCGCCGATGAAGTGGAATTTTCCAAAACGGAACCGGATCATCAGCGGCCTTTGCTGCGGTGTGTTGGTGGTGGAGGCGCCGGAGAAAAGCGGCGCGCTGATCACCGCCCGCCGTGCGGCGGACCAGGGCCGGGATGTTTTTGTGGTACCCGGAAATATAGATGTGGCTTCCTGCAAAGGCAGCAATGGACTGCTGCGGGATGGGGCGATTGCCGTCAGTTCCGGCTGGGAAGTGGTCAGTGAGTACGCTGCCCAATTTCCCGGAAAGATCCGCCGGGTGGATGGCGCATCCATGCAGACGGCATACCCCGATGAGGTGGCCCTTGCCGCCCGGGAAGAGGAAAAAACCAGCCTGAAAGTGGCGCAAAATACGGATTTTCCCCGAAAAGCCAAGAAAGAAAAAGCATCTAAAAAGAAAAAAGAGATTGACAACAGCGCCGCACCGCTTTATAGTGACGCTGAAACAATGAAACCGCCGCTGACGGAAACGGAACAGGCCATTGTAAATTGTCTGGGGCCGGCATATATTCTCGTTGACGATCTGATCGTCGCCTCGGGCCTGACAGCCGGTACTGTTTCCGCGGCCCTTACCATGCTGCAGATCAAGGGCGTGGTGAAATTGCTGCCCGGAAATCGGGTGCAGCGCAATGAGAAATGATTAAGGACGGAAGTGGAACATGGCAAATAAGCCCAACCTTGTGATTGTGGAGTCGCCCTCCAAAGCAAAGACCATCGGTAAATACCTGGGACCGGACTATACCGTAAAGGCCAGCATGGGCCATCTGCGGGATCTGCCCAAGAGCACCATGGGCGTGGATATCGACCATGCCTTTACTCCGGAATATATCCCCGTACCCGGTAAGGAGAAACTCATCGATGAATTACGGCAGGCCGCCCGGGCTGCCGATACGGTATATTTGGCAACTGACCCGGACCGGGAAGGCGAAGCCATTTCCTGGCATCTGAAGGAACTGCTGGAACTGCCTGATGGCAAGGTTCGCCGGGTCACCTTCAATGCCATTACCCAAAGAACGGTTACGGAAGCCATCGCCCAGCCCCGGGGCATTGATTATGATCTGGTGGATGCCCAGCAGGCGCGCCGGGTGCTGGACCGGGTAGTGGGCTATCAGCTTTCTCCGTTGCTGTGGAAAAAGGTGCGTCGGGGTCTGTCTGCCGGCCGCGTACAAAGCGTAGCGACCCGCCTGGTGGTGGATCGGGAAAATGAGATTCGGGAATTCTGTCCCAAGGAGTATTGGTCTCTGGATGTGAAGCTGAGCCGCATGGGCAGGGCCGGTACGTTCCTGGCCCGGTACTATGGTGACAGCAAGAAGCGGGAATTGCAAAACGAAGCCCAGACAGACCGGATCATTGCAGACATTACCGGCAAAGAATTTACTGTCACCAATGTGAAAAAAAGCGAGAAGAAGCGGACTGCCGCGCCTCCTTTTACCACTTCGACCCTGCAGCAGGAGGCTTCCCGAAAGCTGAATATGCCGCCCAAACGGGCCATGGCCATTGCCCAGCAGCTATATGAAGGCGTGGATGTGGCCGGCGAAGGTACGCTGGGTCTGATTACCTATATGCGTACCGATTCCTTGCGCATCGCGCCGGAAGCCCTGGCAGAGGCAGCGGAATTCATCAAGAGCCGCTACGGCGCCGGATATTATTACGGTACGAGCCATGTTTTTAAGACCAAAGGCGGCGCCCAGGATGCTCACGAAGCCATCCGGCCCACCCATGTCCATTTGGACCCGGAGATGATCCGCGGCAGCCTGACTGTAGAGCAGTATAAACTGTACAAGTTGATCTGGAGCCGTTTCCTGGCATCCCAGATGGCTAATGCCCTTTATGACACGGTGGCCATAGATACGGAATGCGCAGGGCATCTGTTCCGCTCCACCCATCAGAGCCTGCGTTTTGCCGGTTTTATCGCGGTTTATGAAGAAGGCCGGGATGAAGAAGAGGAAATCAACGACTCTCCGCTGCCGGATCTGCAGAATGGGGAAAAAGCAAGCATTGAAGATATCAATAAAGAACAGCATTTCACCCAGCCGCCCGCCCGATATACCGAGGCCACCCTGGTCAAGGCCATGGAGGAAAAGGGCGTGGGCAGACCGTCTACCTATGCCTCCATTGTTTCTACCATCCAAGAACGGGAATATGTGGTGAAGGCGGATAAGCGCCTGAGTCCTACGCCTTTGGGCGAAGTGGTGACCGGATTGATGATGGACCGTTTCAACGACATCATTGATGTGGAATTTACGGCCAATATGGAATCCCGCCTGGACGAAGTGGAAGAGGGCAAGCGGAAGTGGAAGGATGTTCTGCAGGACTTCTATGTCGGTTTCCATCAGGAAATGCTGGCAGCGGAAGAGGCCCTGGAGGGCACTCGCCTGAAGGTGCCGGATGAAGTTACCGACGAGATCTGCGAAGTTTGCGGCAGAAACATGGTGGTGAAGATCGGCCGTTTTGGCAAATTCCTGGCTTGTCCCGGTTTCCCGGAATGCACCAACACCAAGCCGATCACAGAAAAAATGCCCGGTCGCTGCCCTAAGTGCGGCAGCACCATTCTCAAGCGCAAATCCAAAAAGGGCTATGCCTACTACGGCTGTGAACGGGGCGCTGCCTGCGGCTTTATGACCTGGGATGTTCCCACTGCCGAGGATTGTCCCAAGTGCGGCAACACCATGTTTAAGAAGTCCGGCCGGGGCCGTAACAAGCCTTTCTGCATCAACGAAGCCTGCGAAAATTTCCTGCCGGAAGATAAGCGGGGCTATTACAAAAAGACAACCGCCGCCGAAGGCGAAGCAGCGGAAAAGGATACGAAAACTGCCAAAAAAACGGGAAAAAAGCCTGCCGCCAAGAGAACTTCGGCCAAGAAGAAAGGGGAATAAACCATGGTAAAGGTCATCGGCGCCGGTTTGGCCGGCAGTGAAGCCGCCTGGCAGCTTGCCCGGCGCGGTATTCCAGTGACCCTGTACGAAATGAAACCCCATAAAAAATCCCCGGCCCATCATGCCGATACCTTTGCGGAGTTGGTTTGCTCCAATTCTTTCCGGGGGGATCGTCTGGAAAATGCAGTGGGATTGCTCAAAGAAGAACTGCGCCGCATGGGCAGTCTGATCATGGAATGCGCCGATGCTACCCGGGTGGAGGCAGGCGGCTGCCTGGCGGTGGACCGTTACGGTTTTTCCCAGATGGTCACCGATAAGATCAGAAACCACCCCAATATTACGGTGGTGGAGGAAGAGATCACCGAGGTACCGGAAGGTCCTGTGATCATCGCCTCCGGCCCGCTGACTTCTGATGCGCTCAGCGATGCCATAGGCCGTTATTTCGGCGAAAAGTATCTGCATTTCTTTGATGCCGCCGCTCCGCTGGTCACTGCCGAGTCTATTGATATGAACGAAGCCTGGTGGCAGAGCCGGTATGACCGAGGCACCCCTGATTATATCAACTGCGCCATGGACCGGCAGCAGTACGAAACTTTCCTCCATGAACTGGTAAACGCTGAAGAGGCGGAAGTCCACGGCTTTGAAGACAAAAACGTGTTCGAGGGCTGTATGCCGGTGGAGGTCATGGGACGCCGTGGCTTCGATACCCTTCGCTTTGGTCCGCTGAAGCCGGTTGGCCTTACCGATCCCAAGACCGGCAAAGAGCCCTACGCCGTGGTGCAGCTGCGGCAGGATAATGCCGACAAGACCGTGTTCAACCTGGTGGGTTTCCAGACCCACTTGAAATTCGGCGAGCAGAAGCGGGTTTTCTCCATGATCCCCGCCCTAAAAAATGCGGAATTTGTCCGCTACGGCGTGATGCACCGCAATACCTTCCTGCGCAGCCCCGGACTTCTGGATCGTTATTATTCCGATCTGCGCAACCCTATGTTGGCTTTTGCCGGGCAGATGACCGGCGTAGAAGGGTATGTGGAGTCCACCGCCTCCGGTATGCTGGCGGCTATCGCCATGGCTGCCCGCATCCAGGGCAGGGAAGTTCCCGATTTCCCCAAGACCACCGCCATCGGCGCGCTGGGTCTATACATCAGCGATACCACCGTGGAGAATTTCCAGCCCATGAATGTGAATTTCTCCATCATTTCTCCTCTGGAACATAGAATTCGCAAAAAGGCAGAAAAAAACCTGGCCATCGCCAACCGAGCTTTGGCTGTGATCGACCAGTTGGCTGAAAAAGAGAAAGAGGTGCTGGTATGAATATTCTCATCGACGCAATGGGCGGCGACAATGCCCCCAAGGCCCCGGTAATGGGCGCTTTGGAAGCGGCCAAGCTTTGGAATGTCAATATTGTCCTGGTGGGTCAGGAAGACGCCATCCGTGCTGCCGCAAAGGAAGCCGGCTGCGACACCTTGCCTGCCAATGTGGAGATTGTCCACGCCCCGGATGTGGTGGATATGCACGACGATCCTGCCAATGTCTGCCGCAAGAAGAAGGAATCCTCCATGGTGGTGGGCTTGCGCCTTCTGTCCGAAGGTCAGGCGGATGCCATGATCTCCGCCGGCTCCACCGGCGCGCTGCTTTCCGGCGCCACTCTGATCGTGAAGCGCGTTAAGGGCATCCGTCGGGCGGCTATGGGCCCTGCCATTCCCAACAAGGCAGGCAGTAAGACGGTTTTGTGCGATTGCGGCGCCAACGCCGAGTGCACCCCGGAATTTCTGCTGCAGTTCGGCATCGTGGGCAGCCTGTACGCGAAAAAGAATTTGGATATCGCCAATCCCCGTGTGGGCTTACTCAACATCGGCACCGAAGACACCAAGGGTACGCCGCTGCAGAAGGAAGCATACGCCCTGCTGACCGATGCCCATAACAAGGGCCTTGTAAACTTTATCGGCAACATCGAAGCCCGGGATACCCTTTTGGGCGAGGTGGACGTGGTGGTCTGCGACGGCTTCAGCGGCAACGTCTTGCTCAAATCCATCGAAGGCACCGCCTATTTTATGGGCAGCTTGATGAAACACAAAATTTTCAAGCGCAAGAGTAAACTCTTTGGCTATAATCCGTTGTCCATCATTGGCTACCTTTTCTGCCGTCAGGGCGTAAAAGAGGTCACGAGCATGATGGACTACCGGGAAATCGGCGGCACCCAGTTTTTGGGCATTAAAAAGACCGTCATCAAGGCTCACGGCTCTTCCGATGCCCTGGCTTTCCGTAACGCAGTGAAGCAGGCCGTGGATGCGGTTAACGCGGATTTCTCCGCAGAGCTGGAAACGGCCCTGAAGCAACTGACGGAGGAAAACGCCGATGATTAAGGATTTGGAAACCGCCATCGGCTACCGGTTCAAGAATATTTCCCTGCTGCAAAATGCGCTGACCCATTCGTCCTATGCCAATGAACGCTGGCACGACAGCTTGAAGTCCAATGAGCGGCTGGAATTTCTTGGGGATTCCATTTTAGGCATGGTCACGGCGGAGTATCTCTACCGCAACTTCCCGAACCGTCCCGAAGGGGATCTGACCCGGATGCGGGCGGATATGGTCTGCGAACGGGCGCTGGCCCAGGTGGCTGAACGCATCGGTTTGGGCACACATCTGCTGCTGGGCAACGGCGAGGAAGCCGGCGGCGGCAGACGGCGGGATTCTATCCTGGCCGATGCGGTGGAAAGTGTGATCGCAGCATGTTTCCTGGATGGGGGCATGGAATCTGCAAGAAACTTTATCAACACCTTTGTGCTGACAGATGTACCGGTGAAGAAACTACGCAATGCCGACTATAAAACGGCGCTGCAGGAACTGGTGCAGCAGAAGAAAAATCAAGTGCTGGCCTATACGCTGGTAGGGGAGTCCGGCCCGGATCACGATAAAAAGTTCCGGGTGGAGGTCTCTCTCAATGGCAAAGTGGTGGGCGAAGGCATCGGCTCCAGTAAGAAGCGTGCCGAACAGGCCGCCGCGCAGGCTGCCATGGAAGCTCTGTTTCCTGACGAAATATAAAATCAACTGCCGGAAGGGGAGACCCTTCCGGCTTTTTTGTTTGGTAAGATAAATTGTTGTTTAGCTTAGTATCCGTACCGAATATGTCATTCTGAGCGGAGCGGCCCAAAGGGCCGCGTAGTCGAAGAATCCGTATTCTTCGACTACGGGGAACGGATCCTTCGACTCGCTTTGCTCGCTCAGGATGACATGATAAACAACAATTTATCCTTCATTTGAAAATAAAGCCTTGCAATTTTTTTCTTTTATTTGTATAATAAACTGATTAAATTTTTCGTTTTATGAGGTATGCGACTGTGTATCTGAAAAGCTTGGAAGTGCAGGGCTTTAAGTCCTTCCCGGATAAGACCTTGATCCGCTTTGGCGATGATATCACCGCCATCGTCGGCCCCAACGGTTCCGGTAAATCCAATATCTCCGATGCGATCCTCTGGGTCATGGGCGAGCAAAGCACCAAGACCCTCCGCGGCGCCAAAATGGAAGACGTGATCTTCGGCGGTACCCAAAAGCGTCCGGCTGTGGGCTTCGCCGAGGCGACCCTGACCCTGGACAACACCGACCGGGCGCTGCCGTACGATGCCGACGAGGTAATGGTCACTCGCCGTTATTATCGCAGCGGCGACGGTGAATACTATATCAACAAGCAATCCGCCCGTCTGCGGGACATCCACGAGATGTTCATGGACACCGGCCTGGGCCGGGAGGGTTATTCCAACATCGGCCAGGGCCGTATTGACGAGATCCTTTCCCTGAAAAGCGCCGACCGTCGGGAGATCTTCGAGGAAGCTGCCGGTATCTCCAAATACCGTCACCGCAAGGAAGAAACCGAGCGGAAGCTGGAAAAAACCGAAGATAACCTGATGCGCATCGGCGACAAGGTCTCGGAGCTGGAATTGCAGTTGGAACCCTTGAAGTTCCAATCGGAAAAGGCTAAGAAATACCTGGACCTGAAGGCCGAACTGCAGGGCGTGGAAGTTGCGGTTTGGATGGACACGCTGGACAAGCTGTCCGCTGCCGCAAAAAAGGCGGAAGAGGACTATGCCTCCGCTTCCTTCGTGCTGCAGCAGGCCCATGAGGATCTGGAAAAACTCTATGCCCAGGCGGAAAAAATGGGCGAGGATCTGCGCGTCAAGGACGGCGAGCTGGAGACCATCCGTTTGAAGGTCAATATGCTGGAGTCCGTTCATCAGCAGATCGACGGCCAGATGGCCGTACTGCGGGGCAATGTGGAGAATAACGACCGGAACATTGCCCGGATCCAGGAAGAATTGCAGGGTCAGGAGAGCCGAAGCGGCGGCATTGATCAGCAGATCAGCCAGACTCAGCAGCGGATCGCCCAGATCGAGCAGGCGTTGGCCGAGAAACGGGATCGCCTGCAAATGCTGCAGCAGCAGCTGACGGAAATGACCATGAATGCCCAGGGCGTGCAGCGGCAATTCTTGGAACTGCGGGGAGAGGAAGCCACGCTGATGGCCAATGTTGCCGCGCAGGAGGCAG
Source organism: Oscillospiraceae bacterium (assembly GCA_015068155.1). Taxonomy (GTDB): domain Bacteria; phylum Bacillota; class Clostridia; order Oscillospirales; family Oscillospiraceae; genus Faecousia. The sequence continues at coordinate 10,709 of SVLC01000012.1, read as the reverse complement.
ATATTCGCAGCCTGCAGCAGGCGATGGCGCAATCCGAAAGCCGTTTGCAGGAACTGTCGGAGGATCTTGCTTCCGGCCAGGAACGCATGGACCTGGCATCTGCGCAGTTAACAGAAAGCCAACGGCAGCTTAAAAAATCCCAGGAGGATGTGACTGCGGCCAACAATACCATTTCCGGCTATACCCTGCGGCAGAAGACCCGTCTGGAGCGGCGGGACAGCCTGCAGGAAAAGGTAAAAGATCTTACCGGAAAATATAATTCCGTTTCTGCCAAAGTCCGTGTACTCAGCGCCATGGAACGGGATTTTGAAAGCTATCAAAAATCCGTTAAACTGGTGATGACAGAGGCGCAGCGGGGCAGTTTACAGCATATCCACGGGCCGGTGTCCAAGCTGATCCGTACCGAGGATGATTATACCGTTGCCATCGAGATCGCCCTTGGCGGCGCCATGCAGCAGATCGTGGTTGACAGCGAGGCGGACGGCAAGGCCGCTATCCAGTTTTTGAAGCGTACCGGTGGCGGACGGGCTACCTTCCTGCCCATTGCTACGGTCCAGGGCAAACAGCTTCAGGAGAACGGTTTGGACGGTTGCCGGGGCTATGTGGGCATCGCATCGGAGTTGGTGCGTTCCCAGCCGCAGTACCTGGGTATCGTGGAGAATTTGTTGGGCCGTACTGTCATCGTGCGGGATATCGATGCCGCCATTATGATGGCCCAAAAGTATAAGAACCGCTTCAAAATCGTCACATTGGACGGACAGGTCATGAACCCCGGCGGTTCCATGACCGGTGGTTCTGTCAATAAGGAAGCGGGTATTTTGTCCCGGGCCAACGAACTGGAAAAACTGACGGCCCAGGAGAAGAATCTGCAGCAGCAGCTATTGGCCGCGGATGCCGAACTGCGGGAAGCCCAGCGATCGGCCGATCAGGTCCAGTATCAGTTGGACACTGCAAAAGAACAGCTTCGCCAGGCCCAGGATCAGGTGCTGATGCTCCAGGGCCAGGAAAAGCAGCATGAGATCCTTCTCAATGCCATCACCGAAGCGGTGGAGGGTGCGCAGCGGGAGCGAAATGCGCTGCAGCAGCGCACAGCTGCGGACCGGGAGCGGATCGCTGCCGGCACAGCCCGGATCCAGGTGTACAATCAGATGCTGGCGGAAAACCGCAGTAAGCTGACGCTGCTGGAAGGCAGCCAAAATGAGGTTGCTGCGGCCACCGCCGTGATCACCGAAGATTTGGCCGCTGCCCGGGCGGAAGAAGCCGCTTTGGATGCCGAGCGCAATACTGCCCTGAGTCACAGCGTGGATCTGCAGCAGCTTCGGGGCGCCATGGAAGGCGACCGCGAGAAGAAAATGGCGTTGATCGAAGCTACTTGGGCGGAAAATGATCGTTTACGGGTCCAGATCGGGGAACTGCTGCGCAAACAGCAGGAGAACGATCTGCAGGTGGATGCCCAGCGGGAGGCGCTGCAAAACACCCTGGAGCTCCGGGCGCAGACCGAGGCCTCCAAGACGCGGGCAGAGCGGGAGACCCAGGAAAAGAATAAGGATATTCTCAATATGGAGCGGGCCTGCGCCGGCTTGGAGCAGAAAAAACTGGCCGCATCCATGGAGGAAAAGCAGATCATCGACAAGCTGTGGGATTCCTATGGACTAACCCCCGGCACCGCAGGAGAGCATCGTGGTCAGATCGATTCGGTTACAGCCGGCAATCGCCGCATCAGTGAATTGAAGCGTAAGATCGCTGCGCTGGGCACGCCGAATCTGGGTGCCATTGAGGAATATGCCCGTGTCAACGAGCGATATACCTATTTGTCGGCACAGCGGGATGATGTGCTGACTTCCAAGCGGGAGCTGGAGAGCATCATCCGGGATATTACCAAGGAAATGACCGCCATTTTTGTCACCGAGTTCCAGAAGATCGATCACTATTTCGGTCAGGTCTTTGAAGAAATGTTCGGTGGCGGCAAGGGTCAACTGCTTTTGGAGGATCCGGATAATCCCTTGACCTGCGGCATTGAGATCCGGGTGCAGCCCCCCGGAAAGCAGGTGAAAACCATCACGCTGCTTTCTGGTGGCGAAAAGGCCTTTGTGGCAACGGCGCTGTACTTTGCCATTTTGAAGGTACGCCCCACGCCCTTCTGCCTGCTGGACGAGATCGACGCGGCTTTGGACGATCGGAATGTAGAGCGCTTTGCATCCTACCTGCACAATTTGAGCAAGCAGACCCAGTTTATCGTCATCACCCACAGAAGAGGCACCATGGAAGCCTCCGATGTGCTCTACGGTGTAACGATGCAGGAGCAGGGCGTTTCCAAGCTGCTGCGGCTGGACCTGAACCAGATGGAGCAGTATTTGGGAATTGTTGAATGATGAAAGGAGTTCCGTATGGGCTTTTTTGATAAAATTAAGGCCGGTTTGAGCAAGACCAGAGAAGCGCTGAACAATACTCTGGGCAGCGTATTTACCGGTTTTAGTCAGATCGACGATGATTTTTATGACGAATTGGAAGAAAGTCTGATCCTGGCGGATCTTGGTGTGGAAACTGCCACCAAGGCCACCGATCGGCTTCGTAAAAGAATTAAAGAGCAGCACTTAAAGACACCCGAGGAGGCCAAGGCTGCGCTGAAGGATATTCTGGAGGAAATGCTGAATGTGGGGGATGTGGCGCTGGATCTCAGCACTACGCCGTCGGTGATCCTGGTGATCGGTGTCAACGGCGTGGGCAAGACCACCACCATTGGCAAGATCGCCACCCGCCTGGTGAAGGAGGGCAAGAAGGTGCTGCTGGTTGCCGGCGATACCTTCCGTGCCGCTGCCGCTGACCAGTTGGAGATCTGGGCAGGCCGTTCCGGCGCGGATATCGTGCGCCAGCATGAGGGCGCGGACCCGGCTTCCGTGGTATTTGACGGCATCCAGGCCGCCCGGGCAAGAAATGTGGATGTGATCATTATTGATACTGCCGGACGGCTGCACAACAAGACCAATCTGATGAACGAACTGAACAAGATCAGCCGCATTGTGGAGCGGGAATTGCCTGGCGCAGCACGGGAAACCTTGCTGGTACTGGATGGAACCACCGGCCAAAACGGTCTGATCCAGGCCAAGCAGTTCAAAGAAATTGCCGGCGTTACCGCGATCGCCCTGACCAAGCTGGACGGCACCGCCAAGGGCGGCATCGTGATTGCCGTGGCAGATAGCTTGCAGATCCCCGTGAAATTCGTGGGTGTGGGCGAGCAGGCCGATGACCTGATGCCTTTCGAGGCCCGGAATTTTGTGGAAGCGCTGATCCAGTAATTGGGCTGGCAAATGGAGGCACATATGAAAGTCGTATTAGCAAGCAAAAATCCCCACAAGCTGGTGGAGATTAAGCAGATCACCGATAAATTCGGTTTTGAACTGGTTTTGCAGTCGGAACTGGGCATCGATATCGATGTGGAAGAGACAGGCACCACCTTTGAGGAAAACTCTCTTATCAAGGCCAAAGCCGTCATGGAAGCCACCGGTTTGCCTGCTTTGGCAGACGACAGCGGTATTGCTGTGGATGCCTTAAACGGTGAACCCGGCGTGTATTCTGCCCGTTATGGCTTTGATGAAAGCCTGGACGATTGGGGCAGAATGATGCTGCTGCTGAAAAATACGGAGCATGTGCCCGATGGCCAGCGGCAGGCGAAATTCGTCTGCGTCATCAGCTTTATTACCCCGGATGGGAAGCTCATCCAGGCCCGGGGAGAGATCCACGGCGAATTGACCCGGGAGCCCCGGGGCGAAAACGGCTTTGGTTACGATCCGATTTTCTATTATCCCCCCTTTGGGCAAACCACTGCGGAAATTCCCGCAGAAAAGAAAAATGCGGTGTCCCATCGTGGAAATGCGCTGAGAATTTTGAATGAGAAATTAAAGGAGGCAGGTTATGCTGACAAGTAAGCAGCGGGCAGAGCTCCGCAGCCAGGCAAACAACCTGGATACCACATTGATCGTTGGCAAGGAAGGCGTTACTGATGCCGTGATTGCCGAAGCGGAAAATCTGCTCACCGCCAGAGAACTGGTGAAGGGCAAGGTGCTGGAAACCGCGCTGATGAGCGCCCGGGAAGTGTCCGATGCCATTTGTGAGGTCACCGGCGCCGATGGCGTTTCTTGTGTGGGCTATAAATTTGTGATCTACCGCTTCAGCGAAAAGTGCCAGGAGGCCAGAAACGCCACCGGCCGCGCCAAGCGGAAGGAAACCCCCAAGTCCAAGATGGATCCCGTCCGCAAGGGCGCAAAGGCCCGCCGGGATGCGGCCAAGAAGGTGCGGGAGCAGAGAAATGAATACTTCCGCCAGCAGGCCATTGAAAAGGCCATTGAACGCAGCAGAGAGAAGCAACTCAGAGGAGAAGAGTAACGCCCACCAATCAGTGTGCGCACCGGTTCGCAATGACACTTCGACGGGAGGATGGCTAACATGGAACGAATAGGTATATTTGGCGGTAGTTTTGATCCTGTCCACATTGGACATGTCCAATCTGCGCGGCAGGCGGCAAAGGTGTTGGGCCTGGACCGTCTGCTGATGATCCCGGCTGCCGCGCCGCCCCATAAGAATGGGTGCTTTGTCAGCGGGGAACATAGACTGTCTATGCTGCGCATTGCCTGCGGGGATGACCCGGTGTTGCAGCCGTCCGATATGGAACTGCGGCGCATCGGCCCCAGCTACACCTATGAAACGGTGGAAGCGGTGCGCGCCGCCTATCCGGAGGCGGAGATATTCCTGCTGATGGGCAGTGATATGTTCCTGTCCATTCTGAACTGGAAAAACCCAGAGCGCATTTTGGCCCAAGCAAAATTGGCAGTATTCTGCCGTGGCGACAAGGGCGAAAAGGAGAAGATCGCCCAGCAAAAAGTCTTGCTGGAGCAGCAAGGCAGCACTGTTTTCTGCGTGGAAAACAATGTTGTGCAGATATCCTCCACCCAAATGCGAAGGCTCCTGGCGTTCCAATGCGCCGATGAATTTCTGCCTGCCGGAGTAGGGGACTACATCCGTCAAAACGGTCTGTACAATATCAATGCCGACTGGAAAAACCTGCCTATGCCGGAACTGGAAAAGGTGGTCATCCGCCTTCTGAATCCCAACCGGGTCAATCATGTCCTGGGCTGCCGGGATACGGCGGCAAGGCTGGCGCGTATCTGGGGCGTGGATGAAACGGATGCTGCCCGGGCCGGTATGCTCCACGATGTCACCAAGGCCATCGACGGCCCTCTGCAGTTGACATTGTGCCGGGCCTATGGTAAGGTATTATCCGAGTTTTCCAAGAAATATCCCAAGACACTCCACGCCCTGACAGGCAGCCTGGTGGCGGAGCGGATCTTTGGAGAGAACGAAAAGGTGGTGTCCGCCATCGAATGCCACACCACCGGCAAGGGCAACATGACCATGCTGGAAAAGATCATCTATGTTGCCGACTATATGGAGCCCAACCGGGATTTCCCCGGTGTGGACAAGCTCCGCCATTACGCCGAGACCGATATGGATGCCGCTCTAAAGCTGGGCCTGGAAACCACCCTGGAGCACCTAAAACGCCAGGGCGCGGAAGTCAGTCCCGAATCCAGAGAAGCGCTGGAGTATTTGAAAATGAAAATATAATTCCGTGAAAGGATAGAATATTATGTTAACTGCAAAAGAAGTAGCCATTCATGTTACCAAGGCCCTGGACGAGAAGAAGGGCATGGACATCAAGCTGTTGAAGATCGATAAGGTCAGCTCTCTGGCTGACTATTTCCTCATCTGCACCGGCACCTCCAACACCCATGTCAAGACCCTCTGCGACTATGCCGAGTACGCCATGGAACAGCTGGGCGAGCCTATGCTGGGCCGTGAGGGCCATCGCGGCAATTCCTGGGAACTGCTGGACTACGGCAGCGTTGTGGTCCATGTGTTCACCGACGAAGCCCGGGCTTTCTACAACCTGGAGCGCCTGTGGGCCGATGCTGAGCAGATTGATCTGAGCAATATCCTGCTGCCTGACTAATTACAAATTCACGATTACAAATTATAAATTGCGGAGAAAAAGCATTTGTAATTCCATTTGAGGTGATAAATATGCCTATTTATGAACATTCCGCCGTTGAATCCAAATGGCAAAAATACTGGGAAGACAACAAAACCTTCGCTACCGACGTATGGGATTTCTCCAAGCCCAAGTACTATGTCCTGGATATGTTTCCTTACCCCTCCGGCGTTGGCCTCCATGCCGGCCATCCCGAGGGTTACACCGCCACCGATATCATGTCCCGCATGAAGCGTATGCAGGGCTACAATGTGCTGCACCCCATGGGCTATGACTCCTTCGGCCTGCCTGCCGAGCAGTACGCCGTGGACACCGGCAACCATCCAAACGGCTTTACCCAGAAGAACATCGCCACCTTCTCCAAGCAGCTGAAGGAACTGGGCTTTGACTATGACTGGAGCAAGCTCACCGCTACTTCCGACCCGGAGTTCTATAAGTGGACTCAGTGGATATTCAAGAAGCTGTGGGAGGCGGGGTATGCCAAGCGCATCGAGATGCCCGTCAACTGGTGTGAGGCCCTGGGCACCGTGCTGGCCAACGACGAGGTCATCGACGGCAAGTCCGAGCGTGGCGGCTATCCCGTTGAGAAGAGAATGATGCTGCAGTGGGTCATCGATCAGCCTGCCTTCGCTGAAAAGCTGCTGGAGGGCCTGAATGACATCGACTGGCCCGAGTCCACCAAGGAGATCCAGCGCAACTGGATCGGCAAGTCCACCGGCGTGGAAGTGGATTTCAAGCTGGTCGGCGGCGGTGAATTCTCCATCTACACCACCTGTATCGAAACCATTTACGGCATCACCTTCATGGTTCTGGCTCCCGACGGCAAGATCACCGCATCCTTGCTGGACAGAGTGGAAAATAGGGAAGATGTGGAAGCCTACATTGCCGAAGCCGCCAAGAAGAGCGAGATCGACCGTACCGACGCCAGTAAGACCAAGACCGGCTGCTGCCTGAAGGGCGTATACGCCATCAATCCCGTCAATGGCCGTGAAGTCCCGGTGTTCATCGGCGACTTCGTCCTGGGAAATTACGGTACCGGCGCCGTCATGGCGGTTCCCAGCCACGACCAGCGTGACTTTGAATATGCCGTGGCCCACAGTATCCCCATGATCCAGATCATCGAGGGCCGGGATGTTGACCAGTGCGCTTTTGAGAAGCAGGACTACCTGGGCAAGGGCTGCAAGCTCATTAACTCCGAAGAATTCACCGGTCTGACCGTAGAAGAGGCTAAGGAGGCCATTACGGTCAAGCTGGAAAATGCTGGTGTTGCCCGCCGTAAGAATAATTACCACTTCCGCGAGTGGATCTTTGCCCGTCAGCGCTACTGGGGCGAGCCTGTTCCCTGCATCTACACCGAAAATGGTGAGACTGTGTTCCTGCCCGATGAGGAGCTGCCTGTTGTGCTGCCCGTACTGGAGGATTACAAGGGCCGCGGCGGCCAGGCTCCCCTGGAAAACGCAACCGAATGGAAGTTCTATGACAAGGACGGTCTGAAGGGCAAGCGTGAAACTTCCACCATGCCCGGCTCTGCCGGTTCTTCCTGGTATTTCATGCGCTATATCGATCCCCATAATGACAAAGCCCTGTGCGATCCGGAACTGCTGAAGCACTGGCTGCCGGTGGACCTGTATATCGGCGGTCCTGAGCACGCCGTGGGACACCTGATCTATTCCCGCATCTGGACCCGCTTCCTGTATGACCAGGGCATCTGCCCCGTGGCCGAGCCTTTCAAGAAGCTGGTGCACCAGGGTATGATCCTGGGCGAGAACGGCATCAAGATGGGCAAGCGCTTCCCGGAATTTGTGGTGAATCCTTCCGATATCGTCCGTGACTACGGCGCGGATACCCTGCGCCTGTACGAGATGTTCATGGGCCCGCTGGAGGTCAGCAAGCCTTGGTCCGGTGACGGCGTGAAGGGCGCCCGGAAGTATATCAACCGTGTGTGGACCTTCTTCTCCGAGCCTGCTAACATCACCGAGAACGATGACGGCAAGCTGACCAAGATCTACCATCAAACCGTCAAAAAGGTCACTTCCGACTTTGAACAGCTGGGCTTTAACACCGCTATCGCCCAGATGATGGTGTTTGTCAATGAGGTCTACAAGAATGGTACCTGCCCCAGAGCCTATGCCGAAGGCTTCATCAAGATGATCTCCTGCATCATCCCCCATGTGGGTGAAGAACTGTGGCAGATGCTGGGTCACGACACCACCATCGCCTTCGAGTCCTGGCCCACCTATGATGAGGGTAAGTGTAAGGACAGTGTGGTGACCATCGCTGTTCAGGTCAACGGCAAGATGCGCGGCACGGTGGAAATGGATGCGGATCTGGATAACGATACCGTGGTTGCCAATGTGCTGGCCAACGAGAAGATAGCTGCCTTCCTGTCCAAAAACGGTGGTAATATCGTTAAGACCATCGTGGTCAAGAACAAACTGGTCAACCTGATCGTAAAGTAAATGTAGGGAACGCTGTCCTCAGCGTTCTGTCCGCGAAGCGGCAGGATTTTGTATAGTGTGAACAGTAGGGGAGGGGCATTTGCCCCTCCCTCAAACCCTCCCCCGGGGGGAAGGTGCCCCCAGTTCGCAAACTGGGGGCGGAAGAGGAATGCGGGCGGTAATCTAACGATTGGTAAGCAGTTTCAGGCGTGTAATTGGCTCAATCCTGTCATTGTGAGGCCGTAAAGCCGTGGCAACCCCCTGGTATATTGCCAGGAAATGCATAATTTGACAGAGATAGTGTTGTGTGCTATCATAAGAAAACCATATTGGCGAAGGGAGAATGCAGCATGCCCGAAACTACAATGTTGGAATGGAATGACCTGGCTGTTTTGGCAGGTATGTGCGCCCATGTCCGATTCTGCTATGGAGATTACACTTCCGTAAGCAAACAGAAAAAAGTGCGCAAGTGGGTGGAAAAACATTACGCCGAACAAATTGCATCGCTTTCCGATGGGGTACGCAGTTACTTGTTACCGGAAAATGGAGATAAAGAAGTGCTGGAGTTTCTTTCTGCCTGCTGTGATGAAATGGATCGTCGCATTAAAGAAAACCGTACACCCCAGGCACTACTGCTGGCTCCTTTGGGAGAAGCGGTGCAGTATACATTTCAGTATTTGCTGGATGAAGACTTCGGAATATCTATAGAGCACATGGGTGAAAACCGAATTGCGCTGCTTGCGGATAATAATGGTGCATATGCCCAGAGATTGATTTTGGAAAATGCTGTTCTTTCGCCTGAATGTGCAGATTGGGAATTCATCAACGAAATGCTGACAGTGGAGAAGAAGGCGGATGTTTATATCCTTCGTACTTGCGGCGGTAATTCAGATCAAGAATTAGTGCGTTTCACGGATGCCCATGTTCAGGTCACTTGTTATAACTGTACACAAGAACAAATCTTCGCAAATGACCCATGGGGACATCTTTGGTACTTGACGTATGCAATTACTTCGAAAGCAGATATTCCGGGAGACCATTGCAATGTCCAGGAAAAGACTTTGTTACCCTTGCTGCGGGAAATCCAGCAAATTGGCATGAAAAACACCGGAGCAGAATACCCACTTCTAACTGATATAGCCCAGGCAGTTGGTTGCTGTACATCTGTATTTGAAAAAATGCTGAAAAAATGGAATCGACTTTATAGGCCTCAACTGACGAACGTCTTGTGTGCAAAGGAATGGGAACCCCTGTGGCGAGCGATTTATGAGAAAATCTGCAGATCCCAAGAAGAATATCCGGTTCGGGTGGAGCAACGGTGTGATGCTGAACAATTAAAAAAGATGCGCGAAAAGATTCAGTTGTTTATGCATAGTCAAGGCTTTTCCGGTACATATCCAGATTTTAGAAAGATCGGAGATATCCATGGAGTGCATTTATATGAATCTTATGGTTTAACTTATTTGTGTGCAACAGAAAAGAAGGCACAAATGTATATTCGTTGCGTGGAAACTTTGGGCAGTAATGACTGGACGGTGGTACATTTTCTTTGCGGTACTGCCTTGAAGCAAAAGGACTCCAAGGTGTCGGATATCATAGGATGTCTATTTCACAACAAGGGAAGGCGGCTGTTCTGGTGGGTTCGGGATTATGATACTGTTTATGACGAGGAAACTACACAGTCGGATTGCCGCATTATGCAGATGGCGCAGATTGCCGTAAAAAAGGTGCAGATGAAGAAATTAACGAAAGATGAGAGGTCTCTTTACAACTTTGGTTCTGCGGATGACCTGGTATTCTTCTGGCTATGGTTGCTGTTGGGCGGTGGATTGTTTGCCGTAGCCATGACGGCAGCATTTTGTGTATTGGGTGCTGTTGCGGTAGCGGTATTCGGCAACTGGCAGGAAATCCCTTATATATTGGGAGAAATCCCTTGGGGGTGGATGTTTACATTCTGCTGGTTGGGCTTCGGTTTATCCATGGGTTTGATTACGCTCATCGCCAAACGCCAGTAAAACTTTTTTATAATTTCGTCGAAATCGTGCTTGACATTTGCCGCAACACGGCGTATAATATTCAAGCCTGATGAAAAACAGGCCCTGAATGCATCCAGGATCTAGCCGGATGCCATCGGAGGGAGGGAAAACAATGTCTGAAATTCGCGTAAAGGAAAACGAGTCTCTGGAGTCCGCACTGCGCCGTTTTAAGCGGAGCTGCGCCAAGGAGGG
>SVLC01000067.1 GCA_015068155.1 Oscillospiraceae bacterium | reverse complement strand
ATCGCCCATGTTTTGCATGGCGGGAGAGGAGAAATTATCGTACACCCAAGTATCCACCAGACGGCCGGAGGCGGAGAAGGGCTGCCCGGCGGCATCCAATCCGGTGAGCATATAGCCCAAACCGTAGTCGCCGGCATTGGCCCGGCCGGTGAGGACATCTTCATAGCGGGTCTCGTAGTAACGATAGCCGACGTAAATGCCCTCCGCGTAGTTAATATAGTAGTAATCCGTGCCGGCAAAGGCGAAATCGCCCATGTTTTGCATGGCGGGAGAGGAGAAATTATCGTACACCCAAGTATCCACCAGACGGCCGGAGGCGGAGAAGGGCTGCCCGGCGGCATCCAATCCGGTGAGCATATAGCCCAAACCGTAGGTGCCGTCAAAGGAACTGACCAGAGCGGAATCCTTGGTGATGACGCTTAAGGGGCATTCGTTGATGGACCAATCCAGGTCCGCGCCGTAATTGATAACGCCGGTACCCCGCTTATAGGACGAGCCCTTGCCGGACTTGTAAAAATCCCAGAGAGCTTCGTTTACCTGCAGCCCGGCATTTTCCAAACCCTCTTTCAGATTCTTGGTCAGTTCAAAGGAGCCGGAGCCGGAACCGGAACCACCGCTGACCAGGTCTACGGAGGAGTGGCTGAATATGCTCAGCTTCGTTCCCTTGGCCAAAGGCAGAATGCCGTCGTTTTCCAGCAGCGTGATGCCTTCGGCGGCGATTTGCGCCACTTTTTCCTCCTCGTAGGCGTACAGCTCGGAGGGACCGGAAAAATCGCTCTTATAGTATTGCACATCGGCGCCCAACGTGTCGCCTTTTAGGGTGGAGGCGGTAGCGCCGAAGAATTTTTCAAAAATATTGTCGAACTTTGTCAGAGAAAGAACATTGAAAATAATGGAGAACAGCAGCAGGCCTGCCATACCGATAGCCAGACCGGCGATGCCTTTTCGTTTTTGTTTCATAAATAATCTCCCATGTTTTCCCTTGCTTTCAGCAAAAATGGGACGGAAAATGGTTGTTCGCAACGAAACGACCGGCTTTATAACATACTTACAGGCAAGGCGGCTGCCATATGACAGCCGCCTTGTGTTTGCGTGTTTAGTCGGCCTTAGTGAAGAGAATGCCGGAGATGGTCACATCGCCGGAGTTGGTCACGGTGGTTTCCGCTCAACCGGTGTCGATGAAGAAGTACAGCATGGAAGCTTCACCGGTGTAGCGCAGATTAACGGTAACGGTCTCACCGGGAGCGATGGTGACGGTCTGTTCACCCAGACCGGTGGCAGATGCGTCTTCTACCTTGACCGTGATCACCACGGTGGTAGTGCCGTTGTTCTTGATCTGCAGAGATACCTGGTTCTTGCCGGCAGCCTTGTCCTGGATCCAGGTGTTCACATTCAGGTAGGTGTTTCTGGAAACATCGGTGTAGGTCACACGGACCGTATTGACATAGGCATCGGCCGCGCAATCGAAGCTGTAGCAATCATTGCCCTTGAAATTCAGATATTCGCCTTCCACGGGCTTGGGTTCTTCGGGATTTTCCTCGCCTGCGTTGGAGAAGGCCATTCCGGACAGGGTGATATCGGCGTTGTAGGTCTCACTGTCGCCACGGGCGGCATCCACGAAGATCACCAGATCCGCCACGGCGCCCCGTTCGGTGTTGCCGTCGTAGGTGATGACCAGGGTCACGCTCTGGCCTGCGGGAACGGTCACGGTGGAGCCGCCCCATTCCATATCGGTCCAAACATCACCGCCGGTGGCGCTGACATTGCAGACCTTATGGTTGCCCACCTGGGTGGTGGCCTGGATATCGAAACGAACACGGGTATCGGCGGTGCCGTTGTTGGTGATGGTAACGGTGAAGGTGTTGTTGCCTGCAGCCAGGTCAGCAATGGGGACGCCAACGCAGGCATAGGTGTTGCCGGCGCCGTTGTAGCGGATATTGTTGCCGTTGACGGTGTAGGCGTCGCTGGAGGTCCAGTAGCTCAGCATCGGCTCTTCCGTAGCGGGAGGATCCGTGGGCTCGTCGCCGCCCTCGCCGAGGGTGTATTCGCCCTTGAAGCAGACCTCGGAGATGGTGATATCACCGGCGTGGGTGGTGGAATCGTCGTACTGAGCGCTGTCGACGAAGACCTTCACATTGGTGGGCTGCTTGGCAGCATCGTAAACCACTTCCAGCACAGCGGTGGCGCCGGGTTCAACAGTGAAGGAGGAGCCGCCCCATTCCAGATCGGTGTAGACTTCTACGCCGTCCTGGGTGGCGGAGAGATTGCAGGCGGTGGTGTTGGCGTTGACCTGGGTTTTGCTTTCAATGTCGATGCGGATCTTCACAGCGGCGGCGCCGTTGTTGGTGACCTTCATGGAGAAGATGTTTTTGGTGGCGGCAATGTCGGTCATGGTGGCCCAGAAATTCTTGTAGGAGTTGCCCACAATGGCGGTGTAGGTCACGCGCAGGGTATTGGAGGCATCGTCGGCGTTCAGACCGTAACCGTCGGAAACGTTGCCGCTCCAGGTAACCTCCACACCGTCAACGGTGGTGGTCAGATCCCCGGAGGTGGGATTTTCCACGGGAGGAACCACGGGGTCATCGGGCTGTTCGGGGATCTCAATGTCACCCACCTTGGCAAACTTGATGTTATCCACGGTGATGTCGCCGGAATAGGTGTTGGCGTCATTTCTGGAGGAGTCCAGCATCAGCTGCAGCTTCTCCACCTGGCCGTTGAACTGGATCACCAACTCAGTTGTTTTGCCGGCGGGAATGTCGAAGAAGGAACCGCCCCAAACGGCGTCGGTATTGACCGCTGTGCCATCCATGGTGGCTGCGATGTTGGTGGACATATTCTGGGCGCCGGCTTCCACCAAAGCCATATCCACCATGTTTACGCGGACGCTGACCTGCTCGTTGCCGTTGTTGGTAACGGTAAGATGGACATAATTCTTATCGGCAAAAGCCTCGGCGATGTCCATTTCCACATTGATGTAGCTGCTGCCGCCAACGCCGGTGTAGGTAATGTTGGAAGCGGTGCCATTGGTGGTGACGGTGTAGATTTCGGTGCTGGCGAAGGTGGGGGCGATGGGGGAGATGCCGTTCCAATCAATACCGGTGATCTCCTCGTTGGGCTTTTCCTCGGGATTCAAGGGCGCGCCCGCGGCGCTGGTGGCGATCCACTTATACTGGGTGCCATTGTCTTTGGTCTGGCCCTGATACTTGCCCATCCAGCCCTCGGCGTCCTGATTGCCGCACCAGTAATTGGTGAGGATCCGGCCGGGGGTGGAAGGCAGAACATCCACGATCACCAAATTCTTGGCGGGGGTGGCGGACTTATCGGTGGTAACTTTATAAACCGGCTGACCGTCGACGAACCAGGTGATGGAGGTCTCGGTCCAGCGGTAGCCATAGGTGTGGAATTCCTTGGAGGCATCAAAGCCCAGGTCGTAGAGGTATTCGTGACCGCCTTTGCCGTTGTGATAATAGTTGAACTGTACTTTTGTGGTGTCGTTGCCCAAAAATTCAATGTCGATCTCGTCCCAGGGCCGTCCGGTATAGAGGAAGAAAGAGGAGATCACCCCATCACATTTGACGGCCTGCATGGATACGCTGTAGTAGCCGTAATGGAAGGTGTTCCAGGTGTGGTATTCCGCGCCGACATAGCCGGTTTCCTCCGCGGTCAGCCAGAGCTGCAGCAAGCCGTCCGCGATCCGGGCGTTATCGCTACTGAAGCGGCAATCAAAGGGCGGACCGTTGCCCCGGTCATTACGGGACCAGAAACCCTCGGGACTGCCGTTTTCAAAAATGGCGATCTTGCATTCTTCCGGGGTCAGCCGTGAGGGGAGAGATTCGGTGATCAGACTTCCGCCTGGATCTTTGCTGCAACCGGACAGCAGTAACATGGCTGCCAGCAGCATACCAAGCCAACGCCGCCGGCTCATGGCGCGTCTCCGGGGATGGCCTTTTTATCGGTAAAGACCACCTTGTTCACCAGGAAGAATACGACCATGGAAACACCGCCGTTGAGGATGGTGGTGCCGATGTTGTACAGCCAGCCGTCGACGAAATTTCCGGCCACGGAGATCCACACACAGTTGATGGAGTTGACCACACAGGTAACGATACAGAAGGCTAAGGCGTACCAGCCGCCCTGAAACCAAATGTTGCCGTTGCTGCGGAACACCCATTTGCGCTGAATGAGGAAATTGACCACCTCGCCGATGACCATAGCCACCATGTAGGCAGTGAAATAGGCAAGACCGCCCTGCTCGGCGCTGTAGCCGATGATGTACCATTTGAATTCTATGCCGAAGAGGGTGACATCGGTTCCCGGGAATCCGAAATCCCGGCTGCCCATGAAGGCGAATGCCATGGGCAGGAAGGTTAGGATCAGGTACTTGAAGACGGTGATCAGATTACTGACCAGAAAGAATAAGCCGCCCTCCCGGACCCATTGGGACAGCTTGGGATGCTTTTGAACGAAGCTGCCCCAAAGCTGCTTGATTTTCTGCATATACGGCCTCCCTTCAAGATGATTTTTTACAAATACAGTATAGCATAAACTGTGTAGAAAATGATAAATTTTGCACGAACGGTCGTATTTTTGCACGAATGGTAAAAATGCTGTATTTTTGCCGGGGAAAATGCAAGTTTTAATTGGAAATGCACAAAAAATGATCGGGCGCCTGCGGGAATTTGTCGCCAAAGCGGCTGGCAGCGGCGGAAAAGCTGCATCTTGCAAATCCTGGGATTTGTGATATACTAAAGACAAAGAAAGGCGGCGAGAAGATGATCGATGTATGTAATATTCAGGTGATGAAGCCTCTGCTGCAGGAGCATGGCTTCCATTTTTCCAAGGCAAAAGGACAGAATTTCCTGATCGCGCCCTGGGTGCCCCAATCCATTGCCACTGATGCCGGCGTAGATGAAACCGCCGGTGTGCTGGAGATCGGTCCAGGTATCGGCCCGTTGACGCAACAGTTGTGCCTGCGGGCGAAAAAGGTATGCGCCGTGGAACTGGACAAACGGCTGGAGCCGATTCTGCGGCAGACCGTGGGGGAATTTGACAATTTGGAGATCATCTGGGATGATGTGCTTAACCAGAATATTCCCGACCTGGTGGCAGAAAAATTCCCGGGATTGCGGCCTATGGCCTGCGCCAATCTGCCTTACTATATTACTTCACCCATTCTGACAGCCCTGCTGGAGGCGGATTGTTTTGATTCGGTCACCGTTATGGTGCAAAAAGAAGTGGCCCAGCGGATCGCCGCTGAGCCGGGAACGGAGGATTATAGCGCTTTTACGGTGTTCTGCCAGTATTATGCGGAGCCGGAACTGCTGTTTGATGTGCCGGCCCATTGCTTTCTGCCCCAACCCAAGGTGACCTCTGCCGTCATCAGCCTGCGGGTGCGAAAAGAAAGAAATTGGGATGTTTTGGATGAAAAGGTATTCTTCCGCCTGGTGCGGGCCAGCTTTGCCATGCGGCGGAAGAAACTGGCCAACGGCCTGGCTGCCGGATTCCCGGAACTGGGCAAGGCCGGCGCCGCAGAGGTGATCGAAGCGGCAGGCTTTGACGCCAATGTCCGGGGCGAGACCCTGTCCATTCCGGAATTCGCCCGGATCGCTAACCGGATCGTAGAATATGTAAGAGGCTGAGCCGAAGGTTACAGCCGAACCTCCACCGACTGATGGATGGTCATGGATCCGGGCGTTACCCGACAATCCATAGCCAGTATCCGCACGCCTGCGGCGGCAGCCTCCCGCAGTGCCTGACCAAAGGCGGGATCGGTGGCATCATTGGGATGCAGATAGACCACATCCGTCATTTGGATCACGAACAGCACATAGGCACCGTAGCCTTCCTGGGCCAGGGCGGTGAGACCTTTTAAGTGCTTAACACCCCGCTGGGTGGGCGCGTCGGGGAAGGCGCAGATGCCGTCCTGCTCCAGGGTGACACCCTTGACTTCCAAAAAACACCGCTGCCCGTTTTTCAGAAAGGAAAAATCGAAGCGGGAATCGCCGTGGGTGTACTCAGCTTTTAGCGCCGATATCTCACCCAGGCCGCCGGATAGCAGCCACTCTTTTGCCGCTGTATTGGGGGCCTGGGAATCCATATTGATCAGGCGATCACCCTTTTTCACGGTGATCAGGTCGAATTTTGTCTTTCGGTTGGGATTGTCAAACTGCTGACACCAGACCTCTGCGCCCGGAGGCAATAGCTCCCGGCAGCGACCGGTATTTTTTACATGACAAATTTCCGTGTTGCCCGCGATTGCAACATGGGCAATAAAGCGGTTGGGCCTGGCAAGGAAAATGCCGGGGACCATATTTTGATATTGCATAGCATCACATCCTTGGAATACATTCTAGCAGAAATTCTGCGGAAAGGAAAGACCTATGATCGCAAATTATCACACGCACACCCCGCGCTGCAATCACGCCAGCGGCGCGGAAGAAAAATATGTCCAATGTGCCTTGGATGCAGGCATGCAGATACTGGGTTTTTCGGACCATACGCCTTATCCGTTTCCCAACGGATATTACTCTACCTTCCGGATGCGTCCGGAGGAACTGCCGGACTATGTGGCGACGGTAGAGACCATGCGCAAGCGCTACGCCGGTCAGATACAGATCCATCTGGGGGTGGAAGCGGAGTACTATCCCGGGTTCTTCAAAGAAATGGTACAAATGGTCCGGGATCAGGGAATTGAATATATGCTGCTGGGTCAACACCTGCTGTATGACGAGATAGAAGGCATCGGCACCGGCGCGCCTACGGCAGACCGGGTATTGCTGAAGCAATATTGCGACCAGACCATTGAGGCCATGTATACCGGCCTGTTTACCTATTTTGCCCACCCGGATATTATGAATTTTGTGGGCGACGGTCAGATCTACCGCCAGGAAATGGGGCGGCTGTGCCGGGCGGCAAAGGCCTGCGGTGTTCCGCTGGAGATCAATCTGCTGGGTATGCAGCTGCAGCGGCAGTATCCTGCACCCCGGTTTTTGGAAATCGTGGCGGAGGAAGGCTGCCAGGTGGTGCTGGGCGTGGATGCCCATAAGCCTCAGGAACTGTTGGACAAGCAGATGCAAGCGCAGGGAAGGGAACTGGCAGAGCGATTTGGATTGGAAATTTTACAGACGGTTCCGCTGATCCACATTTGATGGAAATAATGAAAATACCCTCTTGACAATTGGAGAAATTGTGCTATAATCTTACCTGTTCCAGTTGGAGGCATAGCTCAGCTGGTTAGAGCGCATGCTTCACACGCATGAGGTCACAGGTTCGAGTCCTGTTGTCTCCACCATCAAAGGGCAATGAAAAAGATATTGCCCAAGAAACCCCCGATTTTATCGGGGGTTTCGCCGTTTCTACGGTCGAAATTTTTACAAGCGATTTTGCAGATGTGAAAAAGGTATTTTTCCCTTT
>SVLC01000011.1 GCA_015068155.1 Oscillospiraceae bacterium | reverse complement strand
TGCTGCTGCGGTCACCTCGGCCACGAACATCACCATCATCACGACCACGAGGAAGGCTGCTGCTGCGGTCACCACGACCACGAGCATCACCATCATCACGACCATGAGGAAGGCTGCTGCGGTCACCATGACCACGAGCATCACCACCATCACGACCATGAGGAAGGCTGCTGCGGTCACCATGACCACGAGCATCACCATCATCATGCCGATGAGGTCTTCACCTCCTGGGGCGTGGAAACCACCCGAAAGTTCACCGTGGCGGAGCTGGAAGCCGCGCTTCACAGCCTGGACAGTGGCCGTTTCGGTATGATCCTCCGGGCGAAGGGCATCGTTGCCTGCGCAGACGGCGGCTGGATCCACTTCGACTATGTGCCGGAGGAGCACAATGTCCGCATGGGTTCTGCCTGTATCATCGGTAAGCTTTGTGTCATCGGCGCGCAGTTGGATCAGCAGGGCGTGGCAAAACTGTTTGGGGTGTAAGTATGGTGCAGATTCCTGTATATGCCTTCACCGGTTTCCTGGACGCCGGTAAGACCAAGTTTATCCAGGAAACATTGGAAGACGAGCGTTTCAATGCCGGCGAACGGACACTGCTGCTGGTGTTTGAGGAGGGAGAAGAGGAGTTCGACTCCACCAATTATCCCCACAAAAATGTGTTCCTTGAGGTGCTGGACCAACAAACCGTTACCACCAAGCACTGCAGGCGCTGGCGAAGAAGCACAAGGCCCAGCGGGTGGTGGCAGAAATGAACGGTATGCACCTGGTAGGCGATCTGTATACCCGTTTTCCCGAGGATTGGGTAGTGGCCCAGGAAGTGATGTTCGCCGATTCCACCACCATTATGGCCTATAACGCCAATATGCGCAACCTGGTGATGGATAAGCTGGTGGGCGCCCAAATGGTGGTGTTCAACCGGCTGGAAAAGGGCGCGGACATCATGCCGTTGCACAAGCTGGCCCGGGCTGCCAGCCGGAACATCGACATTCTCTATGATTATACCGACGGCACCACCCAGTTTGACGATATCGAGGACCCGCTGCCTTTTGATATCAACGCTCCTATCATCGACATCAAGGATGAGGATTATGCCCTTTGGTATCGGGATGTATCTGAGGAGCCGCAAAAATACCAGGGAAAAACCGTCCGCTTCAAGGCCCAGGTGGCCATGCTGCGGCGGGAAAAGAAAGGCCTGTTTGCCCCCGGCCGCTTTGTGATGACCTGCTGCGTGGATGATATCCAGTTCTGCGGCCTGCCTTGCCGCTATGACGCGCCGGAAGCCCTGGAACCCCGTTCCTGGGTCATGGTCACCGCTAAGGTGTCCGCCGAGAAGCACAGCCTGTACCATGGCGAGCTTGGCCCGGTTTTGACGGCGCTCGAGGTCACCACCGGCGCAGAACCTGCCGATCCCGATGTAGCCACATTCTAAAAAGAACCCAGGGAGAGAATACTCCCTGGGTTTTATGTTAGTGGATGGTGTTTGATCAATGTTTCTTCAGTACCCGGCCGACGAAGTACCACAGTAGCACAACCACCGCCAGCAGCGGGATATACCCCTTCAGGGCCTCCGCCGCAATGTGCAGCGCGGTGATACCCAGCCAATTGGCCAGCAACAGCAGGCCGCTGATCAGCAGGCAGGACACCATGGCTCTGGCCAAAGCACGGCCGACAACATTGGAAAAGAAGAATGT
Source organism: Oscillospiraceae bacterium (assembly GCA_015068155.1). Classification (GTDB taxonomy): domain Bacteria; phylum Bacillota; class Clostridia; order Oscillospirales; family Oscillospiraceae; genus Faecousia. The sequence goes on along the minus strand of SVLC01000011.1, from coordinate 42,957 downwards.
GTACAGCGCTCCAATGATCGGGTCCAGGAAGGACAGTGCGGCGCCTACAAGCAGCTTTAGAGAACCCAGTGCGATCAATGCCGCCAGGCTCAACACCAAAATAGTGGGGGCGTATTCACCAAATCCCTGGGGTAAATACAATCCGCACAGCAGATCCACGCCGTAAAGGGCCGCAACGGAAAATGCCACAGTGATCAGCCGCAGGATGGTCCAGGTCAGCAGATTTTGGCCCTGGGGGATCAGCCCACCGATGAGATTCACCAAAAACGCGATGATCAGCAGCCGCAGCAGATGATTGTACAGCACCGGCATATCTGCCGAAAGAAGGGGGAACAGGTACAGATAATCCTCCGACATGCCCACAAAGGGCAGGGGAGAGAGGAACAGCTTGTAATCCAGCCCCAGAGCGCAGATCACAATGTTGATCACATACAGACACAGAATTTCCATGGCGGCAGTGATGGCCAAATTGATCTGGTTTTCCTTGCCGAACAGCAGCCGGGTCAAAGAACTCAGCAGCAGTACGCCCAAAATCAGCAGACCAAGAAATTTGCCGTATTGCAGGGCGGTGGCGCCGATTTGGGTAATGGTTTCGGGGATTTCAAATTCCCAGTTGGCAGATTGAATGATCTGCAGGATCTTTTCCATAGGTCACCTCGGAGAAAAAGACAGCCGCTGGAATATATCCAGCGGCTGTTGTAGGAAAGATGAGGGATTAAATTACTTAATCTCAGCCTCAGCGCCGGCTTCCTTCAGCTCAGCGACCAGCTTCTCAGCGTCTTCCTTGCTGATAGCTTCCTTCAGGGTCTTGGGGCAGTTGTCGACGATGTCCTTAGCTTCCTTCAGGCCCAGGCCGGTAGCAGCGCGGACGACCTTGATGACGCCCAGCTTGGAAGCGCCAGCAGCCTTCAGAATGACGTCGAACTCGGTCTTCTCCTCGACCTCAACAGCAGCGGCAGCGGGAGCAGCAACAGCAGCGGCAGCGGCGGAAACACCGAAAACTTCCTCCAGGGTGTGAACGAGCTCGGACAGCTCCAGAACAGTCAGTTCCTTAACCTGCTCAACCAGAGCAGTGATCTTTTCAGATGCCATGATAAATTTCCTCCTAAAATTATGTTTTGAGTAAGATGGTTTGTTGGTTTACGCAGCGCAGATTATTCTGCAGCAGCGGCGGAGCCGTCCTTCTGCATCCGGATCTGATCCAGAACAAAAGCCAGGCTGGAGATAGGTGCCAGGAAAGTACCCAGGACAGAAGCGACCAGAGCGTTCTTGCTGGGCAGTTCGCTAAAGCCGGTGAGCTGCTCGCCGGACAGGACAGAGCCTTCCACGATGCCGCCCTTGATACCCAGGGTCTTCAGCTTGTTCTTCTTGGCGAATTCAGCGACGATACGCGCGGGAGCGATGGGGTCGCCGGTGGTGGAAGCCATTGCAGTAGTACCGTTCAGAACCTTAGAGAAATCATAGCCGGCATTCTTAGCGGCAAAATTGGTCAGGGTGTTCTTAACGACGGAGTACTCTACACCAGCTTCGCGGAACTGCTTACGCAGCTCGGTGTCCTGAGCAACAGAGATACCCTTGTAGTCGATGAAGACAACAGCGGTAGACTCCTGGATCTTGCCGGTCAGCTGTTCGACGACGGCTTTCTTGCTCTCAAGAACCTTTGCGTTGGGCATAATTTTCACCTCCGAAAATAAAAAAGTGTCTTCCTGCCAGAAGACAGTAAGACACGCAAACGATCAAAGTAATTGATTGGCGCACCTCGGCAGGACTTACGCCTTGCGGCACCTGCTGTCTTTGGCAACAGATGCATTCTATCATAGACTATATAAAATGTCAAGCATTATTTATTGAAAAAACAAAATTTTTGTCTACCTAAGCCAGCGCAGCGAGTCAAAGGATCCGTATCCCTCACAAGCAATCCGTAGGGGCCGTGGCATTGCCCGGCCCGCTAATCTATCGACGATTGCGCTGCGTCAATCTATGCGAATGGTCCCTGAGGAGATATTTACGCTTGACATTTTGTCTATGTTAAAGTATATAATAAATATAGAATAGATATGTTAGAAAGAGAACTGCCGATTGTTCGATAATCATACGGATGGAACGGAGGGAGAACGATGAAAAAAGTGATGCTGGTTAGCCTTTGCCTTACTTTGATTTGTTGCGCATTATGCAGTTGTAGCGGCGGACATGTGCAGAACAATGGATATTCGGAGGCAGCTAATCCTGGAAAAATGAGATCGGAGATCAAAGCCGCCGTTGAACAGCAGTATGGTGTTTCTTCTGAATTGGTTGGCGAATATTACGAATGTTTCGACGGCTGGGTTGTTTTCTTAATTCCTACCGATTTGGAAGAGGTCACTTATAAAGATATCGGTGGCTATGAGTTTGCCTGGCATTCTTCGTTCTTTTTGGGGGCATATAAGGACGGTGCTGTTTACGAAGCCGAGGCTGCCTACCAGGAGGGGATTTTACCGCTGAGGGTGATTGCTTATGCCCACGAGCTGCATAGAGCTAAGGGCTCGTAGAAATGCGAAGTTCATAAAAACAGCCCGGATGCGAAAGCATCCGGGCTTGTCTATTAGCAATTAGTTGCCGTACTGAGCAGTATAACCATGTCGTTCTGCGTATGTTACAAGAAGCGGAAATGTGACATGGGATAATGCTAGAAATTTTTGTTCGGATTTTGGAGTAATTGTCAATTGTGCTTTTTATAGGCGTATTGTATACTGTTTACAGGAGGATGTTTGCCAATCAAATATTTTTCTTTATACAGCAGAGTAATAGAAAGACAAAATTTGTCCGTTAATTCTCAGAAAGGAGACATTTCTATGGATCACCAGGACACATTCGTAAAGAATCCGTCTGTGGAAAAGGATGCCCCTGCACCGGTAAATCCTGAAGATTCCAACGCCAGAAGCTGCAGTAGATTTGACAAACGCAAAACTCTGAAATATGTTCTTATAGTCACCGCAGTGTTTGTTGTCCTGATTGGTCTGTTTTTCGCTTGGCTGTGTATCGATTTTCATCCGCATAAATCTCTGGAAGACTTGGGTGCGATAACATTTCCTGAAGAAGGCGGCGATGGTTATAATTCTGTACCTGGCTATCCCTTTATGCTTTCTCTTGATGAAGATATTCCTGTGCGATGGGCAATTAATGTGAATTCCGGCAGCTTGATAGGTCAGAATAAAACTGAATATTTGGGAAGAGAATGTACTGTTTCCGATAATCAAAGAATATATTGGTCACAGTTTGAATATAGGTCCGATGCAATTGAAGAAAAAAACCATATCTACATCGAAGCAATTCTTTACGCAGAATCGCATATCGTTGGATATTGCGTAATCGAGCTTCATGTGATTACATATGGTGGGAATAGTAGAGCTGAAATACTGGACTCTGCCTACTATCCACCGCAGGACGGCGAATACCAAAATATTACCATGGAGCATGTCCGTAAACAAATCCTGAAAGCGAAAATTTTGGGATAAATTAACAGTATGTCATCCTGAGCGAGCGAAGCAAGCCGAAGGATCCGCATCCATTATATCATAGGAGAACGGATCCCTCGGCGACCCTCGGGATGACAGAGAAGATATGCAAACAGCCCGGATGCATTTGCATCCGGGCTTGTCTATTAGCAATTAGTTGCCGTACTTAACAGTGCTGACCTTGACGCCGGGGCCCATGGTGGAAACCACGGTGCAGGAACGGATATACTGGCCCTTGGCTGCGGCGGGCTTAGCCTTCACAACAGCGCGAACCAGGGTGTCCATGTTCTCCTGCAGCTTCTCAACGCCGAAGGAAACCTTGCCGATGGGGCAGTGGATGATGTTGGTCTTGTCCAGACGGTACTCGACCTTACCAGCCTTGATTTCCTTAACAGCAGCGCCGACGTTGGGAGTCACGGTGCCGGCCTTGGGGGAGGGCATCAAGCCCTTGGGGCCCAGGACCTTACCCAGACGGCCAACAACGCCCATCATGTCGGGGGAAGCAACCACCACGTCGAACTCGAACCAGTTCTCCTTGGTGATCTTCTCAACCAGCTCCATGCCGCCGACATAGTCAGCGCCGGCAGCCTTAGCTTCCTCAACCTTAGCGTCCTTGGTGAAAACCAGAACACGCATGGTGCGGCCGGTGCCGTTGGGCAGAACGACAGCGCCACGAACCTGCTGGTCAGCGTGACGGGAGTCAACGCCCAGCTTGATGTGCAGCTCGACGGTCTCGTCGAACTTTGCGGAAGCACCCTTCACGACCAGATCCAGGGCTTCGGTGGGATCATACTGAACAGAGCGGTCAATCAGCTTAGCGCTCTGCTGATACTTTTTACCTCTAAACACTTTTGTTATCCTCCTATATAGTGGTGATGCGGAATAATCCTCCCACATTTCCGGGTCCAATTTTGCCCGGATGACAAATATTAGTCGACGACGGTGACGCCCATGGAACGGCAGGTGCCAGCAACCTGGCTCTCAGCAGCTTCCAGAGTGGGGCAGTTCATGTCGGGCAGCTTGATCTTGGCGATCTCGGTGATCTGAGCCTTGGTGATGGTGCCAACCTTCTGCTTGTTGGGTACACCGGAACCCTTGGACAGGCCGATAGCCTTCTCGATCAGCAGGGGGGTAGGGGGGGTCTTGGTGATGAAGGTAAAGCTGCGGTCAGCGTAAACAGTGATAACAACGGGAATCTTGTAGCCTTCCTGATCCTTCGTACGGGCGTTGAACTCCTTGATGAAAGCAGCGATGTTCACGCCGTGCTGACCCAAAGCAGGGCCGACAGGGGGGGAAGCGGTAGCCTTAGCGGCGTTGATCTGCAGTTTGATAATACCAGTAACTTTCTGTGCCATAATAAGCACCTCCTGAATATATTGTGGTGTAGATGCGCTGGTACGCATATTTTCGGGGCTTTAGCCCCTCCCACGTTCCGACGGAAATTTCCGTCCGATGCGTTATTGGGAAACGACCTCTACCTGGTCGAGCTCAAAGTCGACAGAGGTCTCGCGGCCGAACATGGAAACAACCACGCTGACGCGATTCTTGTCGATCTCCACTTCTTCCACACGACCGGTGAAGCTGCTGAGGGGACCATCGAGAATGCGGACGGTATCGCCAATTGCATAGTTGACAATGATTTCCTTCTTCTCAACGCCCATGGCGTAAACTTCTTCTTCGGTGAGGGGGGTGGGATCGTTGCTGGAAGTGCCCACGAAGCCGGTGACGCCGCGGACATTCCGGATGACATGCCAAGTGTCATCGCTGTAGACCATCTTAACCAGCACATAACCGGGATAGACCTTGCGGTCGTAGGTTTTGCTGACGCCGGACTCGGTGATCTCCGTTACGGTTTCCAGAGGAATGGAGATGGCCAGGATCTGATCGTGCAGCTGGCGGGATTCGATGGTTTTTTCGATGGTGGCTTTTACGGTGTTTTCATAACCGGAGTAGGTATGCACAACATACCATCTTGCAGTTTCAGCCATGGCGAATTACCCTTTGAGGGCGTTAACGCCGTCGATCAGACCAGTGATACCAATCTGAGCCACAAAGTCAAACAGCCAGATGAACACGCCCACGCACAGACAGCACAGGCAAACGATCAGGCAGTTCTTTGCGACCTGCTTGGGGGTGGACCAAACAACCTTCTTCAGCTCGCTGCGGAGCTCACGGAAGTACTTGCATACGCCGCCCCAGGCTCTAGTGAACCAATTTTCCTTCTTGACTTCAGCCATGATAGGGGACCTCCTTACTTAGTCTCGTTGTGGGTGGTGTGCTTTCTGCAGAATCTGCAGTACTTCTTCATTTCGAGACGGTCGGGGTCGTTCTTCTTGTTCTTCATGGTGTTGTAGTTTCTCTGCTTGCACTCGGAGCATCTCAAAGTGACTTTAACGCGCATATCGGCACCTCCTTAAAATTGCCTCCCTGTATCACTCCGCCCAGGAAAAAATTTAGGAAGCGGCAACTACAAGCCGCCCGGAGCTGAAAAATGGCCGCAAAAAAATAACCCTTTTTCACAGGTAGAAACATTCTACCACAGGGGGACTGTAATGTCAACAACTTTTTTCAGTATTTTTCGTGAATTTTTACGGTTTCCGCCATGAATTCGCAACTTCCGGGCTGGCATGATGGCCATCTTCGGCGCATAGGATGTACAGGGTGATAACTATGATGGGAAACAAGTGGAAAAATATCATTTTTTGGGTGATTTTATCGGAAGCGGTGGGGTTGTTGGCGGGCCTGCTGACCGGAAATTCCGCGGAACTCTACGGTCAATTGGCGGTAAAACCACCCTTGGCGCCGCCTGGGTGGCTGTTTCCGGTGGTGTGGACAATTCTATACGCCCTGATGGGCATTGGCGCGGGATTGGTGGCGGATCAGGCGCCCGGTGGAAATCGTAATCGCGGGCTGAATCTGATGGTGGCGCAGCTGATCGTGAATTTTTTCTGGCCTTTGCTGTTTTTTAACGCCCAGGCCTACGGATTGGCATTGTTGTGGCTGCTGTTATTGCTGGTGCTGGTGATCTGGATGGCACTGGAATTCCGCAAAGTGTCGCCGCTGGCAGCGCTTCTGCAGATCCCATATATCCTTTGGCTGCTGTTTGCTTCCTATCTCAATGCCGCCGTGTGGTATTTGAACAGATAAACGCAAAAAGTATCTTTCCTTTTTCCGTTTTGTGTTATATAATGGAACTATCAACGGAAAGGAAGATTATTATGAAAAGAATCATGGGAATTGATTACGGCGATGCCCGCACCGGCGTGGCGCTGTCCGATCTTTTGTGTACCCTGGTGGGGACCACCGCTGTGGTGCCCAGCCGCAATAGGGAAAAGGCGCTGGCGGATCTGGTCCGGATCGCCAAGGAAAACGAAGTGGGCACCATTGTGGTGGGTCTGCCCCGGAATATGGATGGCTCCGAGGGCCCCAGAGCGGAGCTTTGCCGGGAGTTTGCGGGCATTTTAGGTGATGCCACCGGTTTGCCCGTGGTCATGTGGGACGAGCGCCGGACTACTGTGGAGGCCCATAATATCCTGTCCCAGCACAATTATCATGGACAAAAACGGAAAAACACCGTCGATGCGGTGGCCGCCTCTCTGATTCTGGAAGGTTACCTCAATTCCATCAACCGCAAATAAACTACTGCTTTCTGGGCTTATACAGTAATTCTTTGATGCCGGTGAACAACAGCAGAATGCCAAACAGCTTCTGCAGCGTTCCGGTATCCATGCCCTGGCTCAAGAATGTGACGATACCCGATACCGTGCTGCCGGCGATGATGGCCGGCAGCACTTTTTTGATGTCCAGCCTGCCTTGCTTCCAGCGAAACAGGCAAGCGATGGCAGCGGAGGGAAGGAAGAACAGCAGATTGATGGCCCTGGCTGCCGATTGCTCCATACCTGCAACCAGTCCCAGCCATATGATCAGTAAACTGCCGCCGCCGGTACCCAGCCCGGACAAGATCCCCAGCAAAGTGCCCACAGCAACGGCTACAGGAAAGATTACGGCCATAAATATTGCACCCCACCCCAAAGAATTAAAAGACCAAGTCCGCGATGGAGCCACACCGTGGGTATTTTTCTGCCCCACAGTCCTGCCAATATGCCGCCCAGGGCGCTGCCAATCAGATAGGGCAGGGCATCCGCCCAGGGCAGGCCTCGGCCCATAGAAGAGACCGCCAGGGATACCACGCACATAGGCAGCATAATGGACACCGATGCGGGAAATACCTCCTGGTCTTCCAGTTCTGTCAGGAAACTCAGTAACGGCACCAGGATCATTCCGCCCCCGGCACCGAACAAACCGTTGACCAACCCTGCGGCAGCGCCGGCCAGTGCAGTTTTCAAAAGCATAAAAATCGCCTCCTGTGGAGATTTTTCCACAGGAGGCGTCGGTTATACAAATTACATGCCCAGGATCAGGTCCAGCTTAACATGCTTCAGGTTCTTTTCCTCGTACTTGGAGTTTTCGATGATGTCATCGTACCACTCTTCCATATCCTCAGCGCGCTTGTCCTTGGACACCATGTAATCACGGTAGGTCATCTCGCTGTCGGAGCAGTAGTACATCAGGTGCCAGCCGTACTCGGTCTCGATCAGGCCGTGGTCACCGGGCTGACGGGCTTCATCGAAGCACCAATCATTGAAGGAGTCCACCATCTGGCCGGGGTATACATCTTCGTACAGGCCGCCCTCGCTGGCGTTGCCGTCGTCGGAGTTGGCCTTAGCCAGCTCGGCGAATGCCTCTTCGCTGATGGTGCCGTTCTTGAAATCGTTGTACAGCTTCTCAGCGGCGGTCTTGGCAGCGTTCTTCTCGGCATCGGTGTAGGTGGTCTGGCCGGTGGTGGAGTTGGTCTTGCCGCCCTCAAACTTCACCAGAACATGGCGGATGTTAGCCAGGGCATAGGAGTTATCGTTCTTGGACTCGTAGCGAACCACATAGTAGCCCTTGATGGCCTCGGTGTCGCCGGAGCCGGTGGTGTACTCGATGACGGTCATATCGCCTTCGTAGCGCTCCTCAAACTTGGGCTCCTCTTCCTTGTCGGACTCCTCAGACTTGGATTCCTCGTCCTCCTCGGCTACCAGCTTGCCGATGATCCAATCCTTGAACAGGGAGTTGACGGAGGAGTACAGCAGATCATCCTGCTTGGTGCTGGTGTACTTCAGATCGGCCTTCTTGTCTTCCTCTTCCTCGGGCTCTTCGCCTTCCTCGGGATCTTCGACTTCTTCGCCGTCCTCAGGCTCCTCGCCATCGTCGGTCACGTCGCCGTCCTCGGCCTGGGTCTCGGTGCCGTCATCCTTTTCATCTTCGGTCTTGTTCTCGCCCTTCAGCTCCTTGATGGCAGCGTCAATGGCGGCGTCGAAGTCCTCGACGGTGGCAAACTCGCCGGCAGCCAGGCGCTCAGCGAATTCCTTACAAGCCTTCTCGGCGGCCTTGGTCTGCTCCTCGGTGTGCTTTTCATCCTTGCCGATTTCGGGCAGGAAGTCGCTGACATTGATCAGGTAGTGGGCGTAGGTGTAGGAGTTGTACTTGTAGCTTTCGTCGCCTTCGTACTCACGCAGCTCGTCGTCCTCGTATTTCAGAGACTCTTCATAAGCGGCGTAGAAGGAGTTGGCGTAGGTGCAGATCTCGTAGTATGCCTGGTAGCTCTCCAGAGTGGCGCCGTTGCCATAGGAGGACTGCAGCATTTCCTTGACATTGCGGAAACCGTTGCTCTTGGCGCTGTCCTTCAGGCTGGATTCCAGCTCGTCCAGCTCGGTCTGCTCTTCCTCGGTCAGCTTGTGATCGGCCTTCATAGCCAGATCGTACAGGCCGTAGGTGCTCTTGATGTTCTCAATAGCCATGCTCAGGAAGGAGTCTGCCCAGGTCTCGCCGGTCTTCTCGTCCACCACCTGCTTGTTCAGTGCAGTGGCCATGTCCAGCTTGATGTAGCCCAGATAGATGTAGTAGTAATACTGGTTCAGATAGTTGTTGATGGCGTCAATGTAGAAGTAGTTGACATCAACGGAGGTCAGATCGTGGTTGCCCACGGTGACAGCGATGGTGTTCTTATACAGAACGTTCTTAATGGGGCTGATCAGGAAGCTGCCCAGGCCGATGCTCAGGCACAGAGCGATAACAAGGACAAACGCGATGGTCTGCTTTCTCAGCTTCTTTGCCTCCAGAGCCTCCTGGCGTTCGCGCTCGCTTCTGTAGATTTCGCGCTCCTGCTTCCGGATTTTCTTCTGATTGGATGCACTCATGAAATCAATTCCTCTCAAATAATGGGTATTCATGCGAAGGGTTTTTACGCATAGACCACAGCATTATAAACCATTTCTCTCCGTAATGCAAGAGGAATTATTCTGAAAAAGGCAAAATAAGAAAAATTTTTACAAAAAAATATACTGAAAAGGCATACTTAAAAGAAAAAGCATGGGGAGCCGAAGCTCCCCATGCACCCCGCTTTAGCCGTAAGCGCCCAATTATGACCTGCACGCATTGGCAGGTGGGTTGCCGCTCCATCCCTTTACTGCTCCCAACGTCCGCTGGCACCCGAAGGTGGGCGGGAGGTCTGCAAACCAGGTGGAAACTAACGTCCCAATAAAAAAATGTGGGTCCAAAAGAGCGCCATACGCACCAAGCAGGAAAAATAAACAATGGAAAGGGACAATGGATAACCGGCAGTTATTCTTCGTCCTCTTCGTACAGTTGATCCATGATCAGCTCGTACACGGTCTGCAGTTCCTGCTGGTCCTCGATGGCGCACAGAATGCTTTCGCCGTCATCCTCTTCCACACTTTTGAGGATGCTGACCTCCAGATCCTGCGCTTCATCCGCATCCACGGCAGGAATCACGGCCAAATAGGTTGCACCGTTATACTCCAGCGTGGTGAGGATCTCCAGTTCAAACTCGGTGCCGTCTTCGTCTACGATGGTCATGAAATCAGAACCGTATTCATCAGCCATGGCAAATTCCTCCGGTGATTTGATGCTTTTATTTTACTCCTTTTCCGGTGGAAAATCAAGTGGAATTTCATTAGGAAAGAAAATTTTCCAGCAGGCGGTTCACATCCTCAATGGTATCCAGATGAATACCGTTTTTCAACTGTTCCTGCACAGCTTTGGGCAGCATGAGAACGGGGCAGGGGAATATTTTGCAGGGAGTGGGATCCTGGTCTTTCCACATGGCCAGCCGGCCTTCGTGGACTCCCAGCAAAAAGCTTATCAGTACCGCGCCGCACAGCATCTGGGACAGTATTTTTTGTTTCATGGAAGTTACCTCCGGGTCTTTGGATAGTATGGGCTGTTTGCGTGTAATATAATGTATGCAGCAGCCGGATGGCTATTCCCGGCGAATTTATCCAAAATTTCCGGGGATTTTAACGATTATTCACAAATTAGGTCTTTCGTTTTGCTGGCGGATGTGTTATAATACCGTGATGAATACTGGATTAGTGTATCCATATTCCCTTACGCCATGCCTAACGGCATGTTTTTCCCCAGGATGGAGGTATTTTCTATGGCAAATGAAGAAAAACGTCAAAAAAGAGCGCAGCGGCAGCAGTGGCGACCCCACCTGCTTGCCTGGCTTTTGCATACAGTTTGGCGCGTGGCGGTTGCCGCGCTGAAGATTGTGGCCGGTACCGTGGCCACGGTGCTGCTGATCCTGGTGATCTGCGGCTTTGTGGTAGTGAATTTGCTGGGTGATTACCTGCAGGAAGAGATCATGCCCATGGCGCAGATGAACCTGGATGATTACGATCTGGATAAGACGTCCTACATTTATTATAAGGATGACAACGGCAATATTCAAACCCTGCAGCAGATCCATTCTACCACCGACCGTCAGTGGGTGGCTTTTGAAGATCTGCCGGAGGATCTGCTCCATGCCGCTGTAGCCATCGAGGACAAGCGTTTTTACGAACACCAGGGCGTCGACTGGATCACCACTGCCAAGGCTTGTATCAATATGTTCTTTGGCGGCAGTTCCCAGTTCGGCGGCTCTACCTTGACCCAGCAGTTGGTTAAGAACCTGGAACTGATGCTGGATTCTTCTGCTGACGATGTAACGGTGCAGCGTAAGATCATGGAAATCTTTAAGGCCCAGGCCTTTGAAAAGACCTACGATAAAGATGTGGTCATGGAATGGTATATGAATACGGTTTTCTTTGGCGAAGGCTGCTATGGCGTGAAAAGCGCTGCGGAAAACTATTTCGGCAAGGAACTGCAGGATATGACCACTGCGGAATTGGCCGCCCTCATTGGCATTACCAACAACCCCTCTTTGTTCAATCCCTACCGCACCTGGCGGGATAATAAGGACATGAACGGCGCCCAGCGCAACCGGGACCGTCAGTTGACCATCCTGGGTGAAATGTATGTGCAGGAGTGGATCACCAAAGAGGAATATGAGGAAGCCAAGAGCCAGGTAATGGTATTCAAGCGGGGTATTGCCGATGAAGACCGTTGGACGGAATGTGTGGACCTTGTGGATGATGAAGGAAATCTGCTGGCCCAGGGCTGCGGTTATGAAGGCCCGGTTCGTGACCTGGCTTCCAAGACCGAAGGCAGCAAGACTGTGCATTATTGCCCCAATTGCGGCCTGCAGATCAACACTACCACCGACTCTTCCAAGTCTGTGTATTCCTGGTATGTGGATACGGTGCTGGAAGATGTGGCGCGGGATTTGGCGCTGAAGGACGGCGTTACCACCTGGGACCGTACGGTCCGTGAGCGTTATATCAATAAGATCGCCCGGGCAGGCTACCATATTTATACCTGCTTCAATCCTGAGGTCCAGGCGGCTGTGGACCTGGTTTATACCGATTTGACCCAGATCCCCCAGACACTGGGCAGCCAGCAGCTGGAGTCTGCCATCGTTATCGTGGACAACCGTACCGGCGATATCGTGGCCATGGCCGGCGGCGTAGGGGAGAAGACGGTTCCCGACGCCTTTAACCGCGCGGTGGATTCCCAGCGGCAGCCCGGTTCCTCCATCAAGCCCCTGACGATCTATGCCCAGGCCTTTGAACGGGGCCTCATCACACCTGCGTCGGTTATCGACGATCTGCCGCTGATGTATAACGACGGCGTGCCATATCCCCGAAATGACAGCCGCACCTATGCGGCTCAGCGTACGGTCTGGCGTGGCATCGTGTCTTCCATCAACTCGGTGGCCATCAATACCCTGGATAGGGTGGGCCTAAGCAAAAGCTTTGATTTTGCCACCAACCAGCTGGGCCTGTCCACGCTGATAGAGAAGTATGTAAACAGCGCCGGTACCACCTTGTCGGATATTGCCTACTCTCCTTTGGGTATGGGCGCATTGACCAACGGTGTGACGGTGCGGGATATGACCTGTGCTTATGCCACCTTTGCCAACAACGGCCAGTATCGGGAGGGCCGCACCTATTACGGTGTGCTGGACGATAACGGCAACGTGATCCTGAATAACGAGCAGGAAAAGCGGCAGGTGTTCAGCGAAAAGACCGTGAATTATATGAATTTCTGCCTGACCGATGCGGTTTCCCAAGGTACCGGTACTACAGCCAATCTTTTCAACGACATCGGCATTTCCACCGCCGGCAAGACCGGTTCTACCCAATCCAACAAGGACCGTTATTTCTCCGGTTTCACCGGCTATTATACCGCTGCGGTGTGGTGCGGCTTCGATATTCCCGAGCAGATATACCTGGTTGACGACACAACCAACCCTGCCTGCCGCCTTTGGAAGAAGGTCATGCTGCAGCTCCACAGAGGTCTGGATAATATTCCGCTGTATGACACCAGCGACATGGTGGAAGCCACCTTCTGCCTGGAATCCGGCCTGCTGGCTACCGAGGCCTGCAGCCATGATGTCCGTGGCCTTGGCAGAACCTACGATATGAAGCTTTATCCCGAGGATATTCCCACCACCTTCTGCAATCTGCATGTGATGGTGGATTATTGCGAAAATGGCGTGGCAGGGGAATACTGCCAGAAGTTCCAAAGCGTAGGCGCCCTCAGTTTCCAGCAAAAAGCTTTGGTAAAACTGACCCAGGACCGTATTGACCGTTTGCTGATGGCCAAGGGTAAGGGCTTGAGTTCTTCGTATTTGCAGAATAACTATGTTTACCTGGTGGACAGTGAAGGCAATCCGCTGCCGTTCTTTGGCATGGATGTGAATAAGCCCACCGTAAATGAGGGATTGGAAGCGCCTTACCAGGTCTGCACCAAGCATACCAAGGAAGCCTGGGAGCAATATGTGGCAGAGCATCCCTGGCTGGATGACACACCGGATGAACCGGAGGACCCGGAGATTCCGACGGATCCGGAAGATCCGGACGATCCCCAGGAACCTGAGAATCCCGATACCCCTGAAAATCCCGATTTGCCCCTGAATCCCGATGAAAATCAAAACACGGAGGACTAACCGATGATCTGGATCTCTGATCAGTGGAAAGACTATGAGGTGCTGGACACCTCCGACGGTGAGCGTCTGGAACGCTGGGGGAAGTATATCCTGGTCCGCCCGGATCCCCAGGTTATCTGGAACACCCCCCATGCGGATCCCAATTGGAAAAACTACGATGCCCGGTATCTGCGCAGCAACACCGGCGGCGGTCGCTGGACCGACCATAATCTTCCGGAGCGCTGGCAGATCCGTTATAAGGATTATCTGACTTTTAATGTCAAGCCCATGAATTTTAAGCACACCGGTGTATTCCCCGAGCAGGCTGCCAACTGGGACTTTATCCGGCAGACTGTGGCCGATGCCGCCGTCAAGCGGCCGGTGCGGGTGCTGAATCTGTTTGCCTACAGCGGCGGCGCCACTTTGGCGGCCGCTGCCGGTGGGGCAGAGGTGTACCATGTGGATGCCAGTAAGGGCATGGTGGCTTGGGCAAAGGAAAATGCCCAGGCATCCGGCCTGGCGGACCGGCCCATCCATTGGATCGTGGATGATTGCGCCAAATTCATCCAACGGGAAATCCGCCGCGGCCGCAGATACGACGGTATCATCATGGATCCGCCCAGCTACGGCCGTGGCCCCAGCGGTGAGATTTGGAAAATGGAGACCAGCTTTTATCCGTTCCTGCAGGAAACGGCGAAGCTGCTGTCCGATGATCCGCTGTTTGTGATTATCAATTCCTACACCACGGGCCTGGCCCCCAGCGCGGTGGGCTATGCTTCCGATGTGGTGTTCGGTGCCAAATTCGGCGGTCATACGGCGGTGGGCGAGTTGGGCCTGCCGGTAAAGTCCACCGGTATCATGCTGCCCTGCGGCGCCACAGGCCGCTGGACGCCGGAAAAATAAAATACTGTGTCATTGCGGGCCGATGATCCATCGGTGCTGCAATCCCCCTTATTTATTAAGGAGCGTGAAGTACATTGAGCGAAGCCATTCGTGTAGAACACTTAAATTATGCATATCCGGGCGTGGATGACACGCCCGGCGTTGCCGTCTTTACAGATCTGAATCTCACCATCGAAGCCGGTACTTTTGTGGCGGTGCTGGGCAGCAACGGCTGCGGAAAATCCACCCTGGCCAAACATTTTAATTCCATTTTGCTGCCCTGCGGCGGTAAGGTGTATGTTTGCGGGCTGGATACATCCGATGAAGAATTGCTGATCCGGATCCGGCGGAATGTGGGCATGGTGTTCCAGAATCCCGATAATCAGATCGTTGCCAATGTGGTTGAGGAGGATGTGGCCTTTGGCCCGGAGAATTTGGGTGTTGCCAGTCCGGAGATCGCCCGTCGGGTGGAACTGGCGCTGAAGCATGTGGGTATGTATGAATACCGGGAGCATGCGCCCCATCTTTTGTCCGGCGGACAGAAGCAGCGTATCGCCATCGCCGGTATTATTGCCATGGAGCCGCAGTGTATCGTGCTGGATGAACCCACCGCCATGTTGGACCCCCGTGGCCGCAAAGAGGTGCTGGACACCGTAAAGAAACTGAATAAGGATAAAAATATGACAGTTGTGCTGATCACCCACCACATGGATGAAGCTGCCCAGGCCGACCGGGTGGTGGTGCTGCATAAGGGGCAAGTGGCTGCTGACGGTACGCCCAGGGAGGTATTCTCTCAGGTGGAGCTGCTGCACCGCATCGGCCTGGCGGCTCCGGAAACGGTGGAGCTGTGTTATGCGCTGAATCAGCAGGGGTTCCGGCTGCCCCTGGACCAGCCGAGTATAGAAGAATGCGCGCAAGTACTTTTCAATACGGTAAAGACTTGACGTCGCGGGAGGAATGAACGTGGAACCGATTTTACAGGTCCAAAACTTGACCCATACCTACAGCGTCGGGACTCCTTTTGAGCACGTAGCGCTGGACGGTATGAATTTTTCGGTGGAACGGGGCGAGTTTATTGGCATTATAGGTCATACCGGCTCCGGTAAATCTACCTTGATGCAGCATTTGAACGGACTGCTCAAACCCACCTCTGGCAAAGTACTGCTGGACGGCAAGGATATTTGGTCCGATAAAAAACTGACCCGCCAAGCTCGTTTCCGGGTGGGTCTGGTATTTCAGTATCCGGAATACCAGTTGTTTGAGGAAACGGTATATAAAGATATTTCCTTCGGCCCGAAAAATATGGGCCTTTCCAAAGAAGAAATCGATCGCCGCGTCCGGGAAGCCGCCGGCTTCGTGGGCTTGACGGAAGATCAGCTGCAGGTATCTCCCTTTGACCTTTCCGGCGGACAGAAGCGCCGGGTGGCCATCGCCGGCGTCATTGCCATGGAGCCGGAGGTACTGATCCTGGATGAACCTACCGCCGGCCTGGACCCGGTGGGCAGGGAAGAGATCCTTGCCAATATCCAGGCCTACCGCCGGGCCAAAAACGCTACCATCATGATGGTCAGCCACTCCATGAACGATGTGGCCCGCCTGACCGACCGACTGCTGGTTCTCAATGGCGCCCATATCGCCATGGACGGTACGCCTGAGCAGGTCTTTGCCCGGGCGCGGGAATTGGAAGAGATGGGCCTGGATATTCCCGAGGTGACCCGGGTCTTTCTGCGGCTGCAGGAAATGGGTCTGCCGGTGGAACCGGTGTACACCATGGATCAGGCCGTGGCGGCGCTGAAACGGTTAAAGGAGGGAAATGCCCATGCTTAAAGACATTACTTTGGGCCAATTCTTCCCGGGAAATTCCGCGATCCATCGCCTGGACCCCCGCACCAAGCTGGTGATGCTTGTGGTCTATATCGTGGCTTTGTTCGTGGCGGTCAGTTGGGTCAGCTATGGGGTGATGGCGGCGTTTTTGATCCTTGCCGTGGCCATTTCCCGGATCCCTCCGAAAAATATCGTCCGGGGCATGAAGCCGCTGGTGATCATTTTAATCTTCACCGGTATTCTCAATGTTTTCTTTACGGAAGGCAGTCATGTTTTGGTTTCTTTTTGGAAGCTAAAGATCACCCTGGAGGGCCTGGAACGGGCCTTTTTCATGATGATCCGCATCCTTATGCTGATCACCGGCACCTTCCTTTTGACCTATACCACTTCGCCCATCGCGCTGACCGACGGCCTGGAGTCTTTGCTGAACCCTTTGAAGATTATCAAAGTGCCTGTCCACGAACTTTCCATGATGATGTGTATCGCTCTGCGTTTTATCCCCACACTCATCGAGGAGACCGATAAGATCATGTCCGCCCAAAAAGCCCGCGGCGCCGATTTTGAGACCGGCAAGCTGATGCAGCGGGTGAAGGCGCTGATCCCTATTCTGGTGCCGCTGTTTATCAGCGCGTTCCGCCGGGCCGACGAATTGGCCACTGCCATGGAGTGCCGCTGCTATCACGGCGGCGAGGGCCGTACGAAGATGAAACTGCTGCGTTATATGCGCCGGGATTATCTGACCTATGGCGTAGGCATACTGCTGCTGGCGGCCATCATCACTCTAGCCGTTTTTGGCCTGTAACCGGTGATGGGACGATGCCCACATCGTCCCTGTTGACCGCCCGATCCCAAAGGGCTGATGTGGGCCTCAGCCCCTATGAAAGAGAGAATTATGCGTAATATCGCTTTGTTTTTGACTTATGAGGGCACTGCCTATCACGGCTGGCAGATGCAAAAAAATCTGCCTACGATCCAGCAGACTATGGAAAAAGCCATCGCCATGGTGGTGGGTCACAGTGTCCATGTCACCGGCTGCGGCCGTACCGATGCCGGTGTCCACGCCAAGTGTTATGTGGCGAATTTTCGCACCGACTCCACCATTCCCTGTGATCGGCTGCCCTACGCCCTCAATACCCACCTGCCGGTGGATATCGTGGTGACCAAGGCTTTTGAAGTCCATGAGAATTTCAATGCCATCGGTTCCTGCGCCCGGAAGGAATATACCTATATCATCTATAACTCCCGTGTCCGGGACCCCTTCTATGTGAACCGGGCATGGTTTTACCCGAAGCATCTGGATGAAAAGGTAATGCAGGCTGCGGCGGACCAGTTTGTTGGCACCCACGATTTTGCGGCTGTCCGCAGCATTGGCACCGATGTCAAGTCTACCGTTCGCACCGTATATTATTATAATGTTGAACGGCAGGGAAATCTTATCTACCTGCGGGTCTGCGCCAACGGTTTTCTGTATAATATGGCCCGCGCCATGGCCGGCACTGTGGTCTATGCCGCGGAAGGCAAGTTCCCACCCGAAGAGATCGGCCGTATTCTGGAAAGCGGCAACCGTACCGCCGCCGGTCCTACAGTGCCTCCCGGGGGACTATACATGAGCCATCTGTGGTATGATGACGGGGTGGAAAATTTTGAATGTACCCCTGTTTTATAACGGTGGGTGAAAAAACGCGTTATGTTTTCGGGATGTTGTCCCAAAGGAGTGATACCCTATGCAACCCAAACTTTGCACAAAATGTAAGAAAAATATCGCCGTGGTATTCATCACCAAGATGGAAAACGGCGCAACGTTAAACGAAGGCTACTGCCTCAAATGCGCCCGGAGTCTGGGCATTCCCCAGATCGACCAGGCAGTGAAGCAGATGGGCTTTTCCGAAGAGGATCTGGACACTCTTTCCGATGAGATGAGCTCCATCTTCGGCCAAATCGACCAGGGCGACCATGACGATGACGACATGGATTCCCAAACTGCCACCTTTCCGCTGCTGAATCAGCTCTTTGGCTCAGCACCCAATGTACCGGCCCAGCAGCCCGAGCCGCCGCAGCCGGAAAAAACGGCGGAAGGCGATGAGTCCGGCAAGAAAAAGAAGAATAAGAAGCATAAATTCCTGGATTCCTACTGCATGAACTTGACCGCCCGGGCCAGAGAGGGGAAGCTGGATAAGGTCATTGGCCGGGATACGGAAACCGAACGGGTCATTCAGATCCTGAACCGCCGACAGAAGAACAATCCCTGCCTCATTGGTGAACCCGGCGTAGGTAAGACCGCCATTGCGGAGGGCCTTGCGCAGCGGATCGCCGACGGCAACGTGCCTTACAAGCTGAAGGACAAGGAAGTTTTTCTGCTGGATCTGACTGCGCTGGTGGCCGGCACCCAGTTCCGCGGGCAGTTTGAAAGCCGTATGAAGAGCCTGATCGGCGAAGTCAAAGAGTGCGGTAATATCATCCTGGTGATCGACGAAGTTCACAATCTGGTGGGCGCCGGCGATGCCGAGGGTTCCATGAACGCTGCCAATATTCTCAAGCCGGCCCTGAGCCGCGGTGAGATCCAGGTGATCGGCGCCACTACCTTTAACGAATACCGGAAGCATATCGAAAAGGATGCTGCCCTGGAGCGTCGGTTCCAGCCTGTATCTGTGGCAGAACCCACCATTGAAGAAGCGGGGCAGATCATGCAGGGCGTGGCCAAGGCCTATGCGGAGTTCCATGGTGTGGAGATCTCTCCGGAGATCGCTTATCAGTGCGTGTTGCTTTCCGAGCGGTATATCACTGACCGTTTCCTGCCGGATAAGGCCATCGACCTGTTGGACGAAGCCTGCTCCGATCTGAATCTGCGCTCTAAGGAAATTTCTGAAATGGCAGAGCTGAAGAAGGAACGGGACGATTACGAACTGGAATTGCGGATGCTCAATGAGCAGACGGATAACCAGGACTATGAGCGTTTGGCTCATATCCGCAGCAAGCTGCTGCAGATCGCCGCCCGTATTGAGCAGCTGGATAAACTGCCGAAGCCTGCCGTCACCATAGAAAATCTGGCCCGGATCATCGAACTCTGGACCAAGATCCCCGCATCCAAGATCAAGGCCCAGGAATACGAGCAGATCAAGGGCCTTTCCGCCCGGCTGAAGACCCATGTCGTTGGCCAGGATGAGGCTGTGGATGCGGTGGCCCGGGCGATTCGCCGCAACCGGGTAGGCATCAGCCCCAAGAAAAAGCCGGTTTCCTTCATTTTTGTGGGTCCCACCGGCGTAGGTAAGACCGAACTGGTCAAGCGTCTGGCGGATGATCTTTTCAACAGCGTGGATTCTTTGATCCGGCTGGATATGTCCGAATATATGGAAAAGCACACTGTCTCCAAGCTGATCGGTTCGCCTCCCGGTTATGTAGGCTATGATGAAGCCGGTCAGTTGACGGAGAAGATCCGCCGTCGGCCCTACTCTGTGGTGCTGTTCGACGAGATCGAAAAGGCTCATCCCGATGTGCTGAATGTGCTGCTGCAGGTGCTGGATGACGGTCGCATCACCGATGCCCAGGGCAGGGTGGTCAATTTTGAAAATACCATTATCGTCATGACCTCCAATGCCGGTTCCGACGGCCGGGTGGGCGGTATGGGCTTCGGTAAGTCCGAGAATGATATGATGAAGGAAAAAACCATGAAGGCATTGCGGGAGTTCCTGCGTCCGGAGTTTATCAACCGTGTGGACGAGATCATCACCTTCAACCGACTTTCCGAGGAGAACTTCCTGGGGATCGCCGATATCATGCTGCGGGAACTGCAGCAGAGTCTGTCTGCCCGTGGCCTGACGATGGATTGGACGGAAGCGGTGCCTGCATATCTGGTAAAGCAGGCCTACTCCGTTACCTATGGCGCCCGAAACCTGCGGCGTACCATCCAAAAAGAACTGGAAGATCCCATCAGCGAAGTGATCATCGACAACTTCGAAACGCCTATTTCCGCCATCCATGTTACCTTGGAGGACGAGAAGATCCGGCTGATTACCGAATAATAAAAATCCTGCCGAGCTCTCGGCAGGATTTTTCATGTGTCGCAGCAGAAGGCAGGCGACGGTTGTTACATCATATTGTCCATGGTCTGGTTCAGTTTGTCGGAAACCTTCCAGGCCACATCCTCCACCTTGTTGGCGGTTTTGGCGGCAAATTTCCGGACGGGGCTGGTGCGGGGCACCATCATAATGGCTACCGCGCCGGCGGCAACACCCAGTCCCATGGTAATGGCAAAAGTTTTTATGCCCATTGTTCTCACTCCCTTCGGTGGTAGTATGCCCGAAATCCCGCCGGAACCGATTGGAAAGATTTTTGAAATGCAAACGCTTTCCGTAGGTATCGGGAAATTAGCAAACCGTCCGGGCAATGATCCAAATAACTTCCAAAATTATGAAATTGCTATTGTTTTTCCGGGGAAATATGTGATATAATGGCAAAAACGGGGGAGGAATGCCTATGTCTATGGATGTGCTGCAGGAAAAGATCCGAAAAATGAAATGTCCCATCGTGCTGGATTTAACGGTCCAGCCCCAGCAGATCCCTGCTGATTTTCACCGGGAGGATCCGGCGGAGGAAATGGCAGTATTCTGCGCCGCTATACTTGCCGGCTTGCGGGCCACTGTGCCCGGCGTACGGTTTTCCTTTGACCAGTTTGCCCTGCTGGGCCCGGCGGGTTTGCAGGCGTTATCCCGGCTGCTGCAGGATGCCCGGGGCATGGGGTATTATGTGCTGTTGGACGGTCCGGCGGTTATCACGCCCTGGGCTGCCAAGCGGGCGGCGATGCTGCTGTCTGACGACAGCATTTATCCTTGTGATGGCTTGATTCTGGATGGCTATATCGGAACCGATGCCATTCGCCCCTTTCAGGATGTCTGCAAAAACGGGAAAACCCTGTTCGTCACCGTGCGCACGCCCAACCGTTCCGCCGCAGAACTGCAGGATTTGATGATCGGCACCCGCCTGGTTCATGGCGTTGCCGCGGATATGGTCAACCGTGTGGGCCAATCCATTCAGGGTAAATGCGGCTACAGCCAGATGGGATTGGTCACCAGCGCCACCAGCGCCAATGCTGTTTCCGGCCTGCGCAGCAAGTATAAAAATATGTTCCTGCTGGTGGATGGGTTGGATTATCCCGGCGGCAACGGCAAAAATGCGTCTTTCGGTTTTGACCGGTTTGGTCACGGCTGCGCGCTGTCGGTAGGCCCGTCCATCTACGGCGCATGGCAGGAAGAAGGAAAACAGGAGCAGGATGCGGTGCAGCAGGCGCAGCGGGCTGCCGAGCGGATCCGCAATAATATGAGCCGGTATATTACCATTTTGTAGCATAGAAAGAAACGCATTTTCGCCGCAGCGAAAATGCGTTTCTTGTTAATCCCGGGGCAGCATACGGCCGATGGCGCCGGAAGTGCCGGGGGCCGTGCCGGTGGCAGAGGGATCGGTCGTTGTGGGGTTGGGCCGAACCGTGGATGTGCTGGTGCTGGGATTGTTCTCGGTGGCGCCGGTGGTGCCGGTGTCCACACAGCCGCAGCCGGTCAGCAGTTGGGCGCTGAGCAGAAAAGCGACGGCAATTGCGAAATATTTCTTCATATCATTTCCTCCTTTTTGCGTGGTTCGGCAATAGTATCCCCGCAAAATTGGCGGCTACTCTGGCAAAATTGTCCGGTGGACGGTCATGCGCAGGGGATTTTTTATAAAAAACTGGAACTATTTGAAAATTACCATTGCTATTTTGAAAAATATCTCGTATAATCATGGAGTAATTAAAAAATAAAAGGAGAGTTTACTCTATGAAGAAGCTCGCTGTTAAGAAAACCGAAAAGTGCATGGCCTGCCTGCAGTGTGTCCAGGCTTGCTCCGAAGCATTCTACAAAACCAATGATGTGACCCTGAGCTGCATTCAGATCGTGGAAGGCAAGAACGGCGAAGCCAAGCCCAATGTCTGCATCCAGTGCGGCAAATGTGCGAAGGTTTGCGAAGCCGGCGCTATCACCCAGAACCCCAAGACCGGTGTGTACATGATCAACAAGAAGCTGTGTGTCCAGTGCGGCAAGTGCGTGGAAGCCTGCCCCATGAAGGTTATGGTCATGGCAGAACAGAGCGCGCCTTCCAAGTGCATCGCCTGCGGCATCTGCGTCAAGGCTTGCCCCATGGAAGTTCTGGAGATCGTAGAAAAGTAATTTGCTCCCACATAGACGGCTGCTTCGGCAGCCGTCTTTTTCATCGGCGAGGCGACAGGTTTTTATGATTTTTTTGAAGATCATCCGTTATAGTTACCATATTCCCAGAAAGGATGATCGGTTATGAAATTACAAAAGATATTGCTCATTATGCTCCTGTTGCTCTGTTTGTCCGGCTGCAGGACAGATAGGGATCCATCCACTTGGGGCAGCTTGTCTTCGTCGGGAGGATCCACTGCCCCCACTCAGCCTGATGTAAGCCAAACCCGGCCCAGTCAGACCTTGCCGCCGGCATCAACCCTTACCACGGCGCCAACACTGCCCACGCAGCCCCAGGGAGATTTCAAGATCCTTAGTTATACACCGGCGGTGGAAAATGGGGGTGTGACCTATACGGGTCTTCCCAGTCTGCCGGCGTTGGAGTACTTACTGACAGATCCGGAGAATCAGCGGCAGCTATCTACAGAACGCATCGACCATAGCTTTGGCGCGGCATCCGAAGGAGAGCCCCATCGGATCACGGTGGAGAATCAAAAGCGTTTCGATGAATGGGGCACCGGCGCGATCACATGGGATGCTGGCACGGAGCAAAAGGTGCTGTATTTAACCTTCGATTGCGGCTATGAGTATCAAAACCTGACATCTGCCATGCTGGATGTGCTGCAGGAAAAGGGCGTGCAGGCTACATTCTTTGTAACCATGACATATTTGCGATCTTCTCCCAAAGTGGTGGCGCGGATGATTGCAGAAGGCCACAATGTGGGCAATCACAGCCTGACACATCCGGAGAACTGCGCCGACCTCAGCAGGGAGGAAATGGTGATGGAGGCCTTGCCGGTGGAAAATCATCTGCGGGTCAATTTTGGCTATTCATCCCGTTATTTCCGGTTTCCCAGCGGCGTGTATTCCCGGAATGCGGTGGACGCGTTGGCCGGTGTAGGGTATCGCGCGGTATTTTGGTCCATCGCCTACGCCGATTGGGACCCTGAAAACCAGATCGGAACCGATGCGGCCTTTCAAATACTGACACAGCGACTGCATCCCGGCGCTGTGATCCTGCTGCACACCACATCGCCGGACAATGCTGCGATTTTGGCGGACTTCATTGATTATTGCTTATCCCAGGGGTACCGATTTGCCAATTTGGATGATTTCCCCGGCTGAATATCCTGATTTTGCGTATAAATTGGACAGCCGCGGTGCGTCGAAAAAGATGCCGCGGCTGTCCATTTCATATTTAGACGGATGATCAAGGGACTGCTATAGGATCAGATACAGCGCCAGGGTCAGTAGGGCGGTGGAGCGATCTTCTTCGCAATCTCCTGCCATAAGTAAAAGCAGCAGGATCACGATCAGATCCCCGGTGTCAAAGTCCTTGGGCAGTAGCTTTTGTAGAAACCCCGTTCCGCTGTCGCAATGCCCGGTTTTCGGGGGACGGGGTTTATCCGGATTCGGACAGGGCGGCGCCTCGCTGCAGGGTGGCGGTGTGGGTGGGCAGGATTCCGGCTTGGGTGCCGGTGGCTGGGGCCGGTGGTCTTCCACGCGGCTGCGGCGAAAGCTGCCATCGGGCTGGGGAATGTAACGGTTATACATGTGGTTCACCTGCTTTGTACGGAAAATAGGCCCCGTGCGCCCAGGGCAGAGGTGGCGAGTTTTGCCATTTTCGCCGCCCGCATGGCTTTTTCCAGACGGGCGATCCGATCCTTACTGACGTAGCCTCCCAATGCCCGCAGCAAGGATTGCTCCCGCTTATCGATGCCGGATTGCCTGGCCAGCCCTGTTAAACGCTGTACTGTGGCCATATCGATATCCGGCAGGGCGGGCATGGAGGGCGGCGTTTCCGCCCTTTCGCCCTCGCCCCCCAGACTCTGGGCCATGGACATGATCTTTTGCATCATATTGGGGTCGGATAGTATGGAATTGAGCTTATCCTCCATTTCAGCCATGCTGTCCCTCCTGTAGCTGCCGCAGCAGCGCCTGGGCTTGCGGGTCGGATAAAAATGCCTGCAGCGCCTTTTGCGCCTGGGCAATGTTCCCATTTTGGGCGTTTTCCATGGCAGACCGGGCCGCGTCGCCGTGGCCGGACTGCAACAGCCGCAGTAATTGCTGCCCGGCATCACTTTGGGCCAGCCGCATGGCCTCCTGCATGGAAAAATCCTGGTATTTTTTCTCCATTGGATTGCCTCCCGTCAAATTTTCTGCTATAATACAGTGTATGCAACTGGAAAAGGATTGGTGAACAATGAAGATCCTGGTTTTGTCTGATTCCCATGCGGCGCTCAGCTTCATGCGCCGCTGTATCGATGCGGTGCAACCCGATGCGGTGATGCACTTGGGCGACCATTATGACGATGGCGCTGCCATGGCAGAAGAATATCCCCGCATCCGGTTTTATCAGGTTCCCGGTAACTGCGATGCCCATCGCTGTTTTATTCCGGATCCGGAGACCCGGCTGGAGTGCCTGGACGGTGTTCGGATCCTGATGACCCACGGACATCGGCACCATGTCAAGCAGACCTTGCTTCGCCTGCTGGCGGATGCCCGGGCATCCCGGGCAAAGCTGGTGCTGTTCGGACATACCCACAGCGCTTACTGCAGGCAGGAAGATGATGGCCTGTGGGTGCTGAACCCCGGCTCCTGCGGCTATTTTGGCGGCAGCGCCGGTTTGGTGGAGATCCGGGGCGGGGAAGTGACGCAATGTGGGCTGATCCGGGAAGAAGATATAAATGTTTTGTAACGAAGCGATTTGCACCCTTGCATCTGGCAATATTTTGTGCTACAATATTTGACAAATGATCGGAAAGGAGGTCAGGATATGAATTGGTTGGACTGGATCGTGGAAAAATGGAATTGGCTGAAGGATAAGATCCGCCCGGTTTGGAATGTGATCAAAAAGGTGTTTGTTATTTTGGGCCGTATTTTTATGGCGCTGTGGAAAACCGTTTACAGCCTGCGTGGTATCCTGCTCTCCGTGCCGGTGGCGATCGCAGGCATTATTGTGGCTGCCTGGGGACAGAATAATCTGCCGGAAGTGGTGGAGATCACCCATGTGATCATCGACCGTGACGCGGAAAAGCCGCTGTTCGGCCTGTTCGTAATGACCACGGATCTGATCACCCGGGATGTGGCATTGTTTGTGCCGTTGGCGCTGACGGCCTTTTGCCTGCTGATGACGATCCTCTCCAAACGGACGCTGTTCCCTTGGGTCATCAGTATTCTGACACTGTGCCTGCCCATTGTGATCTGGTTTCTCAACACCTATCCTATGTAATGGGATGCCGTAAATTGCCGCCGTCCGGCGGCAATTTTTTGTAGGAGGCTAAGATGAAAAAAGAAGGAAGAAAGCATTGGAGAAAAAAACTGCCCTGGAAGCTGTTTGAAGATAAAAAGACGGTTATGGTCGTATACTTTGTGCTGCGCGCCCTGGTGCTGCTGGCTATGGTCCATCAATTGGTGGTGGGGCACTACGACAATGTTTTTCTGTGCCTGCTGACCCTGGTGCTGTTTCTGCTTCCCAGCTTCCTGGAGCGAAAGCTGAAGATCGAGTTGCCAAACGCGTTGGAGATCGTGATCCTTTGTTTTATTTTTGCCAGCGCGATTTTAGGCGAAATATCGGAATTCTACGTTTTGGTGCCCCATTGGGACACCTGGCTGCATACCATCAACGGTTTTTTGTTTGCCGCGGTGGGTTTTGCCATTGTCAATATTTTTAACGAAGACAAACGCATCGCCATGCAGCTTTCCCCTTTGAGTGTGGCGCTGGTGGCTTTCTGCTTTTCCATGACCATTGGCGTACTGTGGGAGTTTTTCGAATGGGGCGCGGACCTGCTGCTGGGCTTCGATATGCAGAAGGATATGATCCTTTCGGAGATCTCTTCCGTCATGCTCCATCCCGAAGGAAAGAACGAAACGGTGCGCCTGGAAGGTATCCGGGATGTGATCGTGATCCTAGCGGACGGTTCCCAGGTGACCCTTGGCCTGGGCGGCTATTTGGATGTGGGCCTCATGGATACCATGAAGGATCTGCTGGTGAATCTGGTGGGCGCGGTGGTATTTTCTATCCTGGGTTATTTCTATGTGAAAAACAAGGGGAAGGGTAAGATCGCCAAAATGTTTATTCCCCAGGTAGAAACAACGGAAGAATAACCATGGGTGATCCGGGGCATACTTCTCCTGAAAAGGGAGGGATTTCCATGGTAAAAGGTGTATCCCGGCAGGTGATCGTGGTAAAATCGCCGGATGAAAAAATGTTTGAGCAGGCTATTTTTATCCTCCGGACGGATGCGGAAAGCCTCAGCGATGAGATGCTGCTGAAAGAAGCGCAAAAGGCGGTGCGGCCTGCTGCCAGATTGGTCGGTTTTGGCCCGATGTGGGCTGCCGCCGGCGCTGCAAGCACGGCTTTGGTGTGGTTGCTGACGACGCTCTTCTAAATGGAAATACATTTCGCTGAGCAAGGGAATCTGCGCCTGCCGGATATTCACAGAAAGAGAGAGAAAACATGAAAATTGGCAATTTGCAAGTGGATAACCCGTTGTTTTTGGGGCCTATGGCAGGCGTGACGGATTGGGCGTTCCGCCAGATCTGCGCCGAATTGGGCGCCGGTGTGACCGTGACGGAAATGGTATCTTCCCGGGCTTTGGTGTATAAGGATAAAAAGACCGCCGCTTTGCTGAAGCGAAACGCCGATTGCCTTTGCGGCGCCCAGATATTTGGCAACGACCCGCAGGTGATGGCGGAGGGCGCCCTGTTGGCCCTGGAGATCTCCGGCTGCGACTTTATCGACATCAATATGGGCTGCCCCATGCCGAAGATCGCCGGATCCGGCGATGGCTGCGGCCTGATGCGCACACCGGAATTGGCCGAACAGATCGTGAAAGCGGTGGTCAAAGCGGTGAATGTGCCGGTAACGGTTAAATGCCGCCTGGGCTGGGATAAGGGCAGCATCAATGTGCTGGATTTCACCAAGCGGATGGAAGACAGTGGCGCCGGTTTGCTGACAGTTCATGGCCGTACCCGCAGCCAGCTCTACGCCGGTACGGCGGACTGGGATTATATCCGCAAGGTCAAACAGCAGCTTTCTGTGCCGGTGATCGCCAACGGGGATATCACAGGGGCAGAATCGGCGCTGCGCTGTCTGAAATGGACCGGCGCTGACGGGCTTATGATCGGCCGGGCCGCTTTCGGTGACCCGTGGATTTTTGCGGAGGTAAAGGCGGCTATGGAGGGCAGCCAGATCCCGCAGCGGCCCGCGCTTTCGCAGCGGGTGGATGTGGCAGTGCGGCAGTTTGAGCTGGCGTATCAGGACAAGGGCGAAAAGATCGCCTGCCTGGAGGCCCGAAAACACTTTGCATGGTACTTAAAGGGCGTAGCCCACAGCAGCTATTATAAGACGCAGATTTCGGCGATCTCTACCATGGAGGATGTGTACCGCATCGCCAAGGATATTAAAAGAGAACTGCAATAATACCCGATATGCATTACAAAAAGGCGACACCCCAGAAAATGGGTGTCGCCTTTTGACATAGACGGGAAGATTATACCACCAGGAAGAACTTGACCAGGAACAGGGCGGAGATGATATAGGTGAGAATGGACACATCCTTAAACTTTCCGGTAAAGACCTTGATCATGGTATAAGCAATTATACCAAGGCCGATGCCGTGGCCAATGGAGCCGGATACAGGCATGGCGATCAGCATCAGACACACAGGAACCATTTGGTCCATGTCGCCGAAATTGATATTTTTCAGTCCCTGCAGCATCAAAACACCTACATAGATCAGCGCGGCGGAGGTGGCGGCAGGGGGGATGATGGCAGCGATGGGGGCGAGGAAGATACAAGCCAGGAACAGCAATCCGCAGGTCAGAGCGGTCAGACCGGTGCGTCCGCCGGCCTCTACGCCGGCAGCGGATTCTACGAATGTGGTAACGGTGGAAGTGCCGGTGCAGGCGCCGGTGACCGTGGCGATGGCATCGGATAAAAGCGCTTGCTTCATCTTGGGCATGTTCCCCTGATCGTCCACCATGTTTGCCCGGGAAGCGGTTCCGACCAAAGTGCCAATGGTGTCAAACATGTCAATGATACAGAAGGTAACGGTCAGCGTGATAACAGTGAACCAACCGATATCCAGGAATCCCTGGAAATTCAGCTTAAACAGTGTGGTTTGCGCCATGTCCTGGAAGGGAGGCAGGAAAGACGCGTCGGCCAAGGAAGCGAAGGGATTGGTGTTCAGGAAAATAAAAGATCCTGCCCAATAGATGATGGATGCGCCCAGCATACCGAACAGCACAGCGCCGTTGATGCCGCGTTTGGCCAGCGCGACGATAATAAACAAGCCGATAAACATGGTAACAACGGTCAGAATCATCTGCCCATAGGCGCTGCCCATGGCGTTCTGCGCAACACTGGGCGTCAATGCGCCGAAGAAATCCCGCAATACATAGAAAGGTCCGCCGCTTTCGGAATAAATACCCACATTGGAGCCTAAACCGATATTCATCAGCATAAGGCCGATGGCGGGAGAAATGCCCAGCCGGATTCCCAAAGGAATGGATTCGACGATCTTTTCCCGCACATTGAAAATGGAAAGAATGACGAAAAGCAGACCTTCGATCAAAATCACAATTAAGGCAGCCTGGAAAGATGCCAGATAACTCATGCCGGTAATGCCGACGATATTACCCACAACTACTGCAAAGAAACTGTTCAATCCCATACCCGGTGCCAGGCAGAAAGGTTTGTTGGCAAGAAATGCCATGCAGAACATACCAATCGAGGAGGCGATACAGGTTGCAAGAAACACGCCGTTCCACAGTGCGGTGCCTTCCTGACCAAAATTGGTCAGCAAATTGGGATTCAAAGCAATGATGTAGGCCATGGTCATGAAGGTAGTCAAACCGGCCATGATTTCGGTCTTTACAGTAGTCCCGTTTTGGGATAGCTTAAAGATTTTTTCAAACATGGTATTGCTTCCTTTCTATCTGTAATTTACCGGGAAAAATACACAGATCATTTTATCACATTTTCGAAAAATTACAAGGCTAACATCTGTAAAAACGGTGGCTTTATACAAGGAATCTTGCAGTTAGGGCAGAGAGCACGAAGCCGGTCATATCAGCTATCAGCGCAGCTGGAATGCAGTATCGGGTTTTTTGGATGCCCGCCGCCGCAAAATAAACGGATATGGTGTAGAACGTGGTTTCTGTTGAGCCTAACATTATGGCAACGGTCCGACCAATGGTGGAATCCACCCCATATTCCGCCATCAGATCCGCGCCAACGGCCAAAGCTGCGCTGCCGGAGATGGGGCGGATCAGTAACAGTATGGCGGTTTCCGGAGGGATACCCCAAAAGGAAAACAAGGGGGATAAAAAGCGGCTTATGGCTTCTACGGCGCCGCTTTGCCGCAGCATGGAAACGGCGGTCAGCAGTAAGACCAAAGCGGGCAGAATGGAGCGCAGCAGATGCAGTCCCTCCGCTGCGCCGCCCAGCATGATATCGTAAGCGTTTTCCTTTTTATGCAGCGCTGCCGCGCAGGCGGCAAACAGCAGCAGCGGCACCAAATAATCAACCATGCTTCGCCAACCTCCCGAAGAAATACGCAGCCAGTAATCCCAAACCGGCAGAGCAAAAACTGGTGACCCATACCGCAGGTAAAATGTCAAAAGGGGTCGGGCAGCCCATGCTGGCCCGCAGGGCGGCTACGGTGGATGGAATCAGCTGTATGGAGGCTGTGTTTAACACGATCAGGCGGCACATCTGATCGGTAGCCAATGTGGGCTGCTGCGGGTCGATCATCCGTTGGGTGGCACGGATGCCCATGGGCGTTGCGGCGTTCCCCAGACCCAAGAAATTGGCGCAGATATTGCCGCTGAGATCCCGCGCCAGGGCTTTATCCGTCTTTGTTCCGGGAAACAACCGCCCCAGCAGGGGGGAAAGCAGCTTTGCCAGCCGATCGGTGAAGCCGGCTTTTTCCATCAGCCGCCCTGCGCCGCTCCAAAGACAGATAGACCCGGCCATGGAAATGGCCAAAGTGATACCGGCTTGCGCCCCTTGCGGCACTGCCGCCGCCAGCGCTGCCCCTTGACCGGTAATGACCGCAAAGATAATGGAAAGCAATACCATTCCGGCAAAAATATAACTCATCAGCATAGGCATTCCTCCTGGGGCAAGCCTATGCGCGGCGTTTGGCAAACTTGACTTCCTATGTTTCCGTGTTATAATTGTGTTATAATAAAGAGAAAAAGCGAGGAAATAGTATGCTGCAGGACCTGGATTTCGGTTATCTTGACAATCAATATCACTATGAACAGCCGACGGATGATGCGGTGATCGTCTGCATCCGCGGCAAGGATACCCTGCTGCACCGGGATGCCGATGACACCCTGACCCTGCCCACATGGGGGCAGGTGAAGCATTGGTGCGGCGATTGGCAGACCTGGTTTGAAGAGCCTACCCGCTATGCCTTTACGATGCAGGAAAAACACTATTTCCTGTTTATGGGCAAGGCCGGTGATTGTCCGGATGCCTATTTTACATACGAGAATGCCACAGTTTTGCGGCAGGTGATCTCCAAGAATGTTTGCTTTGCCATGATGACCGCCTGGCATCTGTACCAGTGGTACCGGGTCAACCGTTTCTGCGGCGCCTGCGGCGAAAAAACTGTTCACGACGGCAAGGAGCGTATGATGCGCTGCCCGTCCTGCGGTAATATGATCTTCCCCCGGATCGCCCCGGCGGTGATCATCGGCCTGACCCACGGCGACAAGCTGATGCTCAGCACCTATGCCGGCCGGGAGTATAAGCGCTACGGTTTGCTGGCCGGCTTCATCGAGATCGGTGAGACCGCCGAGGAGGCGGTGGCCCGGGAAGTGATGGAAGAAGTGGGCCTGAGGGTCAAGAATGTCCGCTATTATAAGAGTCAGCCCTGGGGCGTGGCGGGAAATCTCTCCATCGGCTATTTCTGTGATCTGGACGGCGACGATACCGTCCGCCTGGATGAAAATGAACTGGCCTCTGCGGAATGGTTTGACCGCAATGACCTTCCTGCCAAGGATGACGGCATCAGCCTGACCCGGGAAATGATCCGCATTTTCGGCGAGGGAAAAGAGCCAAAATAGCTTAGTTTAGAATTATCTGTGGCCTGGGAGGTGACGGGGCGGTATGGATCGGTTTTGGAAAGGTATCGTTGTGGGATTCGGCGGTATTGCCCCGGGGCTTAGCGGCAGTGTGTTGCTGATTATTTTTGGACTTTATCGCAAAACGCTGGACAGCCTGGGTAACCTGTTTCGGAACTTTTGGAAAAATGTCCGTTTTTTGCTGCCGCTGGTGGCAGGTATGATCCTGGGCGTTTTGCTTTTCAGCAAGCTCATCGATTTTCTTTTGGCGCAGTATGAAATGCCCACGCGTTTTTGCTTTCTGGGTCTGATATTGGGAACCTTGCCGATGATCTGGCAGGAAGTGAAAAAAAGAAGGCATTTCCTGGAAATATATGGTGACGATCCTATTGACTGCGGCGTTGGGCTTGTGGTTTTTTGCGGCCAATCCCCATATCATTGCGCCGGTTACGGAGCCGACCTTGGTCCACGCGGTTTTGCTGGGTGTGGCGGTGGCGGCCACGGCCATTATTCCCGGTGTGGATCCGGCGGTGTTTTTGTCTACGTTTGGCCTTTATGAAATGTATGTCGGCGCGCTGGCTGCTGTAGATATGCAAATCCTCTTGCCCATGGCCTTGGGACTGGCAGCAGGGGCGATCGCCATCTCTTTTGGCATGAGCTGGCTGTTTAAGCGGTATTACACGGCAACATACAGTATTATTTTCGGCATCTTTTTGTCCATGATCCCCAATATGCTGACGGCGCAGTGCGCGTTGAGGTGGGATGGTGCTTCGGTGCTTTCTGTGATCGTCATGCTGCTGGGCTTTATCGTTTCCGTTTATTTGGGTGATATGCAGCGGATCAACGATTGGATCCGTGCCCAATGGAGCAAATAGAAAATATACGGCAAAACAGGAGGGAAGAAAAATGAAGAAATTCTATTGGTTTTTCATGGTGGTGTTGTTGGCATTTACGCTTTGCGCATGTGCTGTCGACGGGGTTATCGAGAATCCTACTTCCGGATCGTCCTGTTCACCTGACGAGCAGAAACAAGATAAGCTGATCTCGGTTTGGTATCGGTCACGGTATAACACGGAGCTGGATGGTAAATACCTGGATCCGTCGGAGTGTGATCTGCTGATCCGTGTAGCAAAGGAAGCGGACTTTGCGGAATCAGAGGTATACAACCTGCCAATTCAGTTTGACTTCACGATCCGGCATTACAACCGGGGAGACGGCGACTTTTTTGCGAATCCCAATGCGGAGTATGTGGATGTGCGCTACTATCTGTGTTATAGCTCGCCAATCATGGCACGGATGTATCAAACTGCCGAAGGATATGGTTATGATGCGGTAACACTTTCTGAGGAAGTCATAGCAGAAGTGAAAGCTTATTTTTCTTTTGTGGAAGCATTGTCTGATGCGGAAAAACAGCAGATCGAGGCTGCTTGGCTGAGAGAAATGGGCTATAGTTTGCCCCAGTGGTGTCAGGGAGAAGAAAAGGGCGGACCCTGCGGCGGTGTCCACTATTATGGCACCTATAAGGGATATGATATTCTGTTTATCAGCGGAAACCTTGCGGTGATTGGCACCGAAACCATTGGAGGAATAACCTTCACCCATGCCAGCAATATGTCTTTGTATGCGCATAAAGACGGTCAGTTCTATTTGCTCCGGGATCTGTGCGAAGCTGGCGATTTCAATTACGGATATTTGCATACGATTTACGAGCGGCATACGGAATGCCAGCAAGGACATGGACTTGGTTGATCGAAAGAAAAACGCCCCGCAGGATCTGCGGGGCGATGCTTATTCTTCCATATTCAGCGCGGCGTCATACACCACATTCTTTGGCAAATTCAGTTCCTTCGCCGTTTGCTTTACCGCATCCTTGCGGCTCAGACCCTCTTCCATCAGCTGCCTGACCCGGGTGGCGGCATCCGCTTCCGTGGGAACGGTTTCCTCCTTTTCCGGCGCGCCGGCCAGCACCAGCACGAATTCACCCTTGGGAGGATTCTCCGTGTACTTGGCGATGGCTTCGCCCAGGGTGGTGCGTACCACTTCCTCGTGGAGCTTGGTCAGCTCCCGGCAAAGACTGATGGGTCTGTCCTCACCGAAGGCTTCCGCCATATCCTCCAATGTCGCCACCAGTTTGTGGGGCGCTTCGTAAAAGATCATAGTGCGGCGCTCGTCCTTCAGGTCCTCCAAATGGGCCTTGCGGCTCTTTTTGGCGGTGGAAAGGAAACCTTCAAAGCAGAATCTGCCCGTTGCCTGACCGGAAATGCTCAGCGCCGTGATGACGGCGCAGGGGCCGGGAATGGCGCATACCGTTACGCCGTTTTCGTGGCACAGCTTTACCAGATCCTCGCCGGGGTCGGAAATGGCGGGGGAGCCGGCATCGGACACCAATGCGCAGGTTTCGCCGGCCAGGATCCGTTCCAAAATGATATTGCCTTTGAAAGCCTTGTTATGCTCAAAGTAGCTGATGAGGCTTTTTTTAATGCCTAAATGGTTCAAGAGCTTCAGCGATACCCGGGTATCTTCGGCGGCAATAAAATCTGCCTCTTCTAAAGTTTTGCGAGCGCGGTCGGATATGTCGCCCAGATTACCGATGGGCGTAGGAACCAGATATAACATACCAGCCATGGGGAGTCCTCCTGACAGTAAGATCATGAGAATGTAGCGGCGATCAGCCGCCATTTTAGGCGGATCATATCCGCCTCTGCATTTTTATATGTGATACACCGCTTTATAAAAGTCGGTGGGGTTATTTCCTGCGTCAAACAGAGCTGTTTCTTCCAGGACCAGGCCCGGCTTGCCTCCCTTGCGGAATTGCAGGAGGATCAAATTGACCTGGCTGCCGGGCTTATGACGCACCAGCAGCAGCCGCTTGGCTTCCAAATTGCATTTTGCGCCGCAGGCGATCAGCTCTGCTAACCGTTCCGGCTTGTGCACCAGAAAGAAATCGCCGCCGAATTTCAGCGCATTTGCGGCAACGGCAAATAATTCTGTGGGGGAACAGTGATCCTCCCGTCGGGCCAAGGGGATTTCCTTGCTGGCGGGGCCGCCGGCAAAATAAGGCGGATTGGAAATGCAGATATCAAAGCTGCCGCCGGGCAGGGTCACACTGCGAAAGTCGGCGCATATACTGTTCATACGGTCCTGCAGTCCGTTTCGGCAGATGTTATCTTCGGCGGCGCCATGGCCCGCCTGGGTCAGCTCTATGCCGGTAACGGAGCAGCCCGCGTCTTTGGCGCAAAGCAGCAACCCCAAAGTGCCGCAGCCGGAACCCAGATCCAGCACCCGGGCGTTTTTGGGCAGTCGGGTGAAGTGACTCAGCACCATGGAATCGGTGCTAAGCGGAAAGCAGCCGTCCGGCGCTTCCAAGGTAAAGCCGTTGTGTAAATGATCCATAGTCGCTCCATAGAAAATTAGCCTGTGCATCCAACCGGATGCACAGGCCAACCGCGGTTTTTGAAATTACTCCTCAACGATGGCTTCGGTGGGGCAGTTGTCGCAGCAGGCGCCGCAGCTAACGCAGGTGTCGGCGTCGATGACGTACATCTCGTCGCCCTCGGAGATAGCCTCAACGGGGCAGTTGTCAGCGCAGGAGCCGCACTTAACGCAAGCGTCAGTAATTCTGTATGCCATGATATGTTCCTCCATATGTTTTTGTATCACCAAGGGTGACCGTTACCATCATAATAGCACGAATTTCTAAAAATGCAATTCTTATTTTGAAAAAATTCCGTATATTTTTTTCATAAGCAGGGGAGAATTCCCTGGAATGGGGGGATAGGATGCGATACGCGGCTGATGGCGTTGGTGTGATTCGCGGGGCGGCCAGGGAAGCCCGTCTGCTGGGACACGGATTCATAGGTACGGCGCACCTGCTGCTGGCGCTGATTTCCGACGGCGGATGGGCCGGTCAATTGCTGCGCGGCTTTGGATTGGAACGGCAGCTGCTGCAGGATCTGACGATTTTGAACTACGGTTTGGGACAGGAGGGTCTGCCGCTGCATCAAAGCTTTACGGCTTCGGCGCGAAAAATCTTTCAAGGCGCCGGTTGGGAGGCCCGTCATAGCGGCTGCAGGGAAATTGCTGCCGACCATATTTTGCTGGCTTTGACCCGCCTGGAGGGCACCAGTGCCTGGCAGCTATTGCAGCTATGCGGGGTGGATATGGAAGAACTGTTTACCCTGGCGGTGGATTTCCGCATACGGCTGGACCACCCAGGCGAAAAGGAAAAAAGGGAGGTATGTACTACGAAGCTGTTGGAGCAATTCAGCGAAGATCTCATAGCCAAGGCTGCGGATATGGATCCGGTTATCGGCAGAGAACGGGAGATCGATATGGTGATCGGGATCCTGAGCCGGAAGAATAAGAACAATCCTGCTCTCATCGGGGAACCCGGCGTGGGCAAAACGGCCATTGCCGAAGGGCTGGCGCAGCGGATGGCCATGGGAAACGTGCCGCCTCAGCTGCGCAATAAGCGACTGGTGAGTCTGAATATGGCCAATCTGGTGGCGGGAACCAAATACCGGGGAGAATTCGAAGAGCGTTTGCGGGATGTGTTGGCGGAGATCCGCCGCAGCGGGGATGTGATCCTGTTTGTAGATGAGATGCATACCATTGTGGGAGCCGGCGCTGCTGAAGGCGCCATTGACGCGGCCAATATTTTTAAGCCTGCGCTGGGCCGTGGACAATTGCAGATGCTGGGAGCCACCACGCTGACGGAGTATCGCAAATATATTGAAAAAGATCCGGCGCTGGATCGGCGTTTCCGACCGGTGATGGTGGAGCAGCCTTCCCAAGAGGGGACACTGGCGATCCTCAGGGCTCTGCGGCCCGGATTGGAGGAGCATCACCATATCCGCATTACGGAAGATGCGCTGAAAGAAGCCGTGCGGCTGTCGGTGCGGTATTTACCGGATCTTTATCTGCCGGATAAAGCCATCGATTTACTGGATGAAGGCGCGGCCCGGGCCAGAATGGAGCAGATGCACCGCAGCCACAGCATTTCCCAACGGGAACTGGAGCAGGCATTGCACGAAGCGGTGCGGGAAAACCGTTTTGAAAATGCGGCGCAGCTGCGGGATCAGATGCAGTTGGCCGGCCAAACCGGCGAGTATAAACGCGGACGATCGGTGACAGGGGCGGATATCGCCTGGGCAGTATCTGCCCGTACCGGTATTCCGGTGGGGCGCCTGACGGCCAATGAACGGGAGAGATTGCTGCAGCTGGCAACATTGCTTTCCCGGCGCGTTATGGGTCAGCCGGCGGCGGTGCAGGCTGTATCTGAGACGGTGCGGCGGGGCCTCAGCGCCATCCGGGACGGAGACCGTCCGGTGAGCTGTATGCTGTTTGCCGGACCTACCGGCGTAGGCAAGACGGAAATGTGCCGCGCATTGGCGGAGGAGCTTTACGGCAGCAAGGATGCCATGATCCGCTTGGATATGTCGGAATACATGGAAAAACAGTCGGTATCCCGGCTGATCGGCGCGCCGCCCGGATATGTGGGGTATGAAGAAGGCGGAAAACTGACAGAAGCAGTGCGCCGCCGACCCTATTGCCTGGTGCTGTTTGATGAACTGGAAAAGGCCCACCGGGATGTAAGCAACATCCTGCTGCAGATCATGGAGGAGGGTGAATTGACCGATGCCAACGGTCGCCGGGTGAGCATGAAAAATGCTATCATTGTTATGACTTCCAATATCGGCGGCGACCTGCGGAGCGATGGCTTAGGCTTCTGCCCGACAGGTAAGGCAGGGCAAACCCAGGCGGCGCTGAAGCAGCATTTCTCTCCGGAGTTTTTAGGAAGATTGGATCGCGTTGTCCATTTTGCGCCGCTGACACCGGATGCCATGACACAGATCGCCGAAAAGTATCTTTCTCAACTGCGCCGCCGCGCGGAAAATGCGGGGATCCGCCTGGAGATTTCGCCGGAACTGGCCGCTGGGCTGGCGGCCCGCTGCGCGGGGAAAGAAGGGGCCCGGCAGATGCGGCGGCTGGTGCAGGAAGAATTGGAAGCGCCCCTGGCCGCATTGCTGCTGTGCTGCGCGAAAAAGCCTGGCAGAGTGCAGGCAGTACTGGAGCGGGAACGGGTAACACTGGTCCAGTGATATGTGTTTGGATTCCGTATTTTTGAACATCTGTTCAAAAATACGGAATTCTCCGTTTTTTGAGAAAAAATTTGGATTTTTTTGCAAAAAAGGTTGATTTTTGTAGAGAAGGCTGTTATACTGGGGTTACGTGGAGCAAAATGGATAAAAAGTGGAGTAAAGTGGAGGAGGTGAGGCTGCATGATCGGTAAATATCCCGCAAAATTGGATGATAAGAATCGTCTGTTCGCGCCTGCGAAGCTGCGTGAAGAGTTGGGCGAAGCCTTTTTCGTCACCCTGGGCAGCACCGGCGGCCACAGATGCCTCACCATTTATCCCGCTGCGGCATGGCAGCGCCTCACCGAAAACTACAACGCCTTGCCCCAATCCCAGCGGGCAAAGGGCCCCAACATGCTCTTTAACAACGCCATCGAGTGCAACCCCGACAAGCAGTTCCGATTCTCTCTGACGCAGAACCTGATGAACTACGCCGGTATCGAACGGGATGTGGTGATCGTTGGCTGCGCCGGCCAGGCGGAGATCTGGGATGTGGCAGAGTATGAGGCTTACGAAGCTGAGAATATGTCCCCCGAAAAGCTGCTGGCAGCTCTGGAGGCGATTGGTCTATGAGCGAGTTTTATCATGTATCGGTTTTGCTGGAAGAATGTCTGGAGGGGCTTGCCATCAAGCCTGACGGCATCTATGTGGACGGCACCCTGGGTGGCGCGGGCCACTCCAGCCGTATTGCGGCCCGGCTGACCACCGGCCGGCTCATCGGTATCGACCGTGACCCCGTTGCATTAAAGGCGGCAGGGGAGCGGCTGGCGCCTTACAAAGACCGTGTGACATTGGTCCATTCCAACTTCTGTGAGATCAAGCAGGTTTTGCATGATCTGGATATTTCAGGCGTAGACGGCATCTTGCTGGACCTGGGCGTATCTTCTCCCCAATTGGATGATGCCCAGCGCGGCTTCTCCTATATGGCAGATGCGCCCCTG
Source organism: Oscillospiraceae bacterium (assembly GCA_015068155.1). Classification (GTDB taxonomy): domain Bacteria; phylum Bacillota; class Clostridia; order Oscillospirales; family Oscillospiraceae; genus Faecousia. Next base: position 3,996 of record SVLC01000011.1, on the reverse strand, counting down.
GATATGCGGATGAACAGCCAGGATGCGCTGTCAGCCTATACGGTGGTCAATACCTGGCCCCAGGAAGAACTAAAACGGATCCTCTACAACTACGGCGAAGAACGCTACGCGCCCCAAATTGCCGCAGCCATCTGCCGCAAGCGGGAAGTGAAGCCTGTCGAGACCACCCTGGAACTGGTGGACATCATCCGTTCCGCCATGCCCCCCGCAGCTCTGCGGGAAAAGCAGCATCCGGCCAAGCGCAGCTTTCAGGCCATCCGCATTGCGGTGAACGATGAACTGGGCAGTGTGGAGAAGGTGATGCGGGACGCTGTGGATTGTTTGAACCCCGGTGGCAGATTGGCCATCATTACCTTCCATTCCCTGGAAGACCGGATCGTGAAGATCGGCATGGCAGACGCGGCCAAGGGCTGCACCTGCCCGCCTAATTTCCCGGTCTGCGTCTGTGGAAACAAACCCAAAGTAAAGCCTATAACCCGCAAGCCTATTGTTTCCGGCGACGAGGAACTGCAGAGAAATCCCCGGGCAAGAAGCGCGAAACTACGGGTGTGTGAAAAAATATAAACGATATTGTTTTAACAGTTATTTAGAGAGAAAAGGAGTGAGCACCATGGCATTGCAGCCCGATATCCAATATGTACCCATTTGCTATGTGGATGGCAGCGCGGCCCGGAAGCTGGAGCGGCCGGTATATAAGACCCCCGCAGCGCCTCAGCCTCGCAGCCGGAAGGCTAAGCGCATTGTTGTTGCCATTGATCCGGTGGCCATCTTTGGTCTGCTGGTAGCTATGGTGCTGCTGATCAGCATGGTCTCCGGTTTTGTGCAGTATGCCGTGGCGCAGGAACAGAATCGGCAGATGAGCGACTATGTTACCGCCCTGGAACTGGAAAAGGCCCAGCTGGAGCAGATCTACCGGGAGGGTTATGATCTGGATGAGATCCGGGATTTTGCCGATGCCAACGGCATGGTGCCTGCGGAGCAGGCGCCGCAGATCCAGATCGATGTGCAGCTTCCGCAGCCCGAACAGCAGCAGATGACATTCTGGGAATCTGTAAGCACATTTTTAGCAGGACTTTTTGCATAAACGGTAAGTCCCGGCCAATAAGATTAGGATAGGCACTGCATGGGCAGTAAGGGATTCCCTTGCTGCCCATTTTGTGGCCTTATATCCCATGGAAAGGCCGGTGACCTATGGCAAAGGCACGACGGAAAAAACAGCGGTACGAAAGAGTACGCTATGACAGCGGACAACACCATCGGATCCTGGCGGTGATGGCTGTTTTAGGCCTGCTGGCATTTTTGCCCGGGGCCCTTCGACTGTATCAGCTGATGGTGGTACAGTATGATTATTATGCAGGCCTGGCCAGCCGAAATCAAAGCCGCACCACACCCGTGGCGGCAAACCGGGGCGTGATCTACGATACCAATATGAATATCCTGGCCTGCGGCAGCAGCGTGGAAAATGTGTATCTGGCGCCGAATGAGCTGAAACAGGCGGGGGAGGACATATCTGCGGTATCCCAGGCCTTGGCGCAGATTTTGGATATGGATGCGGGAACCATCGAAAAAAAGGCGGCAGACCGGTCCATGCGTTATCAGCAGATCGCCGCCAATGTGGAACCGGCAGTAGCGGAAAGGATCCGCGCTTACATTCAGCAACAGGATGTGGTCGGCATCCATTTGGAGCCCAGCACCAAACGGTATTATCCTTATGGGTCCCTGGCGGCGCAGGTGATCGGCTTTACCAATGCCTCCGGCGCCGGTTCAGAGGGCATTGAGGCGTCATATAACCGCTTTTTGGAGGGAACCGTTGGCAAAGTAGTCACTTCCAAGGGCAATAACGACATGGATATGCCCTTTTCCTACGAATATTTTGTAGAAGGTACCCCGGGCTGTGACGTGGTGCTTACATTGGATATAACGGTGCAGCAATGTTTGGAAAAGCGGATGGAAGAGGCTATTTCCAAATATGATGTACAGAACGGGGCCTTTGGCCTGGTGATGGATGCAAAGACCGGGGAAATCCTGGCTATGGCCACACTGGGCAGCTACGACCCTAATCAGTATCTGGAGATCTATGACGAAGAAACTGCCTGGACCGTGGAACAACTGCGGCAGAGCTATCTGGCTTTGCCGAAGGGCAGCATCCAATATGACAAGGCATATACTGCTTACCGGAATGCGCTGCAGAATGCCCAACTGAAACAATGGCGAAATCGGGTGCTGTCAGATGGCTATGAGCCGGGATCTACATTTAAGGTCCTCACTATGGCGGCGGCTTTGGACAGCGGCGCCATTACGCTGAACAATACTTTTTATTGCCGGGGCGCGGAACAGATCCCTGGGCGGTCGCAGTTGCTGCATTGCTGGCGCTCCGCCGGACATGGCTCGGAAACAACGGCCCAGGCCATCCAAAATTCCTGCAATATTGCCTTTGCCCATATTGCGCTGGACATGGGCGGCGAAACCTTTTACGAATACATAAAGAACTTCGGGGTCCTGGAAAAAACCGGCATCGACCTGGCAGGCGAAGCAAAAGGTGTGTTTTTTGATCGTTCCCTGATCGTGGATACAGCCAAATGGGGTACGGCCTCGCTGACCTCCGCTTCTTTCGGACAAACTTTCAAACTGACGCCCCTGCAGTTGGCGCGGGCCATCGCCTGCGTGGTCAACGGCGGCTATTTGATGGAGCCGTATTTGGTGAGCGAAGTGCTGGATGCCAATGGCAATACGGTTTTGAAGCAGGAGTCTACGGTGATCCGACAGGTGATCTCCGAGGAAACCTCCGCCATCATGCGGACGCTGTTGGAGTCGGTGGTTACGGAGGGAACGGCTAAAAATGCCGCCGTTGCCGGCTACAGCATTGGCGGAAAAACGGGAACCAGCGAGAAAATTGATGTTTTAGACGAAAATGGGAAACCTACATTGGATAAAATCGTATCATTTGTGGGGGTTGCGCCCATGGATGATCCGCAGTATATTGTATTGGTGGCCCTGGATACGCCTTCGCGGGATACCGGGCTGTATATTTCCGGCGGCGTCATGGCTGCGCCCACGGTTGGCGCAGTGTTTTCTGATATTTTGCCCTACCTGGGTGTGGAAAAACAAAATGATGACGGGCAGGTGCAAATGCCGGATCTTACGGATCTCAGCGCCAAAGAAGCGGAAAAACGGTTAAAAGAAAAGGGTTTGACCTGTATGATTGTTGGCAGCGGCCAAACCGTTACCGGACAGATCCCCGCCGCTGACCAGACATTGCCTGCAGGAAGTCAGGTGTTGGTGTATATGGGCTCGCAAGTCGAAAAAAACACGGTGACAGTCCCGGATTTTTCCAAAATGACCCGTCAGCAGGCCAGTGACACCGCAGGCCTTTTGGGTCTGTATATTCTCGCCACCGGCAATCCGGATATCACCCCCAATGTGGTCGTCACCGGGCAGAGTATTCCGCCCGGAACGGAGGTGGCGGTGGGCACCACCATCAAGCTGACATTTACCGATACCCAAGCCCGGGATTGATTCAAATACAAAGGAGACGGAATTATGAAACTTGCACAGTTGCTTGAAAATATGGATATTTTGGAACTTCATGCCGATCCGCAGACGGAAATTTCCGCTGTGATCAGCGATTCCAGACAGGTCATCCCCGGCAGCCTTTTTGTGGCCGTGTCCGGCTTTAGCAGCGATGGCAACCGGTTTATTCCCATGGCGATGGAAAAGGGCGCTGCGGTGGTGGTTACCGCCAAAAAGCCTGCGCAGGACATTGCATATGTGCTGGTAACATCGGATCGGCTGGCTTTGGCACTGTTGGGCACCAATTTCTACGGCCGCCCTGCCGAAAGCATGACGATGATCGGCGTAACCGGCACCAACGGCAAAACATCCACTACCTGGCTGTTAAAGCAGGTGCTGCAGCAGACCCGCGGCGCAAAGGTGGGTCTGGTGGGTACCATGGAAAACCATATTGGCGATGAGATCGTTCCCACCGAACGCACCACG
>SVLC01000066.1 GCA_015068155.1 Oscillospiraceae bacterium | reverse complement strand
TCGTTTCCAGCATCGAGAGATTTTTAAAGTTCGAGCGGACGATGGATTGAAGGCTTTTCCCGATTCTAAGCGTTTGAAGCTGGGAACCTTCAAAGGCTTGATACCCGCAACCCACGGTATCCTCATGGAGCGTTAATTCCTTTTGAGTAGGATCCACCATGTCCATAAAATATGCATATTCACTGTCCGCGTTTGGCAGATACTTTCCGTTTTCGTATATTGTATATTCCAGCGCGCTACAATCCTTGAAGATGTCCATCCCCCAGGTTTCAACATCCTTGGGTAACACTACGCTGCGCAACGAGGTGCATCGGATAAACGCCCGGTGCCCAATGGATGTTACTGTGTCAGGCAAAACAATCTCTGTCAAGCTGGTACAATTCCTAAAAGTGCCATTCCCGATCTCTTCCACCGGTCCGGCAAAGGTAACCGTTTTCAGGGATGTGCATCCGGCAAACAATTCATCAACAGACACGATGCCCGCAGGAATGCAAATCGTTTCCAGGGACACACACCCACCGAACGCTTCCTTGCCCAACGCCTGCAGTCCTTCCGGCAAATGAAACTCTGCGATTTTTTCACAGTTGCCAAATGCCCTGTCCCCAATGCTGGTCACGGTTTCAGGAATCGCGATCTCCGGCAGATTGACACATCCGGCAAATGCTTCTATTCCGATTACAGACACTCGCCAGGTCATGGTAACCGTCTCCAGTGATCGGCAGTTAGCAAAAATACCTCGCTCGAGCACCGTCACTTTTTCCGGGATTTCCACACTTTTCAGCGCTTCACATTCCGCAAAGGCGTATTCCTGAATTTCCGTCAGTGACTGCGGCAGATTGATTTTTTCCAATGCCCTGCACTGCCGAAAGGCATACTTTCCAATTGTTGTGATGGTATCGGGTAAGACCACTTCTGTAATGCGCTGCGCCTGTTCTCCTTTTTCTTTTCCAAAAAACGCAAAGGATGCCACAGCGGTAACCGGGCGGCCGTTATAGGTATCCGGCACCTTGATCACAGTGCGTTCGCAGCTTCCCGGGCCGCTCAAGGCATACGCATTACGGGTATCGGTCAATGTAAATTCCAAGGTTTCCGCATAATAGTTGGCGCCGCAGCGCGCGCATACATCGGAATCATCGGTGAAGCTGTGGCCATCTGCGCAAGGCCCAACAGGTTTTGCCGTGGAGGAAGGCGATATCGAAGGAGATGTGCTTGAAGCAGTTGGCAGCGACAGGGAGGGAGATTGTTCTCCGCAGGATGCAAGCAGAATCAGACAAGCGAGCATAACCAGCAAAGCTTGTATCTTCTTCATAATAATTCTCCTTTCGCAGCAAAACATATTTAACTTCTATCATTTTCGCTCCGCGGTTGGCGGAGCATTACCTGCGGAAGAGCATAGCGGCTCCTCTGCCCCGCCGCATATAGCGAATCATCCACATAACGAGCCCTCCTTTTGTGTTTTTATGAACTTCGTTTGTTTTATTGTAACACACACTCTTGCGAATTACAAGTAAAATTATCCTAAAAATTAGCAACGGCTGGGTGTTCGCCAACCGGCGCATCGCGGTTTGGCGGCTGTCTGCTTCCCGCTGGAGAAAGCTCCGCCGGGGTATCCATTACAAATTTTTCTTATGACCGAAAAATAAGGCTTGCATTTATCCAATGCCGTGCTATACTGGTTTGGTTAAATCACCTTTTCGAGGAGATATCCTATGGATTACTATAGACTTCTTGATTTTGCCACAGATCTGGGCTACGAGCTGAGCAAGTGCGGCGCGGAGACCTACCGGGTGGAGGAAAGCATCACCCGCATCCTCACCGCCTATGAAGTGGAATCCGAGGTTTTTGCTATCCCCAACTGTCTCATTGTCAGCATCACCAGCCCCGAAGGCCACCCCCTTACTTATATGCGCCGTATCGGCTTCCACGGCAACGATTTGGACGGCGTGGCGCTGTTCACCGCCCTCAGCCGCCGGATCTGCGCAGAAAAGCCGGATCCCGAAGAAGCGATGGTACTGCTGGAACAGACCCGGCGCAGCCGCAATCAGCACCACTGGGCTGTGATCCTGCTGGGTTACTTCCTGGCGGCAGGCGGCTTCAGTGTGTTCTTCGGCGGCAACCTGATGGACGGTTTAGCAGGTGGTCTTGCCGGCATCGTGGTCGGTATTTTCCAGATGTTTATGGACCGGCTGAAAACCAACGCCTTCTTCCAAACCCTGCTGTCTGCCGTACCTTTGGCGCTGATCCCCTACGGTCTTGGCGCCCTGGGCATCATTCAAAACCCTGATGCGGCAGTCATCGGCACGGTGATGGTGCTGATTCCCGGTCTGCTGTTTACCAACGCCATGCGGGATATTATTTTCGGCGACACCAACTCCGGCGTCAACCGCATCATCCAGGTGCTTCTGATCGCCATCGCCATTGCCTGCGGCACCGGCGTTGCCTGGTTCATCGCATCCCATCTTTGGGGACAGCCTGTCAGCGTGGCAATGCTGGACCACTCCCTGCTGGTGGAGTGCCTGGCCTGCCTGTGCGGCGCCTTGGGATTCTGCTTCCTGTTTAATATCCATAATTTTGGCATTGTATTCTGCACCGCCGGCGGTGTGCTCACCTGGATCGTACACTGCGTATCCATTATGCTGGGCGCTGCGGAACTGCCTGCGGTTTTGATCGCCTCTATTTTTGCGGCGATCTACGCCGAGATCATGGCCCGCCGCCGAAAATGCCCCGCCATCGGTTATTTGATCCTGGGCCTCATCAGTTTGATCCCAGGCTCCAGCCTGTATTACACCATCAGCCATATCATCAAGGGCGAAATGGCCGCCTTTGCGGACCGGGGTCTTAAGACCATTGCCATCGCCGGTTTGATGGCCGCCGGCATTTTGCTGGTATCCACCTCCGTGCGGATGATCAACGAGGGAAAAAAGCATCGAATGGAACGCGCAAAAAAGCTGCCGTAAAGGCAGCTTTTTTACTGGGTGTGGCCCATGGTTCCTTCGCTCGGCCACCTTCTCCTCCGGGGGAAGGCTTGGGGAACGGATCCCTCGGCTGCGCTCGGGATGACATTTCCCTTGGCTTCTCCTTGAGGCGAAGCTGTCACCGCAGGTGACTGATGTGGTGTAGGCTGCGCGGAAGCCGTCTTAACGCCCCTTCGGGGCTGCACCTCATCCCACGTTCTTTATCTTTATCATTGATTTCTGCTGCAGGATATGCTATAATATGCGCTAGAAAATTTTGTACAAAAGAGGTACTTACTATGGATTATCAAGCATTGGCGCAACTACTGTTCCCCGATGTGACCGAAACCCCCGAATCCCTGGAAGAACGGTTCCCCCAGCGGCAGTTGCCGGAAGGCGCCGTGGTGACCCGAATGGCTCCCTCCCCCACCGGTTTTGTGCATTTGGGCAATCTGGTGCAGGGTCTGACCGCCGAGCGTATGGCTCACCAGAGCGGCGGCGTTCTGTTTTTGCGGGTGGAGGACACCGACGCCAAGCGGGAGGTTCCCGGCGCTGTGGAAGTGCTGCTGGAGACTTTGAAGCATTACGGTATCAGCTTTGACGAGGGCGCCACCATCGACGGTGACAACGGTGCATACGGCCCCTACCGTCAGCGCCAGAGAGCAAGCATCTATCATGTTTATGCCAGGAAGCTGGTATCCGAAGGCATGGCCTACCCCTGCTTTGCCACGGAAGAGGAACTGGCCGCCATGCGTGAAAAGCAGGAGGCCAACAAGGAGAATACCGGCTACTATGGCAAATATGCCATGTGGCGCGACCGTTCCATGGAAGATATCCAGGCGCAGATCCAGGCCGGAAATCCCTGGGTGCTGCGGTTCAGAAGCACCGGATCCATTGAAAACCAATTCAAATTTGACGATTTGGTAAAGGGAAAGCTGACCATTACCGAAAATGACATTGACCATGTGCTGCTGAAATCCGACGGTATCCCCACCTATCACTTCGCCCATGCGGTGGACGATCACCTGATGCGCACCACCCATGTGGTCCGGGGTGATGAATGGCTGCCCACCCTGCCCTTCCACATCCAGCTGTTCAAGGCGCTGGGCTTCAAGCTGCCCAAATATGTCCACATTGGACCGCTGATGAAGATGGACGGCACCTCCAAGCGCAAGCTGAGTAAGCGCAAGGATCCCGAACTGGCCCTGACCTTCTACAAGGCCGAGGGTTTCCCCGTGGAGGCCGTGTATGAGTACATCATGACCATCCTTAACTCCAATTTCGAGGATTGGCGCCGCGCCAACCCCGACATCGCTCCCCAGGACTTCAAGTTCAGCCCCAAGAAGCTGAATCCTGCCGGCAGCCTGTTTGACTATGCCAAGCTGACCGATGTAAGTAAGAATGTCATTTCCAAGATGGATGCCGAAACCGTCTGCAAGCTGCTTACCGAATGGGCGCTGGAATTCGATGCCGAATTTGGCGCGAAGCTGGCAGCGGATCCCGCCTTTGCCACCGCCATTTTGGCCATCGGCCGCGGCGGTAAAAAGCCCAGAAAGGATCTGTCCGTCTGGAAGGATGCTAAAGAATATATGGGCTTCTTCTATGACGAATATCTGCAGGCTCCCGTCTTTGACGAGAAGTTCAGCAAGGACACCGTCAAAACCGCGCTGGAGAAGTTCCTGCTTGTATATGACTTCGCCGACGATGCTTCCGTGTGGTTCGAGAAGGTAAAGGCCATCACCGAGGAAATGGGCTTTACCACCGATATGAAAGCCTACAAGGCCGATCCCGACGCCTTCCCCGGCACGGTGGCAGATATCTCCACCATGATCCGCCTGGCTGTCACCGGCAAGACCAACGCCCCGGATCTGCACGCAGTGATGCAGGTGCTGGGCGAAGAAAAGAGCAGAGCCAGAATTCAAAATGTGATCAATATGTTATAAGCAGAAAGTCCCAGCCATCGGCTGGGACTTTTCCTTTTGAATTACTTTTTATCTCTCTTTCGGAACAGGTAAATATCCAGCTTATCCTTCATGTTTTGGGGCATTTCTTTGGCCACCGGGCAATGTGCCGCATTGGCCATGCGTTCCGCAAAAGCCAGGATGAAGTTCACATCCTCCCGCAAATGCTCCGGCTTCATCACATCCAAGGTATCGTAACGGTTATGGATGGTAGCGGTGTTGGGAGGCGCCAGCCGCGCGAAGGAAACGGCGGGAATGCCCTTATCGGCAAAGGGCGTGGAATCGGAGGAATACACATCCTGGTAGGCCTTGATCGGTCTCCCCTGCTCCATGGCCATGTACTGCAGGTAATGCACCAGCTTTTCTTCGGAAGTACAACAGGCAATGAATTTGCCCATAATGCAGCCGATCATATCCAGATTGATATTCAGCACCACATTTTTCAGTTCTTCTTCGTGGGCGGTGCAATAGGCCTTAGCGCCCAGCAGGCCGCGCTCCTCGCTGCCGCACCAAATAAACCGTAGGCTGTAGCGGTGGGGATTCTTTGCAAAATGCTCGGCGATAGCCAGCAGGCCGATGGAACCGGACATATTATCGTAAGCGCCCTGGGAAAGGGATGTGGAATCATAATGCGCGGTAAAGACGATGGTATCCTCGCTCTCGCCGGGCAGATCCAGGATCACATTATGGGACTGGCCTTCCGATTCTTCCTGCTTCAGCAGAATATGCGCCGTGGCTGCGCCGCCATTGACCAACTCCACCGCGTCTTTTGCATTGATATTGACACCGGGGATCCGCTTACCCTGGTGCACATAGCTGCGCAGTTCCTTTTGGTCCATATCCCGATCCTGGAAACGAACATTGCCATCGTATGTAATAAAACCCAGGCAGCCGTTGTCATACAGATCGTGATACAGCCAGTAGCCCATGCCGCCATCGGCCAGCACGATCTTGCCCTTTGCCTGCCGCAGACTATAGGCATCACCGGAAGTCAGATAATACAGGGGCGCTTCCAGGTCAGCATCACCGGAGCAAAGATAGCCCTTGCAGGGAATTTCCTTGCCATCCACCACCAGCTTAGCTTCCCGGATCGCAGACATGGGGACAGAAAAGCTTTCCAGCTTGGCTTCCAGGCCCAGTTCGGCGCAGCGCTCTGCCAAGTAATTGGCGCAGCGCAGTTCTTCCGGGCTGCCGCCGGTGCGAATATAGGCGGTATCCTGCAAAATTTCCATGATCTTTTGGTTTTCCATAATGATTCCTCCTAAACTGCAATCAATCCGGCAGCCATCAGGCCGCAGGAGATCAAAAATACGGTAATACCGGATGCAACGGTGGTCCACACCACCAGTTGGGTGGCCAATTGCTCATCATTGCGCATTTGGCTGGCCATAATGGCGCTGGATACGGACACAGGGGAAGCAAACAGCGCAACCAAGGCCGGGTACTGCGCTGTGCCGCAATGCAGCCATCCCAGCCTGCTCAGGACAAATGCGCCGCCGATGCCAATCATTGGCGCCAGCAGCACTCTGCTCAAGGTCGCCACGATGATCTCTTTACGCAATTCCTTTACCGCAGAAAATACAAACTGTCCGCCCAACACGATCAGGGCCAAAGGAGTGGTGACACCCTTCAGATACTCCAGCACGGTAAACAGCGGCTTTGTATGGATGCTAAGGGAAAACACCACTTCCCCCCAAAGACGCACCTGCAGCCATCGCAGGATGAGGCATACAATACCGGCGGCAACGCCTTGAATCAGGGGATTTTTCACAATATCCAGCAGAATGTGCTTAACGGAAGTCTTGCCGCTGTTGTCCTGATGGACGTGCATGGAAAGGCTGATCACTGCCAGCACATTCAAAATCGGCACCGCTACGGCCGACAGCACCGCCGCCACCGCTTCGGCTTCCTGTCCGCCCAGTGCCGCCGCCAGGGGCATGCCGATGATGGCGTAATTGCTGCGGAAAATACACTGGGCGATGACACCGCGGCGCTCCGGCACCCGGGTGGTAGCCAGGGCGATGGCCGTCGCCACGGCAAAGATCACACACAGCGCAACACCTGCATACACCACAATATCCCAGCGGATCTGCGCTAGACTGGGGATCTGATAGATATTCACAAACAGCATACTGGGCAGGCAAAGCTGAAACACCAGTTTATTGCCGGTTTTCAGGAATTCCTGACCTAAGATGCCCTTTTGCCGCAGGAAATAACCCAATGCGATCATGAGGATGATGGGCAAAACGGCGTTAAGGGCGGTATATAGGATCTGAAGCCACAATGCTTCCACGGCGATCACTTCCTTTACCAAGAAAGCATATCACAGCTTGGGCAATATGTCAAAGAAAATAGAGTGGACACCCGAGGTGTCCACTCTTCTGCTTAACTTTCCTGCTCCCAGGGGGTGGGGACGCCGTCGACGTAATGCCAGTAGTTGCCCGGCTGGGTGGGCTCGGTTTCGGAATAGAAATAGATGGTGGCATTTTTGATTTCGTCGTTTCCCCCCAAAAGTCCACCGCCACTGGTTATTCCAAAGATCTTGATCTGTTCCCACTGGCTTTGGGTACCATGATAATATATTCTGGTGAATTTCTCGCAGCCAAGCAACTGATCATGATCGATATCCTGCATCC
>SVLC01000010.1 GCA_015068155.1 Oscillospiraceae bacterium | reverse complement strand
ACACCACCCATTTGGGTGGTGTTCTTTTTTTGCCGTACGGGAATCGAAAGGCCGTAAAGAAAAGTGTCCGGTGGACACTTTTTAGGCCGTGGGAGATTCCCGCGGATTTTGGACGCAGCCTTGGGCTGTGGACAAAATGCGCAAATATTCGGTATAGGCATCGTATACACGCCACCCATTTGGGTGGTGTTCTTTTTTGCCGTACGGGAATCGAAAGGCCGTGAAGAAAAGTGTCCGGTGGAACTTTACGAATGTGGTATTCCGTGTTATTCCCTTGCGTTTTGTGGGTGGTTTCCCCGTTTTTTCTATGATATGGTAACGCCTGCGCAATTCTCTCGGCCGGCTCTTTGGCAAGCTGCAAAATATTGCTATGGGGCGGGGCACAGTTCTTGACTATGTACGCCCGGAGGCACAGGCAGTTGTGGATGACTTAAACGAACTGGACAACGAGGAATATGAGCTGTAAAGCGATAATTCCGATATATCGAACAGTTCGATATATCGGAATTTGTCTGTCAGCTTTATTTTTCAATATTGCCGTATTTTCGTTGTATTTTCTCATCGCGTTTTTTCTGCTTTTTCCTATTCGTATTCACAAACAACCGAAGCAGAAAGAAGCCACCTATTCCAAGCGCAATAAAGCAAGAACCGAAAATCAGCGGAGACTTCCAATCGACAGGGTTATCGTTATCGTATGTTACAACTCGTTCTCCGTCAACATACATTTCCTCGACAAGGAGCGTCCAAAATGGTTCGTTTTTATACCACTTAATGGTCACCGTTTTCCCTTTTGTTAGTAACCCTTTCAAATGTTCGCGCTGATATTCACCCGAAAGATTGTATTTTTCACCATCCGCTGTGCGAATATAGTCATAACTGGCACCGCGATAACCACCATAATGATGTTTGAATTCTGTAATCGTTACTTCTTTGGTCTGCAAAGAATCATAACCAACATGGGGAGCAATATGAGGAAATATAGCACAGAGCACGCCAAATAAAATGAGAAGTGCAGAGAGAATAATTAACCAGTAATTTTCTTTAATAATATCTTTATCTGTTTTCCGTCGCACTAAAGCACCCCCCATTCGAAAATAATGATGCAATACAAGCCGTTCGTCAATCGCTTGCATACTGAATAGAATTATACCACAAATAACCACAGAAATCAACAGAAAGCAGGATAAGACCCGGTAGTCTTTCGTCTACCGGGTCAGCCCTTAAGCAGCCATGCGCTGCATTCTTTTCGATACAGAATCTGCAATCGCTGCTTTATGTGTTTGGGGGCTATGTGCATAGGTATTGGCGGTCACAAAGGCGTTTTTGTGACCGAGAAAACGCGCTGCATCGACGAGGGCAACGGCTGTTTCTTCTGTGTGTAATTGTCGTAAGCGCCAGGGAGGGTCAAGACCCTCCCCTACGGGGATAACGCAGCGAAAAACGGAGATCCCCGGGGTGCGGTGGATCGCGCTGCTGCCTTTATCTGCCCAAAATCCGCCGCAGCATTTTGCTGTGCTCCAAAGCCTCATCTGCCAGGCGGGCGAAGGCCGGGCCGTATACCGGATCCATCCGTAATTGGTCGTAATAGCTAAAATTGGCTTCTTCCCGCCGCAGACATTGCGTCAGCCGTTCCCGCTGCCATTTTGGTGGCTGGACATTGGACTGGGGATAGATCCGCTGCCATACCCGCCGTTCGGTTTGTTTATCGATCATATTGCATCCCTCCTGTCACAGTTTATGAAAAAAACGAAAAAATGTGCGAAAAAGGACTTCCATTTTTCGCTCAAATGTGCTAGTATAAGAATATACTTTCCTTAGAGGATGTGATTGTATGCCCAGAACCAGCGATAAGGCAGAAATGATCTTGCAGTATGTCAATCAATTTATCCATGATAATGGCTACGCTCCCTCGGTGCGGGAGATCGGCGCAGCGGTGGGGCTGCGTTCCACCGCCTCCGTCAGCTACCATCTGCAGGCGCTGCAGGAAAAAGGTTTGCTGCAGGCGCCCGGCGGCAAGGGAATGAAACGGGCCATCGTCACCAGCCAGCGGCCGGGCCAGATCCCGGTGATCGGTGTGGTCACTGCAGGCGTGCCGATCCTGGCTTATGAAAATCAGGAGGGCACCATGTCCTGGGACGGGGATCCCAGTTGCTTTGCGCTGCGGGTCCGGGGCGACAGTATGATCAATGCCGGTATCCTTTCCGGCGATAAGGTGGTGGTCCGTCCCCAGCAGACCGCCAATGACGGGCAGATCGTGGTGGCCCTGTTGGGCGACGAAGCTACGGTCAAGCGCCTGCGCCGCCGGAACGGCCAGATCTGGCTGATGCCGGAAAACGACAATTACGCCCCCATCGACGGCACCGACGCCCAGATCATCGGTCTGGTAAAAGCGGTGGTCAGAGAGTATTAAAAAGCAGGCCTGCGGGCCTGCATTAATTTTCCTGCGGGATTTTGTATTTATCTGTTGCCTGAACGGGAAATATCTGTTATAATAGCGCTGTACTATAGCTAATTGTACCCTTTTGTTAGGAGTTGAAGAATATGAACGAGAAAAATCGCCGTCGCCCCGGCACTGGCCGGGCAGAGCGGGTAGCCAACCCCGCGCCTGCAGAAGAAGTGGAAGGCCAGTTGGAGGGCCGCAACGCCCTGCAGGAAGCATTGCGCGCCGGGCGCACCATTGATAAGGTGTTTATCGCTGACGGCGAAACCGATAAGGGCCTGCAGCGGTTGGCTGCCCAGGCCAAGGAAGCCGGCGCTGTGGTGGTGCCGGTGGATCGCCGCAAGCTGGATATGATGTCCTATACCCATGCCCACCAGGGCGTAATCACCCTGGCTGCCGCCCATGAATATGCCACATTGGACGATATTCTGGAAGAAGCCGCTGCCCGGGGACAGGCGCCGCTGATCGTGATCTGCGATGAACTGACCGATCCCCATAATTTGGGCGCCATTATGCGCAGCGCCGAATGCGCCGGCGCCCATGGCGTGGTGATTCCCAAGCGCCGCAGCGTGGGTCTGACCGCTACCGTTGCCAAGGCTTCTGCCGGCGCGGTGGAGTATATGAAGGTGGCGAGGGTAACCAATATCAACAATGCCATTAACGAACTGAAGGAAAAGGGCGTGTGGGTATTCGGCACTGCGGCCGAAGGCTCCATTCCCATGTACAAAGCGGACCTGACAGGCCCGGCTGCCATTGTCATCGGCAATGAGGGTGACGGCATGAGCCCCTTGGTACGCAAAAACTGCGATGTGATGGTGTCCATCCCCATGCAGGGACAGATCTCTTCGCTGAATGCTTCCGCCGCCGCTGCTATTTTGCTGTATGAAGCGGTGCGGCAGCGCTTGGGATAAATCGGAAAGGAGGGTATTATGCATCCGAACGAGCCCCAAGATCTGGAATTTTCATTAGATGACATTATCCGGGAATTCTCGGAGCCGGAGCTGGATGATATCCTCCAGGAATTTGGAGAAACGCCGGAAGAACCCCCAAAGCCGCCGGTTTCGGAAGAGACCGTGCGGATCGCGCCGGTGAAGCATCCGGTAAGCCGGCCGGTCACCCAGGAAACGGTGCGGCTGGACCCGATAAAACCGGCAACCAAGCCGGTCACCCAGGAAACGGTACGGCTGGACCCGGTAAAACCGGCAGCCAAGCCGGTATCCCAGGAAACGGTGCGGCTGGATCCGGTAAAACCGGCAGCCAAGCCGACATCCCAGCAGACTACTGCTTTCCGGCCGGTATCCCAAAATACGGCGGTGTTCACCTCACCGGTGACAGCCCAGCCGGAGCCGGAACCGGCGTATCATACCACAGCCGTTCCGCCGCGGAAAGAGCCGGAGCCTTTCTCCGATGAGTGGGAGCCGGAGTACGACGAACCGATAGGCGAGTACCCGCAGGCGGAGGCCCTTCCCCAGCAGAATCGCCAGGCCATGCTGCGTAAAAAGCTGGTGGCAGGCCCGGAAAAGCGGTATCATATGCTGGCTGCCAAGGGCTTGGGCAAGCTGCAGATGGGCATTTTGTTCCACTTGCTGTTAACGATACTGTCGGCGGGCATTACGGTGGCCTATACCATGCAATGGCTGGGGGGCAATCAGCAGCGGCTGTTGATCTTTGCCCAGTTGGTGATCGGCCTGGTGGCAGGTCTGGTGGGCTGCAATCGGCTGTTGGTAGGCCTGGGAAGCCTGCTGCGCGGCCGCTTTACCTTAAATACTGTGCTGGCGGTGGCCTTTGTGGCCTGCATGGCAGATGCCTTCTTCTGCCTGAGCGCCCAGCGTATGCCTTTTGTTACCGTGCTGTGCCTGGATATTATGATGGCCCAATGGGCGGAATATCAGCGCTGCAACACCCAAATCGGCCAGATGGATACCCTGCGGAAAGCCCTGGAAGTGACGGCGCTGGTGAAGGTGGGGGACTATTTTGAAGGCTTATCCGGCTATGTGGCTGTGGACGGCGACCCGGATTCCTTTATGAATGCGTATCAAAAGCCCAGCGCCCCGGAACGGCGGCTGGAGCTGTTCGGTCTGATCGCGCTGCTGTCAGCCATTGGCGTGTCGGTGTATGTGGGCAGCTCCCTGGGTTGGGAAAAAGCTGTGCAGACCCTCAGCGCAGGCTTGCTGGCGGCTGTGCCGGCCACATCGCTGATCATTATCAGCCGCCCCATTGCGGTGCTGGAAAGCCGGCTGCACCGGCTGGGCGCCGTACTCTGCGGCTGGAAGGGCATCCGGGAGGCGGACCGACTTTCGGTGTATCCGCTGGAGCATGACGATCTGTTCCCCGGGGATGTGACCAAAATGAACGGTGTGAAATTCTACGGCACCGTGGATCCGGGCCGGGTGGTGACCTACGCCACGGCTTTGATCGCCCACGACGGCAAGGGCATGATCGATATTTTCTCTCAGTTGCCCCGCAGCCGCAATATTCAGCAGCACAAAGTCACACAATTTCTGGCTTATCCCGGCGGTATTACCGGCATGGTGGATGACTGGAGCGTGATGGTAGGCACCCAGGAGTTCCTGGAGGGCATGGGGATCGCCGTGCCCACGGAGGCCCGGATCCCCCAGGCGGTGTACGCCGCGGTGGAAGGACAGTTCAGCGCCGTATTCGCGCTGCAGTACAACCGCAGCAAATCCTCGGCGGCGGGCCTGAAGACGCTGCTGGGCTATCGGCGGATCCAGACCATACTGGTGGCCACGGATTTCATCCTGACGGATCAGTTCATCAGCAGCAAGCTGTCGGTGAATGTGCGGCGGATGGTGTTCCCGGACCGGGAAATGCGGCAGCATTTGTCCTCTACGCCGGTTCCCCAGGATGCGCCGGTGCTGGCGCTGGTCACCAAGCCGGGTCTTGGGCCGAAGGCCTATGCGCTTACCGGCGCCCGGGCGCTGCGGCATACCCTGAATATTGGTTCGGCTGTTCATATGCTGGCCGGCGCGGTCGGCCTGGTGGCGGTGGCGGTATTGGCATTGTTGGGCGCGTTTGATGTGCTGACGGTGCAAAATCTGCTGGCTTACGGCCTGGTATGGATGGTGCCGGGACTGATGATCACCGAATGGACCAGACATGTATAAAAAGACGGGATGCACAATGTGCATCCCGCTTTTGTTTATGCTTCGTCCAGCAATTGCTGCTTTTGATACTGCAGGGTATAGAGCTGGTGATACAGTCCTTTTTGCTGCAGCAGCTGCTGATGGGTACCCTGTTCCACGATCTGCCCTTGCCGCAGCAGGATGATGTTATCCGCGTGCTGGATGGTGGAAAGCCGGTGGGCGACGATCAGCATCGTGCCGATATTTCGCATTTTTTCCAGGGAATCCTGGATCAGCAGTTCCGTCTCCGTGTCGATATTGGCGGTGGCTTCGTCCAGGATCATTACGCTGGGCTTGTGGAGAATGGTGCGGGCGAAGCTCAATAGCTGCCGCTGACCGGCGGAGAAATTGTTGCCCCGCTCCCGTACCGGCTCATCCAGCCCTTTTTCCAGCTTGCCGATGAAGCTGTCGGCGTTGACATAGCGGCAGGCTTCCATTACTTCCCCGTCGGAGATGCCCTCGCTGCGCAGCAGAATATTCTGCCGGATATCGCCGGAGAACAGGAACACATCCTGCAGCATCTGACCGAAATGCCGCCGCAAAGAGGAGATCCGGATCTTGCGGATGTCGATGCCGTCGATCAGGATCTGACCGGACTGAATGTCATAATTGCGGCAGATCAAAGAAAGAATGGTGGTTTTGCCGGAGCCGGTGGCGCCTACGAAGGCCACGGTCTGACCCGGCTCCACATGGAACGATACGCCTTTGAGTACCCATTCCTCCGGCTCATAGGCAAACCAAACGTCCCTAAATTCAATTTCGCCCCGAATGGTATCCAGCTCGATGGCATCCGGCGTATCCACCACCTCCGGCTCCATGTCCAAAATGGTGAAGATCTTTTCTGCCGAGGCAAAGGACCGCTGCAGCATATCAAATTGCTCCGCCAGGGTTTGGATGGGGTTAAAGAACCGGGAAATATAGCCGTAGAAAATGGTCACGATCTCGCTGGTGACCAACTGGCCCAGGAACGGACGGTCCTGAATATAGCCCTTGGCGCCGAAATAGAACAGGCAAAGCTGGGCGGACACGAAGAGCATGAACACCATCGGCCGGAAAATGCCGAATACATACATCCGGCCCACCTTGGCTTGCCGCAGTTTTTTGCTGCGGGCGGCAAAGGCAGCCATTTTTTCCGCCTCCCGGTTAAAGACCTGGGTGATCTTCATGCCGGAGAGATTTTCGGAAAGATAGGTGTTGATATCCGTGGTGGCGTTGCTGACCTGGCGATGGACCCGCCGGGAGAACTGACGGAAGATGATGGTAAACAGCACCACAAAGGGTACAAAGCACAGCACCATCAGCGTCAGCGCATAGTTCACCAGCAGCATGGCTGCCAAAATGCCGATGACCACCAGAGAATTCTTGGCCAGGGTCACCAAAATATTGGTGAACATATAGGAAATGGAGTTGGGATCATTGGTTACCCGGGTCACCAGCTTGCCCACGGGAATGTGGTTGAGCTGGGCGTGGCTCAAGGTCTCTGCCCGGGTAAACACATCCAGCCGGATCTGGGAAAGGATCTTTTGTCCGGTTTTCTGCAGGATCATGGCCTGCAGGTAGGTGCATACCAGGCTCACCGCCAAAATGCTGGCATAGATGGCTACATAGGCATACAATTGCTGCAGAGGGAATTGGCCCTGTTTGATAAGGCCCTGAATGGCGCCCATCAGCAGGGGCGCAGCGATCTCGTAGCCGATGGAGAAGAGCATGATGATGCCTACGGCCACGAAGCTTTTCCAGTAGGGCTTGGCGTAACCCAGCAATCGGAGGATGATCTCCCGGTCGGACATATTCCGTTCCCGGTCGGTCATATCCTCCTTTTTACGCCGCAGGATGGCCCAAGCCACCAGAAACAAGGTGGTGAATAAACCGATGATACCACCTGCGATCAAAAGGGGAAGGTACTCAGCCATTGTGCTTGCCTCCTTCCTCTTCCAGCCGCTGCAGGTCTACCATTTTCCGGTAGGCCTTGTTGGTGGCGTACAGGGTCTCGTGGGGCCCCATCGCCGCCAGACAGCCATCGTCGATAAACAGGATCTTGTCCATTTTTTCGATGGTGGAGATCCGGTGGGCGATGAGAATGGTGGTTTTGCCGGCCCGGGTGGTCCGGAGATTCTGCAAAATGGTGGTTTCGGTCTTGGTGTCCACCGCGGATACCGAATCGTCCAGGATCAGAATGGGGGCATCCTTCATCAGCGCCCGGGCAATGGAAATACGCTGCTTTTGACCGCCGGAAACGGTGACGCCCCGTTCGCCCAGCACCGTTTCGTAGCCCTGGGTAAAGTCGGAGATGTTTTCGTGGATATCTGCCAGCTTGGCGGCGTAGGCCACCTTGTCGCTGTTGCCGTTGTCCACACCGAAAGCGATGTTGTTTTCAATGGTGTCGGAGAACAGAAAATTATCCTGGGGCACATAGGCGCAGCTTTCCCGGACGGATCGGATGGTCAGATCGTTTACATCCTGTCCGTCGATAAACAGTGTGCCGTCGGGCACATTGTAGGTCCGCAGGATCAGATCCACCAGGGTGGTTTTGCCGGAGCCGGTCTTGCCCACCAAACCCACATTTTCGCCGGGTTCGATGGTAAAGGAAACCTTTTTCAGCGCGTCAAATTCGCTGTCGGGATACCGGAAGGTCAGATCTCTGAATTCGATGCGGCCCTGGATATTTTCCAAAGGCACTGCGCCGGGCCGGTCGGTGACATGGATGGGGGCATCCAGCAGTTCGGAAATTCTTGCCAGAGAGGCTTTGCCCCGGCTGGTCATGTCGATCAGCTCGGAAACTGCCATAATGGGCCAGATCACCGCGTTGAAGTAGCCGATAAATTCCATCAGCTGGCCGCCGGTGAACCGTCCCTGATGCACCAGATAACCGCCGTAACCCAAAATAATGCAGATCACGCTTTCCACAAACAGCGTCACCAGCACCCGGAACAGCACCGAGATTTTGGTATGGTCCACATTGGCCGCTTCGTTTTCCACATTCAGCTTCTTGAAAGCCCACAGTTCCTTGGCTTCCTTGACAAAGGCCT
Organism: Oscillospiraceae bacterium; assembly: GCA_015068155.1. Lineage (GTDB taxonomy): Bacteria > Bacillota > Clostridia > Oscillospirales > Oscillospiraceae > Faecousia. The sequence continues at coordinate 36,618 of SVLC01000010.1, read as the reverse complement.
TGATCACGGCGATGCCGGAGAAGCTCTCCTGGGAAAAATCCGACAACCGGGCATAGGCCTCCTGGCGGATATCCCATTTTTTCGCCATCCGCTTACCGACGATGGTGGCGGAAACCAGCAAAAAACCCATGGGGATCAGGGAAAGCAGAGTCAGCATCCGGTCCATTTTCCACATATCCCAAATGGCCAGACTGCCCATCAAAATGGCGTCGAAGAACATCATCACGCCCCAGCCGAAGCATTCCTGCACCGTGTCCAGGTCGTTGGTGAACAGGCTCATCAGATCGCCCACCTTGTTGACCTGGTAGTATTCCCGGCTCAGCTCCTTGGCGTGTCCAAACATCCGGTTGCGCAGGTCCTCTTCCAGCCGTACGGCGCTGCCGAAGAAGCAGATGCGCCAGAGAAAACGGCCAAAGATCATAAAAACGATCACCAGGATCATGGGCATACAGATGACATCCAGCACGAAATCCATGGTAAACGCTGCCGGGCCATCCGCCAGCGCTACCTGGCCGTAGGTCATGCCGTCGATGACCATGCGATAAAATTTAGGGATTTGCAGCTGCAGCACGTCTACCAGCACCAGCGATGCCAGGCCCAAAAGCAGCCAAAAGCCATACCGCAGATAATAACGGTTAATATGTTTTCCTAAAATCAAAAGTCCCACCTCCTAAGAGCGCGGTAAATGGTTGCGGCGCAAAGCAAGGCCTTCTCCTGCTGGGAGGGCGGATGCACAACCGTTTACCCAATATCCACTTCCATAATTTCCACGATCTCCGTGGGCCCCTCCAGATAGACGGCGGTGATCTGGCCGTCTTCGGTCTGCAGATCCACCGTCAGGGTGCCGCCGGGATTTTCCGCCACCAGCCGCTGGCCGGGCAGTTTGCCGGCAGCATAGAGGGCGCAGGCAGCGGATGCGGTACCGGTGCCGCAGGCCAGGGTATAATCCTCCACGCCCCGTTCATAGGTCAAAATGCGGATGCGGTCATCCGCCAGCCAGGTAAAGAAATTGATGTTGGCGCCTTTGGGGAAAGCGGCGTCAAAGCGCAGCGCTTTGGCGGTGTCCCGCAGCGCTTCCCGGTCCTCCCAGCGCAATCCCGGGATCTGCCGGATGCCGTGGGGCACGCCGGGGCAGCCCAGTTCCACATAGGCGGTGTCCGGTTTCCGGTTCAGATCCAAAACCCCGGGGTTGTTCAGCCGCACCCGGTATTGTTTTTCGTCCAAGCGCCAGCCATAAACGATGCCGGCGTCGGTCTGCATCGTCATGGATTCTCCGGCGATACCGTTTTCGTAGGCGAAGCGGCAGATGCAGCGGCTGCCGTTGCCGCACATTTCGCCCCGGGAACCGTCGGAATTGTAGAAATGCAGACGAAAATCCCCGGTTTCGGAGTAGTCAATGGCCATAAACCCGTCGGCGTTCCGCAGGGCGCAAAGCGACACGGCCAGCTTTTCAAGATCCGGGTTCATCCCACGGGCATCCATCACCATAAAGTCGTTGCCCGCACCGTTCATATACCAAATTTTCATAGCAGTCTCCTCGCTGGGATCTTTACACTTTGAACTGATTGAAATAGTCATACACCGACATCAGCGCCTCAAAAAAGCCTGCTGCCCGCTGCGCCAATTCCGGAGAAAAGGTTTCCGGGCTGAAGTCCTCGTGGCGGATGCAGCCGATCTGCTTTTTCCAGGCAAAATAGGGCGCCAGCCGGGGATCTTCCGTGGGTTTGGGCCGCTTGTAGCATTCGGCGGTGATGGGCATCCCCGCGGCCTGCTCCGCTTTTTGCATCATTTCCAGGAACGGCTCCGGCCGGGCGGCAATATCCTGGCGGAAGGCCTCCATGGTAGCCACCCGGGGCTGCCAGATGAAAAAGCCATAGTCGATGCCCTCGGGATTGATCTCCAAAAACAGGCAGGGATTTTCGCCCCACCAGGCCACATCCTGCCGGATGCACAGCCACAGACTTTCCTTATAGGGCACCGGATGATGCAACCGGGCATCCCGATAGATGCGGCTGACCTTCAGTAATTCGCCGGGGCGGTCCAGAAAAGGCTGAAACAGCGCCTGGCCCAGCGCTTTCATGGGTTCGTACAGATATTTTACATAATTGGGCTTGTTTTGCAAAAACCATTCCCGATTATTATTGAGCCGGATACCCCAGAGAAAATCCACGGTTTCCGGAGAAAAGCCTTCAAACATATATTTCACCTCATCTTATATACTAACCCAAAATGCGGGATTTTTCAATGCTGATTTGCAAAATGTAAGGCCGAGCATAGCCCAGCCTTACATGGTGTTAAAATCGGTAACCTGCCCAAAGCAGCCGTTCCAGCGCGGTGTTGGCTTCTTCGTCGGTAAACAGGGCGGTGAATCGCTTGTCGATGACCAGGGCCTCCAGGCTCAGCTCCAGATGGCGCTTGTCTGCCAAAATGGAAAAACCGTCGCTTTCCCGACTGCCGGAGAGCCAGCGATGGGCGGTCTTCATGGCCTCCGCGGCTTCTACCGGACGCATCCGGATGCCCATTTGCATGGCTTTGGCCCGATTGGCCAGCCAAATTTCCACAAATTTTTCTTCCATAGGTTCCTCCTGATATCAGCCGGTGGTGGATTCGGTGGGTTTGGTGGTGGGGATGACTTCCTTGATCTCCCCGTAGAAATTGTCGATATAGTATTGGGATTTTTTCGACAGCTCGGTGCAGAACTTCGTATATCCCATTTCCTCGATCAGCGTGGGCCGGCCGGAGAACAGATTGGTGCCCAGGCCCAGCCGTTCCCCCTCGATGGTGCAGCCCATGGCTGCCAGGGTGGTGGGGAACATATCCAGGGCGCAGAACTGACGGTTTTGCGCCTGGAAGGGGGTGGCTGCCGCGTTGATGAAGCAATTGTACACATGGCGCTCATAATCCGCGTCCACATTCCGGTTGAAATACCCCCGGTCCATGGAGCAGTGATCGCCGGTGATGATAATGGTGGTGTTTTCGTAGAAGGGCTGCTCCATGATCCACTGAATAAAGCGATACACCTGCCGGGAAGCGCAGGAGATCACATTTTCGTATTGCTCTTCATACTGGTCCACGCATTGGCCGCAGCAATAGCCGCCGATGTGGTGGGTATCCACGGTGAGCATGGTAAAGGCGAAGGGCTGATCCTGCTGGGCCATTTGGGTGATGACATTCTGGGCGTAGTTGTAAAGGATCTCGTCTTCGAAGCCCCACCAGTTGTTCCAGTAGCCGTATTCCACGGTGTTGTCGTACCATGCCGTATACAGATCGTAAATGGCATCGATACCGTGGGTCTCAAAATAGGTTTCCCGGCCGCCAAAGCCGGCATCGGAGCCCACCATCAGGGCCTGGTTGTAACCCTGCTCTTTCAAAATGGAGGTGATGCTGGTAACGCCGGGCAGAAATTCACCCTGGGTGCCGTAGCCGTTTTGCCAGTCGGTGATGCCCTCGGGCACCTTCAGATGGACGCCGGAGGTGTGGCCCACCATGGCGCCGATGGTCCAACTGGTGCCGGTGACTTCCCGGAATCCGCCCACATATTCGTTGTGGGAGAAATTGATATTGTCCTGGGCCAGCTCGGTCAGCTCCGGGATCAGATTATAGTCCAAAGCGCCGCCCATTCCCTTGTCCAGGTAGCTGGTTTCCATGGATTCCAGCATTATGTAGATCAGGTTTCGCTTCTGCTCCGGGAAAGTGATGTTGGCGGTACTGGGATCCACATACGCATCCTGATAGATCAGGCCGGTGCGGTTGGAATTGATCGCATACTGCACGAATTCCACATTAAAGGCGGCGTGGATCAGCAGCCCCAGGCTCAGCGCCACAGCCAAGACGGAGGCCAGCCATCGCTGCAGCGGGAAGAGGGTAAAGCGGCGGATCCGCACCAAAGGCTTGCCCTCCCAGAACAGCACGCCGCAGACCACCAAAGCACAAAGCAGCGCCGGCAGTACGGCGCCGGAGAGATATTTGGATACCAGGTCGGTGCTGACACCGCCCAAACCGCCGGTGAGGGTGTAAAGCACCGAGTCAAAGCCGATGCGGCCGTAGACCCGCACATACCAGGCAGCAGAGAAAAAAGCCAAAAATGCCAGGGTGATCAGCAGGCACAGCAAAACGATGCCGATGGCCTTGCCGATGCGTACCGGAAGGGAAGTGTGTTGCGTAGTTTGCATATAGGGTCCTCGTTTTTCTAAGATGGCTTCATTATACAGAAAAGTTTCTCAAAAATCAATGTGGGAATGAAAACTGGGGGAAAAGTTGACGGAAAGTTCAAATTTTAGCCTGCAAAAGTAGCAATTGACAAAAAGGACCGTAAAAATTTGGGCGTTTTGCACATAGAAGCAACTGTCTCTGCGGCATTTTCACGAATTTTTGATTTTGCCAAAAAAGGCATTGAAATTTATGAATAATTCGTGTATAATGTCTTTTGTTCGGGTGTCCCGGATACCCAAGATAAGGATTGGAGGGCAAAAGCCTTCCCGAAAGGAGCTTTTTCACCATGTACACTGTTAACTCTATCCGTAACGTCGTTCTGCTGGGCCACAGCGGCAGCGGCAAGTCCGCCCTGGCTGAGAGCCTGCTTTATATGACCGGCGCCATTATGCGTATGGGCAAGAACGCCGACGGAAACACCGTTTCTGACTACGATCCCGAGGAGACTCGTCGTAATATTTCGATTTCCACCTCTGTGATCCCCGTTGAGTACAACAACTGCAAGATCAACCTGCTGGACACCCCCGGCGCTTTCGACTTCTCCGGCGCTGTTGTGGAGGCTCTGCGCGCTGCCGATGCCGCCATTCTGGTGATCTCCGCTAAGGACGGCATTACCGTTGGCTTTGAGAAGGCTTGGAAGTATTGCGAAGACCGCAATATGCCCCGCATGATCTACATCTCCAAGGTTGATGAAGACAATTCCGACTACAACGCTACCTTCAGCGCTCTGCGTGAGAAGTATGGCAACAAGATCGCTCCCGTGGTCGCTCCCATTTGGAATGGCAGCAAGAAGATCACCGGCATCATCGATGTGCTGAATAAGCGCGCCTACGAGATGCAGAACCTGAAGCGGGTGGAGATCGCTGTTCCCGCCGATAAGGAGTCTGTTATCGAGGAGTTCAACGACGCGCTGAAGGAAGCCGTTGCCGAGACCGACGAGGCCCTGATGGATCGCTTCTTCGAGGGCGACGATTTCACCTACGCTGAAATGATCAATGGCCTGCACCAGGGCGTGAAGGACCTGAGCCTGTTCCCCGTGCTCTGCGGTTCCGGCGTTACCTGCCTGGGCAGCCTGATGCTGATGGATCACATCATCTCCCTGCTGCCTAACCCCGAGCAGGGCAACTATCACAAGGCTACCGCTGCCGACGGCAAGGTGGAAGAGTTTGTGGTTTCCGCCGGCGGCGTGCCCTCCGCGTTCGTATTTAAGACCGTTTCCGACCAGTACGGCAAGTACTCCTTCGTGAAGGTCCTCTCCGGCTCCATCACCTCCGACACCACCCTGGTCAATGCCCGTACCGGCGAGACCGAGAAGCTGGGCCGTCTGTATGCTATGTGCGGCAAGAAGTCTACCGAAGTCAAGGAACTGACCTGCGGCGACATCGGCGCCATCGGCAAGATGGATAAGGTCAAGACCGGTGATACCCTGTGCGACCCCCGCAAGGTGGTGTCCCTGAAGGGCCTGCCCTATCCTCCCGCATGCTACTCCGTGGCCATCGTGCCCAAGACTAAGGGCCAGGAAGATAAGATCGCTGCCGGCCTGAACCGTTTGAACGAAGAAGATCCCTCCTTCAATCTGGTCAACAACGCAGAGACCCGTCAGATGGTCCTCTCCGGCACCGGCGACCAGCAGTTGGATGTGCTGGTCAGCAAGCTGAAGAGCCGCTTTGGTGTGGACGCCAACCTGATTCCCGCCAAGGTCGCTTACCGTGAAAAGATCAAGAAGTCCGTCCAGGCCCATGGCCGTCATAAGAAGCAGACCGGCGGCAGCGGCCAGTTCGGTGATGTTTGGGTCCGTTTCGAGCCCCAGGAGGAGCAGGATGATATGATCTTCGCCGAGGAAGTCTTCGGTGGCTCCGTTCCCAGAAACTTCTACCCCGCCGTTGAAAAGGGCATCCAGGAAGCTGTCCAGAGAGGTCCTCTGGCCGGTTATCCCATGGTCGGTCTGAAGGCAGTTCTGTACGATGGTTCCTACCATCCCGTTGACTCCAACGAAATGGCCTTTAAGCTGGCTGCTATCCTGGCTTACAAGGAAGCTATGCCCCAGGCGAACCCCACTTTGCTGGAGCCTATCGGCGCCCTGGCCGTCACCGTTCCCGAGAGCTATGTCGGCGATGTGATGGGCGACCTGTCCAAGCGTCGCGGCCGTCCCATGGGTATGAACCCCGATGCCGACGGCAACACCGTCATCGAGGCCGAAGTTCCCATGGCAGAAATGGGCGAGTATGCCATCGACCTGCGGGCTATGACCCAGGCTCGCGGCAGCTTCACCCTGGAGTTCGTCCGTTACGAGGAAGTTCCCAAGGCTAACCAGGCAAAGATCATTGCCGACGCCAAGAACGACGAGGAATAATTTCAGATAAAGCAGCGGCGCAGTTCGTAAGAACTGCGCCGCGTTTTGTTATGCAGTTAAGGCGCCAGGTCCAGGGGCCGCAGTACGCTGCAACCGTCGAACCGGCTGTCGAAGGTGCCGCAGAAAAAGACGATCTGCAGCCGATCATCGGGGGTCTCGATGGCATCCAGCACATCCTGCACCGCTGAAGGCTCTACATTTTCCAGATACAGACGGCAGTTGCCCTGGGGCAGCCGGAAACCGTAGTCGGAGGTCAGGAAGGAAATGGCGAAAGCCTCCGTGGCGCAGGCTTCCACCAAAATCTGCGCCACTTCATAAACCGCTTCCTTGCGGTCACCGCTGAAGACGATGGCCTCTGCGTCGGGGATCATGAAATCTTCAAATACCACCTCGTCAAAGCCCAGGTCTTTCAGTTCTCGGATGATCTGGGTCAGCCGGGTCTGCACCTTTGCCTTGGTGGGGTTAAGCCAATAGCAACGGTCGGCATCCTGCCACAGGTAACCGTTGCTTTTTGCCAAACCCAGGGAAGTGTTGTCCAGGGAATAATAGTAGTCCCGGAAGGCCGGCAGGCGGGCGATCATGTAATAATCCTGCTGCGCCATCCATTCCAGCAATCCATCCATCTTTGCCAGATTTTCCTGGCTGACAGGCGTGCCGTGGGCGGAGGTATAGTAGCGGTAGCCCCAGTAGTTGGCCACGGTTACCATCACCGCGGTGCCGGCAGGCAGACGCTCGATCTGGTTGCGTACGCCGTTGGGGTCTTCCTGGATGGTTTTCAGGTCCGTATAGTAGCCGGTCAGCACCGTGTCGCCCGATGTTGCCGGCGGTTTGGGAGTGTCGGGGATATCGGGGATGTCGGGAATGCTGGGCAGGGTGGGATCGGTGGGGGTCACGGGTCCCTGAGACGGCCAGGTAATGGGGGTATCGGGATATTCGATGTTGATATCATTTCTCCCCGGGTCCTGGGGGCGAATGCCGCTGGCGCTGGGAGGCTGCAGGGAAAAATCAAAAACTACGCCCTGGGGCGTATACACCACAAACCGCTGCAGCCAGATCAGCCAGCAAAGCACAGCCGCCAAAATCAGCACCAATACGGTCAGCAGTGTGGGGAAGATCCGGCTTAGAACACGCCGGGTCCGATAGGAAAACACCATAGTTTAACTCCTTTTGCGCCGGGCGCAGATGCTGCGCCAATCCTCTTTGGCGTGGATATCCAATATTTCCAGACCGGCCTGCTGCAAAGCAGCAGTTACATCCTGCAGCCGGCTGTCCAGAATGCCGGAGCAAAGCAGCAGGCTGCTCTCCCGGAGGAAATGGGGCAAGACCGGGCTGAGGCCGATGATCACATCCGCTACGATGTTCACCAGCACCATGTCATAGCTGCCGGCAGCCAAACGGGCCATCATGGCCTTATCTTCGGTGACGTTACCGGTGATGGCGGTAAATTCCGGGGCGGAAAAGCCGTTGTAAGCCGCATTTTCCCGGGCGATGTCCTCTGCCTTGGGGTCGATATCCACACCGATGGCGCAGCTTGCTCCCAGCCGCAGGGCGGCGATGGACAAAATGCCGCTGCCGCTGCCCAGATCCAAACATTGACAGCCGGGCGTTACCAGTTGCTCCATAAATTCCATCACCATCTGGGTGGAGGGATGGGCGCCGGTGCCGAAGGTCAGGCCCGGGTCCAGGATCACCTTTTTCCGGTCCGTTTCCAGATCGGCCTGCCAGTAGGGCAGCACGATCAAGCTTTGGCCGATGGGCTGGGGGGGATAATTCTCTTTCCAGCTTTCCTCCCAATCCGTGTCCGGCAGGAGCTTGCAGTCCAATTCCAAACCACCCCAATCACCGTGGGCCTGCCGCAGGGCCGCCAAAGTGTTTTTCAGTCGCTCCATGCCGGTGGTATCGGTGGTTTCCAGGTATAGCTTTACACAGGAAAGTCCCTGGAGTTTTTGCTGTAATTCCTCGTCAATATAGTCCCAGTAGGCCTTGTTGTCCTCCAGAAAATCTTCAAATTCCGCCTGATCTTCCAGCACCAGATCCGAAAAACCGGCGGCGGTGAAAGCCGCGGCCACATCCTCGATGGTGCCGGGCAGGGTAGAAACGGTCATCTCAAGCCATGCCATATACATACCTCCCTATACTTGCCATCTATTGTAACGCAAAAAACTGAATATGGCAATTGCTATTTTTTGTGAAATGCTATATAATAATAAACGATCATTTTTTATGGGTGTAAATCGTTGTTGATAGGACCAAAGAAATTCTATACTGTAGGGTGAGGTTATGACCTCACCGTTACCCTTGCGGTTTCGGATCGGCCCGTTATTGCGGACGGTTTTCATAACCAACAGATCTGTTTTTGATACTGCGGCGGCAAGGCCATAGCCTTGCCCTACAGAGGAATATGCTGTAAACAACCATTTACATCACCAAGGAGACCCAGTTATGCAACAAACGCTGGCATTATGCCCCGGTGTGACCCTGCGCTGCATTCAGGACCACCGGTTTAAGCAATCCGCCCTCAGCATTCAGTTGCTGCGGCCTATGGCAGAGTCGGAAGCGGCCGTCAATGCCCTGCTGCCGGCAGTGCTGCTGCGGGGCTGTCAAAGCTGTCCGGATCTGCAGCAGATCACCCAACGGCTGGATGATCTGTATGGCGCGTCCATCGGCACTTTGGTGCGCCGTATCGGAGATTACCAAACCACCGGCTTTTACTGCGGCTTTATGGAAGACCGCTTCGCGCTGCCCGGTGATGAAATTTTGGCGCCCATGGTTCATTTCGCCATGGAGCTGCTGCTGGAGCCCATCACGGAGGATGGCGGCTTCAGCCGGGATTTTGTGGAAAGCGAGAAGCGGAATCTCATCGCTACCATCGATTCCGAGCGCAGCGACAAACGGGCCTATGCTGCCGGGCGGCTGCTGAAGATCATGTGCAAAAACGATACCTTCGGCATTCCCCGTCTGGGGGAAAAAGAGCAGGTGGAGGCCGTTGACCATCGTTCTTGCTATGCCCATTATCAAAAAATCCTCCGGGAAAGCCCCATAGAGATCTTCTATGTGGGCGCTGCGTCCATAGACCGGGTGGCGCAATTGCTGCAGCCGGAGCTGGCCCGGATTTTCAGACAGCTCAGGGCGCTGCCGGCCCAGACCGGCTACCGGCCCTGTGACGGCCAGCAGGCAGAGGAGACCCAGGATATTGCCCAGGGCAAGCTGGGCCTGGGATTTGTGACGCCCATCACCAATCGGGACCCCCGGTTTGCCGCCATGCAGGTATGCAACGCCGTATTTGGCGGCGGCATGACCAGCAAGCTGTTTATGGAAGTCCGGGAAAAAATGTCCCTCTGCTATGCCATCGGCTCCGGTTATTACGGCAGCAAGGGCATCCTTACCGTAGGGGCCGGCATTGACACCCGGCAGCGGGAACGGACCCAGGCGGCGATTTTGGATCAATTGGCAGCCTGCTGCAACGGCGAAATTTCCCGGCAGGAGCTGACGGCCGCCAAGGAATCCATCCTTTCCGGTCTGCGGGCAGTGTATGACAGCCCCGGCGCCATTGAAAGCTTTTTCTCCACCGCGGCCATCAGCGGTCTGGGCCGGACACCGGAAGTTTATGCCGCGGAAATTGCCGCTGTGACCGTTGCGGATGTGGTGGAAGCGGCCAAAACCGTGGTGTTCCACAGCGCGTTTTTCCTAAAGGGGGTCGACCATGGATAAGCAGTATTACCCCGCCCTGGATGAGACCCTCTGCCGGGCCACACTGCCCAACGGGCTGCGGGTGCTGGTGGTGCCCAAACAGGGCTTTACCAAAAAACTGGCGTATTTCGTTACGGATTTCGGCGCTGTCCATACGGATTTTTCCCTGGATGGGGAAAAAATCACCGTGCCTGCCGGCGTGGCCCACTATTTGGAGCATAAGATCTTTGATCTGCCGGGCCGGGATGTCAGCGCGGAATTTGCCGCCATGGGCGCCATGGTCAACGCCTTTACCAGCTACGACCTGACTGCCTATTATTTCTCCTGTACGGAAAATTTTGAAGACTGCCTGGATCTGTTGCTGGAATTTGTTTCCACGCCGTATTTCACTGAAGAAAGTGTGGAAAAGGAGCGGGGCATCATTGACCAGGAGATCGGCATGGTGGCCGATGAACCCGGCAGCCGGGTGTTTGAAAATCTGATGACCGCCATGTACCGCAGCCATCCCATCCGGATCCCCATTTTGGGTACCAGCCAGACCATCCGGGACATCACCCCGGAGATCCTCCATACTTGCCACCGGGCCTTCTATCATCCCGGCAATATGCTGCTTTGCGTGGTGGGAGATGTGGATCCGGAGGTGGTCTGCGCCCAGGCTTGCCGGATTTTGGGAGATGCTGCCGGGAATATGGGACAAAAAGCCCCCTTCCCGGAAGAACCCACATCCTGTCCGGAGTCTGCCGTGACGGCCCAAATGGATATTGCCATGCCTATGTTCAGTATGGGCTTCAAATGCCCGCCCATAGACAAAGGGGAAGCCGCCATCCGCCGGGAATTCATCGGCGACCTGGCGGCGGAGGTATTGTTCGGCGAAGCATCGGCGCTGTACCTGCAGCTATATGCAGAGGGCGTGATCGATTCCTCCTTCGGCGGCGGCTACGAGACCATCGACGGCTGCGCGCTGCTGAATTGCGGCGGCGACAGCCAGTATCCGGAGAAGGTGCGGGACGCCATCCTTGCCGAAGCGGCCGGAATTTGTCAAAACGGCATCCCGCAGGATACCTTCCTGCGGCTCAAGCGCAGCGCTATGGGCCGCCGTATCCGGGATCTGGACAGCTTCGATTCCACCTGCTTCCGGCTTTGCGCCTATGAAATGACGGAATTTGATTATTTCCGCTTCCCGGAGCTTTACGGCGACATTGAGGCGGAAGAAGTTTGCCAGTTTATCCGCCAGGTGGTGCGGCCCGAGGGCTGCAGCCTGTCAATCATTTACCCCATCAAGGAGGAAAATCCATGAATCCCAGTGATTTTACCACTATCTCCTTCCCGGGTCTGGGAATAGAGATAAACCCCGTCCGCGGCTTTGATATCTTCGGACTCAACATTCAGCTTTACGGCATTATGATCACCCTGGGCCTGATACTGGCCTTTCTCTACGGCACCCGCCGGGGCAAACAATTCGGTATCAAGAACGATGATATCATTGACGGCGTACTTTGCATCGTGCCTTTTGCGGTGCTCTGCACCCGGCTGTACTACTGCGCGTTCCAGTGGGACAGCTACAAGGATAATCTGATCCGCATTCTCTACATCTGGGAAGGCGGCCTGGCCATCTACGGCGGCGTTATCGGCGCGGCCATCGGTATTGTCGTGTTCTGTAAGGTAAAGAAGCTGCGGATCGGCGCGGTGCTGGACCTGACCTCCCTGGGTTTCCTGATTGGCCAAAGCCTGGGCCGTTGGGGCAATTTCTTCAACCGTGAGGCCTTTGGCGCGGAAACTGACAGCTTTCTGCGGATGGGCCTGCTGAACGCCAAAACCGGCGTGACCACCTTCTACCACCCCACTTTTCTGTATGAATCCCTGTGGAATGCGGTGGGCTTTGTGCTGCTGCATTATATGTCCAAGCATCGAAAGTATGATGGCCAGATCGCCTTGATGTATGTGGCTTGGTATGGCCTGGGTCGCACCTTTATCGAAGGCCTGCGGCTTGACAGCCTCTATTGGGGCAAATTCCGGGTCAGTCAAATGCTGGCGGCCATTAGCTGCTTTATCGCCGTGGCTTGTTTGATGTATTTCCATTTCATCAAGCAGCCGGATCCCAGCAAGATGCAGGTCCGGATTTATGAAGCGCAACAGAAGGAGAACGAAAATGGCTAATTTCTTTGACGATCTGGGCAATGCCTTCAAAAAGCTGGCCAACGATGTAAGCACGGAAGTATCCGTTACCGCCAAGGAGCAGAAGGCAAAGGAAGCGTTTCAAAAGCTGGGCCGGATGCACTATCAGGCGGTCTGCAAGGGCGAAGCGCCTGGCGGGCCGGAATTTGACCAACAGGTACTGGAGATCCGGCAGCTTTTACAGCAGATCAAGGATCTGAAGGACAACGCCCATGTGACCTCCGCAGAGGATTTTGAGGCATAACAAACAGCCGGGAGCGATGCTGCGCTCCCGGCTGTTTATCATACTCTGAACTTGTCCATAATGCCGATTTTATCGGGGGTATGCTCCGGCAGCTGATAGATATCGTGGCCGGGGAATTCGTTGCCTTCCACCAGCATGGGGCCGTCTTCGCTGAAAGCGATATCCCAGCCCAGATAGCCGATCTCGGGGATCAAAGCCGCGGCCTGGCGAACCATGTCCATGGCGGCTTCCCAATCCGGGAATTGGAAACCCTGGATGGGGGTGCCGGTCATGGGGTGGACCGCATAAAGGTTCTTGTTTTTGTCGATGGCCCGGTCGGCCACGATGCCGGTTTTTTCGTCCACCGGCGCCACCATGCCGCCGCTGTTGAAATTATCCACATGGCGGCCGTTGTTGCCGATGCGGAAATAGGTGCAGATCACATGGGTCACGCCGTCCTTGCGAATGGTGACGGTGCGGACGGTGTTGATGGCTTCGGGGTAGATGGCGCTGACTGCCGGATGCTGGCGGATCACTTCCTCCAGCAGATATTCCCCATTGGCGGCAAGGTGCTCCCAAACGGATTCGGGACCGTCTTCGTCGGCCATGCGGATCTTTTCGATGCCCTTACCGCAGGTGCCGTTCATGGGTTTGGCCATGAATACCTGGTGGCGGCCCATAAAGGCCAGGGCGGCCTCCTTGTCCGTCAAATACACCCAATCCCGGCGGACGAATGCCTGGAAACGCTGGTTGAATTCCCCTTTGTTCCGCAGAAAATGGCCGAAAGCCGGGTCGTTGTATTGCTTGATCAGGGCATTGTTGCGGCCGCGGGTGATGTAGGTGTCCCGCTGCTGGTCGGTGAGGTTGTACATTTCAAAAAGATCGTAATCCATATAGCCTGCGCCGTAATTGACGGCGCAGCGCTGCATATCCCGCAGGATCCATAACCGGGATCTGCCGGTCTTCTTGTGGATGGCGTTGATTTTTTGCAGCATGGCCTTGTAGTTCATGTCGAACAGGCGTCGAATCACATAGCCTAAATTTTTCAAAAGGCTCATCCTTTCCGGGTGATATTTTTCTCAGTATACCACAAATTTTCCGGAAACACAATATGCGGCGAAAAAAACTGTACGAACCCGGTCAAAACGGTGAAAAGCAAAGAAAAATATTTCATAAAAGGAAAAAAATATGACGACTTTCCCAGTATTTCAACAGTGCAAATGTAAAAATTTGTCAAAAATAACAGAAAGTTTGTGAAGAATTTAGGTATTTTCCCACTTTCCTAACGGATAAAAATGTGGTATGTTATGGGTGGACGATTATCGGCTGAGAACCGTCTGTGTTTGATATGCTTACACAAGGAGATGATATCCCGTGGGCACACCGCTGAACGATTTTATTTACCATTACCACAACGGCTCGTCCACCCATGCCTGGGAATTTTTGGGCTGCCATCCGGAGACCCGGCAGGGAACAGAGGGTTTTGTGTTCCGCGTTTGGGCGCCCAATGCGCAAAATGTATCGGTCGTAGGCGATTTCAATTTTTGGAACGGGGAAGATCTGCCCATGAAGCGGATATCCCAGGGTATATGGGAACGATGGACGCCCCATGCCAAGGAGGGGCAGGCCTATAAATTTTTGGTCACCTGCGCCGACGGCACCCGGGTCCACAAGGCAGACCCCTGCGCGTTCCGCACCCAATTGGTGCCCCAAACCTCCAGTGTTATCTGGCGGCAGGGTCAGTTCCAATGGGGGGATAAAGCATGGATCTCCCAATGCGGCAAGCGGCCGCTGCACCATGCGCCCATCAATATCTACGAGCTGCATATGGGCTCCTGGAAACGGAAGGATGACGGGACCCTCTTTACCTATGCCGAGATCGCGGAGCCGTTGGCCAATTATGTCAAAGAGATGGGCTTTACCCATGTGGAGTTGATGCCGCTGGCAGCCTATCCCTATGACCCCAGTTGGGGCTACCAGGTCACCAACTACTACGCGCCGACAGCCCGATACGGCAATCCCGATCAGCTGAAGGCTTTTGTGGATACCATGCACAAAGCCGGTATTGGCGTGATCCTAGACTGGGTGCCAGCCCACTTCCCCAAGGATCTGTATGGCCTGTACCAGTTTGACGGCACCTGCTGCTATGAGCTTGCCGACCCGGAAATGAATGAGCATCCCGATTGGACCACCCGGATCTTTGATTTCGGAAAGCCGGAAGTAAAAAGTTTCCTGATCTCCTGCGCCGTATACTGGCTGACGGAGTTCCACCTGGATGGCCTGCGGGTAGACGCGGTGAGTTCCATGCTGTTCCTGGATTATAACCGGCCCAACTATAAGCCTAATCGATATGGCGGCCGGGAAAATTTGGAGGCGATCCAATTCTTGCAGCAGTTGAACGATGCCTGCCAAAAGGTCCGTCCGGGCATACTGATGGCGGCGGAGGAATCCCATGCCTTCCCGATGGTCACCGGCGCGCAGGCAGACGGCGGTCTGGGCTTCACCTTTAAGTGGAATATGGGTTGGATGAACGATACCCTGAAATATTTGAAGGAAGATCCAATCTACCGCAAGTTCCACCATGACAAGATGACATTCCCCATGGCCTATGCCTTCTCGGAGAGTTTTATCCTGCCGCTGAGTCATGATGAAGTGGTTCACGGTAAATACAGTCTCATCAATAAAATGCCCGGCGATTATTTTTGGAAATTTGCCAATTTGCGGCTGCTGCGGGGCTATCAAATGACTACCCCCGGCAAGAAGCTCAGCTTCATGGGCAACGAATTCGGCCAGTTTATTGAGTGGAATTACGCCCAGGGCCTGGATTGGCTGCTGCTGGATTATGAGATGCATCAGAAAATGCTGGCCTATACCCGGGATCTGAATCGGTTCTACCTGGACAATCCCCCGCTGTGGATGGAGGATGGCAGTTGGAACGGCTACCAGTGGATCCAGCCCGACGATCCGGACAACGGCATCCTGGCATGGCGGCGCATAGATCCCCAAACCCGGCGGGAGCTGATCGTGGTGATGAATGTCACCCCGGTGACCCGGCCCCATTTCCGTTTGGGCGTGGCGAAGCTGGGGACTTATGAGCCGGTATTCTGCTCGGATGACCTGAAATACGGCGGAACCGGCAGCCTGCCCGGCGAAGCGGAAGCGGAAAAGGTCACCTTCCGGGAATATCCCTATTCCGCCTGCTTCCATATTCCGCCTATGTCGGTTACGATCTTCAAAAAGAAAACAGCAAAAAAGAAACCCAATAAGCAAATGTATCCCAACATTTAATATAAGGAGTAAGAAGTATGAATTTTCAGAAAAAGCGCACAATTGCCATGCTCCTGGCCGGTGGCCAGGGCAGCCGCCTGCATGTCCTGACCCGGAAAACCGCCAAGCCTGCGGTTCCTTTCGGTGGCAAGTACCGCATCATTGATTTCCCCCTGTCCAACTGCGTCAACTCCGGCATCGATACCGTGGGTATCCTGACCCAGTATCAGCCTTTGGAGCTGAATGAGTACATCGGCAACGGCCAGCCCTGGGGCCTGAACAAGAGCCGGTCCTGCGCCCAGGTTCTGCCTCCCTATGAGCGCAACGACAAGAAGTCCGGCTGGTACGAAGGCACCGCCAATGCTATTTACAAGAATATCGACTTCGTCGATCGCTTTGATCCGGAATATGTCGTCGTTCTGTCCGGCGACCATATCTACAAAATGGACTACAGTGCCATGGTGGAGTATCACATCGCCAACAAGGCCGCCTGCACCATTGCTGTGCGTGAGGTGCCCCTGGCGGAAGCATCCCGCTTCGGCATTCTGAACACCAATCCCGACAATTCCATCTACGAATTCGAGGAGAAGCCTGCCAAGCCCAAGTCCACCAACGCCTCCATGGGTATTTACTGCTTTGACTGGAAGGTGCTGCGGGACGCGCTGATCGCCGATGAGGCAGACCCCAACTCCTCCAAGGACTTCGGTAAGAACATCATTCCGAACCTGCTGAACGCCGGCTTCAAGATGATGGCCTATCGCTTCGATGGCTACTGGAAGGATGTGGGTACCATCGATTCTCTGTGGGAAGCCAATATGGAGCTGCTGGGCAAGAACCCCGAGTTCGAGATCCGTGGCGAAAAGGACAAGATCTACGCCCGCAACAGCGCGCTGCCTTCTTCCTACATCGACGAGGATGCCAAGATCTGCGGCGCCTTCGTGGCAGAAGGCTGCGAGGTTTACGGCACCGTCAAGCATTCCATCATTTCTGTTGGCTGCACCATCGGCGAAGGCGCATTGGTGGAAGACAGCGTTGTGATGCCCGGTGTGGTCATCGAAGCCGGCGCTATCGTCCGTCATGCCATTCTGGGTGAGGACTCCAGGGTTTGCAAGAACGCTGTTGTCGGCGGCGCATTTGCGGAAGGGGAAACAAAGAAGATTTCTGTCACCAGTAAGGGCGCGGTTGTGGAAACCGTGCTGCTGCCCGGTGAAATGGTGTAAGGGAGGAACGAAATATGCGTGTAATGGGTATTATTTTTGCCAATGATGTGGCTGTGGATGCGCTGACCGAAAAGCGCGCCATGGCATCTCTGCCTTTCGGCAGCCGCTATCGCCAGGTGGACTTCCATCTGAGCAATCTGGCCGCCGCCGGTATCCATCATGTGGGTATCGTGTCCCGCAGCAATTATCAAAGCATGATGAACCATGTGGGCTCCGGTGAAGAATGGGGCCTGGAGCTGGAAGACGGCGGTCTGGAATTTTTGACCCCCTTCGCCCTGGGCAATGACGACCGTTATCGCGGCAAGCTGGAAAATCTCCACGCGGTGCTGGATTTCCTGAAGTTTGCCCACGATGAATATGTGGTGCTCACCGATTCGTCCATCATCACCAATCTGGATGTGGCGGATATTGTCAAGAGCCATATCGACAGCGGAAAGGACATCACCGTGGTGGTCAAGTCCGGTGTGGCCAACGGCAAGAAGGTGCTGGACCTGGCGCTGAAGATGGAAGGCCAGCAGATCACCGATATAGTGGTGAGTTATCCTGCTCCCGAGGACTACCTGGCATCCATGGACCTTTTCGTAGTCCGCAGAGATTGGCTGATCCAGAAGGTCACCGAGTTCGTGGCTCACGATAAGTATCACATGGACCGTGACCTGGTGCTGGGACAGTGGAATGCCGGCACGATCTCTATCAATGTCTACCGTCACGAAGGCGTGGCGCTGTACAATGAATCCACCGCCGAGTATTTCGCCAATTCCATGGCCTTGCTGAACAAGGATATCCGCGATGATATTTTCAACGCCCACCATCCCATCTACACAAAGGTCCGTGACCGCGTGCCTACCTACTACGGTGAGGATTGCGAAATTGAAAACTGCCTCATCGCCGACGGCTGCGTTTTGGACGGCGAAGTGGAAGATTCCGTGCTGTTCCGCGATGTTGTGGTGGAAAAAGGCGCCGAGGTGGAAAACTGCGTGCTGATGAACAAGGCCTTTATCGGCGAGGGCTCCGAGCTGAAATATGTCATTCTGGACAAGGATGTTACCATCTCTGCCGGCACCAAACTGATCGGTACGCCCAGCGCGCCCATTATCATCAAGCGGGGTGAAACCGTATGAAGATCGCGGTGTTAGCCTCTGAAGGCGCGCCCTATGCTAAGTCCGGCGGTTTGGGCGACGTGATGGAAGCACTGCCTGCCGCGCTGCAGCGGATCGAAGGCAACGAAGTGCTGCTGATCCTGCCCTTCTACAAGAAGATCAAGGAAAACCCCAAGTATCCCACCGAACTGGTGTCCGAGATCACTGTCTGCCTGGGTTGGCGGAAGCAGTATTGCGGCATCCACCGGCTGATGAACCGGGAAGACGGTGTGCAGGTGCTGTTTGTGGATAACGATTACTACTTCGGCGGCCGCAGCGGTCCCATCTACGGCGACCTGGACGACAGCGAGCGCTTTGCCTTCTTCTCCAAGGCTTGCCTGGAAGTGATGAACGAAGTGGGTTTCGTGCCGGATGTGATCCAGTGCAACGACTGGCAGACCGCCTTGGTGCCGGTGATGCTCAATGCCTGGTTCCGGGAAGCTTTCCCCCATACCAAGTGTATGTATACCATCCACAATGTGGAATATCAGGGCTGGGCGGATGTGCATTTCTTTGATGATGTGCTGGCGCTGCCCCGGGAATACTACAATGTGCTGGAAATGAAGCATGCCATGAATGTGATGAAGGGCGCCATCGAGTCTGCGGATCTGGTGACCACGGTGTCCGAATCCTATGCCCGGGAGCTGATGTATCCTTACTATGCCCATGGCCTGGACGGTATTCTCAGCAATGCCGCCTGGAAGCTGACCGGTATCACCAACGGCATCGACACCGACGTTTTCAACCCTGCCACCGATGGGGCGCTGCCTGCCCATTATGATGCCGATACCTTCGTGGAAGGCAAGGCCAAGGTGAAGGCTGCGCTGCAGGAGGAAGTGGGTCTGCCCCAGCAGCCCGATACGCCTCTGATGGTGATGGTCACCCGTTTGGCCGGACATAAGGGCCTGGACCTGCTGTGCTACAGCGCCCGCCAGCTTTTGCTGGAGGAGGACTGCCAACTGCTGATCCTGGGTACCGGCGAAAAGCAGTTTGAGGGCTTCTTCACCCAGTTGCAGCAGGAATTCCCGGATCGGGTAGCCGCCAAGATCACCTTCGATTTGGGCCTGGCATCCCGGATCTATGCCGGTGGCGACATTTATCTGATGCCTTCCAAGTCCGAGCCCTGCGGCTTGAGCCAGATGAACGCCATGCGTTACGGTACGGTGCCTGTGGTCCATGCCACCGGCGGCCTGCGGGATACGGTTCCCGGCTGCGACGAGAATGGCCAGGGCGGTCTGGGCTTCACCTTCCAAAGCTACAATGCGGATGATTTCCTGGATGCTGTGAAGCGGGCCATCCATCTGTACCGGGATAATCGGGAAGGCTTCCGGGCCTTGCAGCACACCGATATGATCCAGGACTTCAGTTGGGATAAGCCTGCCCAGCGGTATATGGCATTGTTTGATCGGATGCTGAATTGGTAATGAAATATTTTCAGCCGGGGCGCAGCGCGCCCCGGCTTTCCTCTTGCGTATTTCCGGTTTTTGTGGTAGATTATTGATAGAACCGCGGGGGTTATCACGGATTTCCGGCATGGCGCAGGGATGCCCCCGACACAAGGGTGAACGATCAACGGAAATTTGAAATGTAGGAGCAGCGTTATGCGTATTTTATTCGACAGTAAGCAACCCCAGTTCAAGACGCCCTTTGGTACCTTGATACCAGACCAGGTCTGCACCTTGCATTTGCATATTCCCACCACCGTGGGCACCACCAAAGCGGAGATCCTGCTGCAGCAGGAGAACGGCATGGCGTATGCCGGATTCTCCATGGAACTGGAACGCACCTGCGGCGCGTACGATATTTACCGCGGTGAATTCTCCCTGCCTGCCTGTGGTCTGTATTTCTATTATTTCCGCATCACCGGCATCACCGGCACCTTCCGTCTGTTCAAATACGGCGACGATACCAATATGGAGGCAGGCGCCCTGTGGCAGGTCAGTTGCATCCCGGCGGATTTTACCACCCCGGATTGGGCCAAGGGCGCGGTGATTTATCAGCTGTTTCCGGACCGCTTTCATAAAGCGGGCGCATGTGACCTTACCGGCAAGCTGGAGCCCTACACCGTCCATGAAAAATGGGACGAGGAAGTATCCTGGCAGCCCACCAAGGAGGGTCTGGTGCTGAACAATGACTTCTACGGCGGCAATTTCAAGGGCATCACCGAGAAAATGGACTACCTGGCCTCCCTGGGGGTTACCATTTTGTATTTGAACCCCATTTCCAAGAGTTTTTCCTCCCACCGTTACGATACCGGCGATTATAAGACTCCGGATCCCATGCTGGGTACCGAAGCGGATTTTTCCGAACTGTGCCGGGCGGCCCATGCGCGGGGGATCAAAGTGGTGCTCGATGGCGTGTATTCCCATACCGGCTCCAACAGTTTGTATTTCAATCGGGCCGCTACCTTCCCGGGCGTTGGCGCCTATCAGTCCAGGCAATCCCCTTATTTCAACTGGTTTGATTTCAAAAACTGGCCCAATAGCTACACCTGCTGGTGGAATTTTGACACGCTGCCTACGGTGAACAAGCTGCACCCGGATTTTATCCGGTATATCATCACCGATGACGACAGCGTGGTGGCCCATTGGCTGGCCCTGGGTGCTGACGGTTTCCGGCTGGATGTGGTGGATGAATTGCCGGATGCCTTTGTAAAGCTTTTGAAGCAGCGGATCCGTCAGATCAAGCCGGATGCGTTGCTGATCGGCGAGGTGTGGGAGGATGCGTCCAATAAGATCGCCTACGGCGTGCGGCGGCGGTATTTTGCGGACGGTATTTTGGATTCCGCTATGAACTACCCCTGGCGGCAGGCGCTGCTGAACTATCTGCGCTACCAGGATGACGGCCGCGGCCTGCGCAATGCGGTGATGACCATTGCGGAAAATTATCCGCCCCAGGTGCTGCTGTGCAATATGAATTTGCTGGGCACTCACGATACGGTGCGGATCCTGACGGCCCTGGTGGATGATTTCCAGGGCTCCCGGCAGGAGCAGGCCTGCCGCTTCCTCACCCAGGCCCAAATGACCCTGGCAAAAGAGCGGCTGCTGATGGCATCCTTCCTGCAGTTTATGCTGCCCGGCGCGCCCAGCATCTATTATGCCGACGAAGCCGGTATGCAGGGACACAAGGATCCCTTCAACCGCCGCACCTATCCCTGGGGTCGGGAAAATCCGGAGCTTTTGGCCCATTTCCGCCGGTTGGGAAAGCTGCGCAGGGAACAGGAGGCTCTGCGGCTGGGTGATATCGACTTTTTCTGCGGCGGCGATGGCCGCATCGGCTTTACCCGGGCATATAACGGGAAGAAATGCCGTGTCTACTGTAACCGCAGCGCCGAAGGCTGGGATATTCCTGCCGGCAAGCTGCTGCTGGGGCATAATCTGCGGACCGTGGCGCCGGATTGGCTTGCTTTGGGAGAAGACGGATTCTGCGTACTGGAGGAAGACTAAATGGAAGAATTTATCACCGGCTATTGCCGCTGTATAGACAAAAGCCGCATCGTGCTGGTAGAGGACGGCGAGGCGGATTGCGCCTTTGCAAACTGTCCTTACCGGGAAACCTGCGAGATCGGCAAACGCATCGCCCAACTGGAAGGGTAAGCCGGACGATCCGTGAAGATGGAAGGAGCGCGCTATGCAGATTCAGCATTTGACAGGAAAAGACTATAAAGTCAGCCAATGGTCCGGCGGCACTACCACGGAGATATTCATCTGGCCGGAGGATGCGGATTATGCCACCCGGCAATTCCGGCTGCGGATCAGTTCCGCTACCGTGGAACTGGCGGAAAGTGATTTTACCGCGCTGCCTGGGGTGATCCGGTATATCGTGCCGCTGCGGGGCGGCTTCACCCTGACCCATCCCGGCTGTGAAGCGGTGAAGCTGGCAGCCCTGGATACGCCTTACCGCTTCTCCGGCGAAATTCCCACCCATTGTGTGGGCAAAGCCACGGATTTTAATCTGATGCTCAAGAATGCGGAAGGGGAAATGGAGGTCTGCGGGGTGACCGCGGCGATCCTGCCCGGCGTTACCTGCCTGTACGCAGCGGAGGGCGCCGTCATCACCCTGGAAAACCGGGAATACTGCCTGGCATCGGCAGAAGCCTTGCTGATCTTTTCGCAAAGCGCAACAGCGGCAACGATTACCGGCGGTCCGGTGATCCGCTGCCATGGAAAAATATAACAAAAACCGGAAACACTGGCTGGTGTTTCCGGTTTTGCTTGCTTATTCGGCTGCTTTGTGACCGCCTTTGTGATGACGGCGGTGATGATGGTTGCGATGGTGATTGGCCTTGGGCTTTTCCGATGCCTGGGCAGGCGCCGCTGCCGGGGGTTCCTGCTTGATCGGCTTCTCGGGCTTAGGCGCTTCGGCGGCCTTCTCCTGGGCGATGACCTCCGCCTTGTTGTGGCGATTGCGGCGGCGGCGGGAACGGGAGGGCTCCTGCGGGGTGTTTTCCTCCACCTCCGGTTGAGGCTGTTCCTCCACTACCTTCTCATCCCGATAGCGGAATTTAATGGGATCCAGGAAGTTTTCCACCTTTTCCAGACCGGATTTCCGCTGCCGCTTGCCGTGACCGGAGATGGGCGCCAGATCCGCGGGGATGGGCGGGTCGTTTTTCTTGGCCTTTCCGTTGCGCAGTACGGCGATCTCGTCCACCCGGAAGGTGCCAATGGTCTCGGGCGCATCTTCCATCTGTACCTTTACCTGCTGGCGCAGCAGATTCAGCGCCACCACAGTGCCCCGGCCTTCGGGGGTATCCACGAAGGACTCTTCCTTGGGACTGCGGCGGATCAGATCCTCATAGGCATCCTGTTCGTATTTCAGGCAGCACATCAGACGGCCGCAGGTGCCGGAAATTTTGGTGGGATTCAAAGAAAGACTTTGGGTCTTGGCCATTTTGATGGAAACCGGCTGGAAATCGTCCAAAAAGCTGGCGCAGCAGAAGGGGCGGCCGCAAATGCCCAGACCGCCAACCATTTTGGCCTTGTCCCGGACGCCGATCTGCCGCAATTCGATGCGGGTATGGAAGGTGGAAGCCAGGCTTTTTACCAATTCCCGGAAATCTACCCGTTCGTCAGCGGTGAAGAAGAACAGGATCTTGCTGCCATCAAAGGTACATTCGGCGGATACCAGTTGCATATCCAGCGCCAATTCGTCGATCTTCTGCAGGCAGGTCTCGTGGGCCTTGCGTTCTTTGGCGCGGTTGTCCGCTACGGTCTTCTCGTCCTTTTCGGTGGCCATACGGATTACGCTGCGCAGCGGCGCCACCACATCCTTGGCGGCGATCTTGTGATTACCGCCGGCGCAGATACCGTATTCGGGACCCCGGGCGGTGTCGATGATCACATGGTCACCGGTTTTGCAGACAAAGCCGGCGGGGTCAAAAAAATAGATCTTCTGCCCGGGGCGGAATTGAATGTCCACCACTTCCACGGTCTGATCCGGGGCAGGTATGTTGATAGTTTCTTCCATGAGAATGCTCCTTGTCTATTGTAAAAATGCCAAACGGCATTGTGGATTTTATCGCAATGTCCATTGCAGCCAGCCGCAGATGGCAGCGGGGGAAACGTTGCTTTGGGCATAGTCCAGCGCTTTTTGCAGGTTGGCGATGGCTTGGTTCAGCTCGCTGCTGCTGCGCCTGGCGGCTATTTCTGCCGCCAATTGGGAGGAGGCGACCATGCCGCTGCGGCATTGCAGCGCCGATTGCAGGCCGATGCGCCATTGATGCAGCGCCGGGATCAGTTGATCCCGCTTCCATTTTTCCATAGGCACCAGAGTCTGTGCCAGCAGCAGATGATCCCGCTGGGCAAAGGCCTGCAAAAACGCCTGGGTCTGGGGCAGATTGCTGTCCTCGTCGGTAAGCAATTGCAGGGCTTGTCCCAAAAATCCGCCGCTGCGGAGAATGGCGGCGGAAATGGCCTCGGTCTCGGCTTGGGGCATCCGCTTTTCCAGCTCCCGGCGCAGCACATCCTCGGTCAGGGGCTGCAGCGCCAGATGAACGCAACGGGAATGGATCGTAGGCAGCAATTGCTGGGGATTTTCCGTCAGCAGCAAGAAAACGCCGTAGCTGGGGGGTTCTTCCAAAATCTTCAGCAGCGCATTCTGCCCTTCAACACCCAACTCCTGGGGAAAAATGTAGATTTTCTTATTGCCCTCGTTGGGACGGATGAACATATCATCCCGGATCTGGCGGACGATCTTTACCGCCACATTTTTGTGTTCCGGATCGGTAACGGTGATGCAGTCCGGATGGATGTTTTCCATCACCTTCCGGCAGGGATTGCAGCCCAGACAAGGGCTGCCGGGGTGATCGCACATCAGCGCGGCGCTGAGCAGCCGGGCCAGGGTGCGTTTGCCGGAACCGGCAGGGCCGGAAATCAGGTAGAAGTGGGACGCATGACCTTTGGCAAGGCTGCGGCGCAGATTTTCTTTTACCCGCTCATTGCCGAGCAGACCTTCAAAGCCCATGATATCCCTCCTTGAAAACAGGTTTGGTGGTGTAAATTGTTGTTTACGTACCCAAAGGCTTCCCCCAGGGGAAGCCTTTGCGCCTTCGGCGAAGGGCCCGGAATGACCGCCAAACGCTAAACAGCAATTTCACGCAGAAAGTGGATTAGCCCCACAAAGCCGACAGCATGGGAATGACCTGCTTTTTGCGGCTCATCACCTTGGGCAGGAATGCGGTATTGTCCCTGGGGGTGACGGAGAATGCCTGCTCGATCGTATCGTTGTCGCCTACATAGATGATCTGGGTGCCTTCCAGCAGTACATCGGTAAGCATCAGGATCATCAGGCTGAAATCTTCCTTTTGGGCCTTTTGTTTCATCAGCGCCAGGAATTCTTCTTTTCGCTCCAGCATCTGCGGACTGTCCACACAGGTGATCTGGGCCACCGCCAGGTCGTGGCCGGCGATGTGGAACTCCTTATAATCGCTGAACAGCAGCTCCTCGGCGCTCTTGTGGCCGGTGGATGCGGAGAAGATCTTTTTGCCCAGCTCGTCCAGGGAAATATTGGCGATGCGGGCCATCCGCTCTGCCATCCGGATATCCCGGCTGGTGCAGGTGGGGGATTTGAACATAACGGTATCCGCCAAAATGGCCGCCGCCATCATGCCTGCCATTTTAGCGGAGGGCATCAAACCCCGCTCCTGGAACATGCCGGCGATGATGGTGTTGGTGGAGCCCACCGGTTCGTTGCGGACATAGATGGGGTTGTTGGTTTGGATATCTGCCAGCCGGTGATGGTCGATGATCTCCAAAATCTCCGCTTCTTCCAAGCCGGGAACGGATTGGGCGACTTCGTTGTGATCCACCAGCACCACCTTTTTCCGGTTGGGCCGCAGCAGATGATAGCGGGTGAGAATACCCACGGCCCGGTCGTGTTCATCCAAAATAGGGTAGCTGGGGTGACGGAATTTCAGCACCTGTTCTTTGATGTGATCCACACGGTCTTCCAAATGGAAGCACACCAGGTTCTGGGTGTTGCAAATACGGCCCACGGGGGTGGCCTGGAACATCCGTCGGGCGGCCCGATAGGCATCCAGGGGCGTGGAGATCACGCAGGTGTTGGTTTCCAAATGCCGCAGTTCCTCCGGCAGCTCCGCCTGGCACAGCACCAGACAGTTGACATTCATTTCCATGGCCCGGCGGATCATATCCGGCTGATGGCCGCAGATCACTACGGAATGGGGGGAATGGAACAGCAGGTTTTCCTGGGCCTGGGGCAGGGCAATGATCACCTCGCCAGTGATGGCATCGATGTTTTCGCCGGCGTCGTTCAACACTCTGCCTTCCAGTACGGACAGCAGGTTAAACAGCGGTACATTTTCCAGAATGCCGGATTGAATGCCGGTCATATGATAGCTGGCGATATCGGTGCGGGACAGAATGCCGTAAATGGTGCCATCCTCCCGGGCTACCGGCAGGGAAGCGAAGGTGGGATATTTTTGAAATTCATTCCAGGCCCGGCTGACAGTAACGCCGGTGTCCAGGATCGGGGGTTTGTCAAATTCCAGATCCTGTACCTGGGTGTGCATGTTGTGAATACGCTTTGGGGGCTGGAAACCGAAATAGTCCAGCACCAGCTGGGTCTCATCGGAAACGGGACCCAAACAGGCGGCCTCGTATTCCCGGTCGCCCAAGGCGTTTCGCAGGGAGGCATAGGCCATAGCGGCCACAATGGAGTCGGTATCCGGGTTTCGATGGCCGGTTACATAGATAGGTTCCATAAAGTTTCTCCTTCTTGGCGGGAAATCTTTCGCAGAGTGGGGTTACACGGTAACCTCGCCGGCCAGATTTTGGGCAAAGAGATCAGCGATCTGCTGATTATCCAGGCCCTGGCCGATGGCCCACATCAGCTTGGTCATGGCAGCTTCGGAAGTCATATCCCGGCCCTGGATCACGCCCAGCTCCAGTAGCTTCACACCCACCTGGTAGACACCCAGATTGGCGCTGTCGTACAGACATTGGGAAGTGACCACCACATTGATGCCCTTATCCAGGCAGCGGCGGATCGCGCCCAGGCCCTCGCCCAGGATGTTGATGCCGCCCAGGCCGAAGGCTTCGATGACGATGCCCTTGTAGCCCATTTCCATCAGCGCGTCAAAGATCTTGGGAGAGATACCCGGCGTCAGCTTCAGCAGGAACACTTCGTCGGAAATGTCGGTACGCAGAGCAGGCTGACCGGTATGTACAGGCAGCATCATTTCGTCCACAGAAAGACCGGCGTTGCTGACCAAAGCGGTGTAACGGGCATTGATGGACTCAAAGGCGGAGAAGCCGGAGGCGCGGACCTTTACGGCGCGGCAGCCTAACATGACCTTGCGGTCGAAAGCCAGGAAAATGCCGTTGTGACCGGCGGCGGCCATGGCAAAGGCGGTCCGCAGATTGTCGGGGCCGTCGGAAAGCATATCGATCAGCGGCAATTGAGAACCGGTGAATACTACGGGAATGTCGATGTTGGGCAACATAAAGGTGACGGCCGAAGCGGTATAACCCATGGTATCGGTGCCGTGGGATACCACGATGCCGTCAAAGCCCTGGCGGTTCTCCCAGATGCCCTGGGCGATCAACTGCCATTCGGCAGGCCGGATATTGGAGGAATCCAGGGTCATCAGTTCCCGGACGGTGATATCATAATAGGTGCGCAGCTGTTCCATCTCCCGCTGGAAAACGCCGGAGTCGCTGGGCTGCAGGCCGTCGCCGCCGGGCATGGAGGCGATGGTACCGCCGGTGGTAAGCAATAAAATATGTTTTTTCTGGCTCACGGGTATACCTCCCCATAATTACTCTATTCTGTATTATAGCCTCAAGACGGCAAAATAGCAAGGGAAATTATCAAAAATGTTGCAATTCTTCCCTAAGTGCGATAAAATAGGGAAAATGAGAAACTGCAGTTTATCGGGCTGTTTCAAATCGTTGCACGCACTGTCATCCTGAGCGAAGCGGAACAAATTCGCGGGAATTTGCGTAACGAAGTCGAAGGATCCGTATCTAAAAACGAAAAAAGCTGTACGTATTCTTCGACTCCGCTGCGCTCCGCTCAGAATGACATGGTTTTAGATTTGCACGATAAGCTGAAATTTGAAGGAGGTTTTCTGATGAACATCCTCGTTACCGGCGGCGCCGGCTACATCGGCTCCCATACCTGCCTGGAATTGCTGGAACTGGGCTGCGGCGTAGTGGTCATCGACAATTTATGCAATTCCAGCCCGGAAT
This sequence comes from Oscillospiraceae bacterium, assembly GCA_015068155.1. Classification (GTDB taxonomy): domain Bacteria; phylum Bacillota; class Clostridia; order Oscillospirales; family Oscillospiraceae; genus Faecousia. Next base: position 8,629 of record SVLC01000010.1, on the reverse strand, counting down.
CTCTGCGGCGGGTGGAGGAGCTGGCCGGCAGAAGCCTGACCTTTTACGAAGGGGACATCCGGGATGAAGCGCTGCTGCGCAAAATTTTTGCCAACCATGCCATTGACTGCGTCATCCATTTTGGCGGCCTCAAGGCTGTGGGGGAAAGCGTGGCCAAACCTCTGGAATATTTTGATAATAACCTCAATTCCACCCTGGCGCTGACCCGGGTCATGGGAGAAGTGGGGGTAAAAAATCTGATTTTCTCCTCCTCTGCCACGGTTTACACCGCCGGCAGTGAAATGCCCCTGAAGGAAACCAGCCCCACCGGCGGCTGCACCAATCCCTACGGCTGGACCAAGTACATGACCGAGCAGATCCTGCAGGCGCTGTGCGTGGCGGATCCGGAGTGGAGCGTGTGCCTGCTGCGGTATTTTAACCCCATCGGCGCCCACAAAAGCGGCTTCATCGGCGAGGATCCCCAGGGCGTCCCCAATAATCTGATGCCCTATATCACCCAGGTAGCCGTAGGCCGCCGGGAGTGCCTGCGCGTTTTCGGCAACGATTACGATACGCCCGACGGCACCGGCGTCCGGGATTATATCCATGTGGTGGACCTGGCCAAGGGCCATGTGGCCGCGGTGGCCTACACCTGCGCCGGCAAGGGCTGCGAGGTGTTCAATTTGGGCACCGGCACCGGCTACAGCGTGCTGGAAATGGTGAATACCTTTGCTCAGGTCAATGGGGTCAAGGTGCCCTATGTGATCACAGATCGTCGACCCGGCGATATCGCTACCTGCTATGCTGATCCTGCAAAGAGTGAGGAAAAGCTTCTGTGGAAAGCGGAAAAAACATTGGCAGATATGTGCCGGGACGCCTGGCGCTGGCAAAAGCAGAACCCCATGGGCTATGAGAAATAAAACAAAAAACAGCGGAGTGAATTTTCACTCCGCTGTTGTGCATATAAGTTGTTTCTTATATTCAATATAAAACCAATAAAATATACCAGCAATTGCAACAACAACTGCGGCAAGAACATCAAGACGGCCGAAACAATAAGTGTTCACGAAATAAAAATACTGATAGCTCCCAGCTATATCAAAGGTGATAGTCAGCCATTCCAAAACCAAGATTAGGCGCGCAATAATTGCAGCGGGCAATATAGAAAAACCAAATGCTGCAATGTACGGCTTCCAATGTTTTGGTGGAAGAATACATCCTTTCCAAAACATATCTGGACGGTCAAAAGTTATTTGAGACCAGTATCTGGTATATGTTGTTTCGTTAGTAAAAACAGTTTTGTACTTGAAATAATTATAATAGGCGGTTGCAAAGTATAAAGCAAAGACAGCAATATTTGCTATTGCGAGCGCACCCCATCCGAGTCCCAATTTTGCGACCAATGGGTTGCCCTCTAAAGAAAGGTCAGGTGTGTTGATGTAGGTCAATGCGCCATCTGCAAAAGCAAGGCATAGATAAACAGAAATTAATATCCAAAATTTTGTCTTTTTCATAGGAACACCTCCTGTGTATTTAAGATAGCACAGGAATAATAAAAAGTCAATCTTGCGGTATAATCGACCTCTGTTTGCAGATACTAACAGCGTAATTTGTAAAATTATTGTAGGGCTACCGACTACCACTGTCATCCTGAGCGAGCCGTAGGCGAGTCGAAGGATCCGTTCTCTTTGGTGTGACGGATTCTTCGACTGCGCAGCCTATGGCTGCTCCGCTCAGAATGACATAGGGTTTCGGTAGTGCCGTAAAGTATCGTAAAAGGAGATAGAAAAATGAAAGCAACCGGCATAGTCAGACGCGTGGAGGAATGCGTTATAATAGGGCAAACCGCTTGAAACCCGCATAAATACTAGGGGTTTCACTGGTTTGCCCCATTGAACGCATTGGTGTCAAAAACGGGTTTTTTGACGGTTTTTATACATAGCAAAAGCGAGGTGAATTTCACCTCGCTTTTGTGGTTAGTTATTGTTTAATAGAACTTGATTTATAAATTTAATAACGCCTTTATATCTACTGATTTCTGCTAAATCACATTCGCCATAAAGAGGTGGAATCATAACTTGGTTACCAACAACAGCAACATTTATAATACCCTCAACTCTGGTTAAGTTGCGATTGGCATTTTGGGAAATGAATTTATATAATGCATCGTTTAATACATTGGTGCAAATGATATTAAAACGCATCATTTTTCGCGCTTTATCACGGCTGACCCATTGCGAGATGTTTAATTCTTCATTAGCTTTTTTGTTGATACGGTTTTTTGCGCTGTCAAATTCGTTTTTGTTGAAACTATTTGTTCTGTAGATTACAGTTCTCAACCTAAAGATTTTATTTAAATGAAAAAATCGCACATCTTTTGATGTAGACAGTTGATTTTCTTTATCGGTCAGCTCTTCAAAAATGCTGACGATTTCTTCAAAAGTCAAATTTTTATCAGCATCAAAAATGACAGGTTTGTAAATAGCTTCTTTTGCTTCTTTTTTCGCAGTACGGCTACTGTGTATGAGATATACAATGCAAACAGTAGCAATAGCAAAAAAGATGATAGCAAACAAAGACGGAATAAATAAAAACAAGATTCCAAAGCCAATTGAAATGATAGTTGATAAAATTGCGATTAAAGAAAGCGCTGCTTGCCTTTCAAGCTTTTTAATATGTAGTTTAAGTTCTTCCCTCAACTAAATCACCGCCTTTTATTTATCATATCACAGCAATTTGAAAAAGTAAATTGTGCGGTATAATCTCTACTCTTTTACAGATACTAACAGCGTAATTTGTAAAATTATTGTAGGCACCAAAGCCTCCCTTGTGCAAAGGGAGGTGGCACGGCGAAGCCGTGACGGAGGGATTGTGGCATATCGACACAAGACAATCCCCCAGTCAGAAATCAAAGATTTCTGCCAGCCCCCTTTACACAAGGGGGCCTTATACGCCACAGAAAAGGAGAAAGATATATGAAAGCAACCGGCATAGTCAGACGCGTGGACGATTTGGGAAGAATCGTCATCCCCAAAGAAATCAGAAGAACCCTGCGAATCCGGGAGGGCGACCCCCTGGAGATCTACACGGAAAAGGATGGAGGGGTGATCTTCCGCAAATATTCTCCCATGGGGGATCTGCAGGCATTCGCCTCGCAGATGTGCGAAGCCATCGGCGCCAATACCGGCCGCATTGCCGCGGTGTCCGACCGGGATTCCATCATTGCCCTGTCCGGCGCGCCCCGGCGGGAACTGATGGATAAACCCAATTCTCCCGCGTTGGACCGGCTCATGGAGCAGCGGCGCAACTACCGCTACACCAGCGGGGAATCCCTGATCCGGGCTACGGAGGAGTCGGATAAATATCACCTGGGGGTGGCTGCTCCCATTTTGTGCCAGGGGGATCTCATGGGCTGCGTGATGCTGCTGATGGGCGAGGATCGGACGCCGCTGCAGGAATCCGATCAAAAACTGGCCCAAACCGTTGCAGGCTTTTTGGGCAAGCAGATGGAAAACTGAGAAAAAACGCAGGATAGGCCAATGCCTATCCTGCGTGATCGGTTTTACTGGGGATCCTGCTGCGCCTGTTGCTGGCGCTTCTTTTTGGCGATCTTTCTGGGAACAAAGATACACAGCAGCACCACCGCTGCGATCAATGCCGGGGTCAGCAGATAAGGCGATGCCACCACAAAGAACACAAACAGCTCCGTAAAGATGGTGCCCACACCCTGCAGACTGTTGACAAAACCGGTGGAGATCCGCTCCCAAACGGTGGGATCTTCTTCGTCCACAACGGTGTACTCCTTTTCTTCGGAGATGCTCAGATGCACCGTGCCGTAATCCACCAGGTTTTCGTACAGCTTCAATTGGGATTTGACCTCCTGCAGCTCTTGGCGGATATTGGACAGCTTGGATTCCAGGGTCAGCAGTTCATTGAGATTTTCCGCCTGGGCGATCAGTTCCATCACCCGGGCTTCTTCTGCCTCCAATGCGGCGATGCGGCTTTCGGTGGCGATGTATTTCAGCGTCACATCCTCGGTGGTTTCCGCGGAGGAGAGGATGTTGGAGGTGTCGGCCACATGGCCTACAAATTGATCCAGCTTGTCGGCGGGGATCCGCAGAGTCATGGTGGCGTAGCGGCGGGTGCTGCTGGCGTTTCCACGGACTTCCTTGCTCTGCACATAGCCGCCCAGGGCGCTGAGCTGGGCATCCAGATCCGCCAACAAAGCATCCAGATCTTTGGTCTCGGCATCGATGGTGATGGTGCGGATCAGTTTTCTGTCGGTGATCTGGGCGCTTTCGCTGCCTTCGCTGCTGTCGTAGATGCCGTTGCCGCCGTTTTCGTTGGGCACGGCGTCCATGTTGGCGTAGCCGCTGTCACTGGCGCAGCCGGCTAACAGCGCGATCATCAGCAAAAATGCGATACATACGGTTAGCTTTTTCATAAATCATTCCTCCTGTTCTGTTGATTTTTCCTCTTTTTCCCGCCCCGTCCATACGAGGCATCCTTATTTTACCATAAACCCGCCGCAAATGCAAGTGGACAGTCCGTGAGGGGGGCTTTTTGCCCGCGGTTGTCCGTGGGAGAAAAATTTGAAGAAAAAATATGCAAAACTCCCACGGGCGGACCCGTGGGAGAGATGTTTACTTTGCGGCCTTTTCCAGGCGGGCAGCCTTCCGCTCCTGCTTGGTGTGGAAGAACTTTTCCAGCTCCGGCACCAGTACCAGGCAGATCAGGCAGGCGGTGAAACCGCCGTTATACAGGCAGAAGCCGCCGTGGAGATTGGGCACGGAGGTGACCAGCAGATAGTGCAAGCCGGCAGCCAGCATACCGAAGCCCCAGCCGTACTTGTCCGCAATGGGGCTCAGGCCGTTGGCGTAGCACAGACCGATGGCGATGGCCTGGGCATTGACGGCCATGGCAAATGTGCCGCCCAGCAGGGAGGAGATCCAGCCGAACAGGAAGCTGGTGACCACATAGCCTGCCATGATGGGCCAGACATTGGCCGGGTGAGAGCCGGAGTTGCAGCAAGCCAGCATACAGAAGATAATGCCGAAGGTAACGCCGTTAAAAGCTACGCCGATGGCGTTGTAGTAAGCCAGGATCATCAGGCCGTATACGCCAACATTCATCAGCATTACGGAATTGCCGTAGGTGGCGGAGAAGGAGGTGACCTGGTCGGGATCCTTCAGCAGGATCCAGTAATCCTTGGGCTTGCAGCCCAGAATAAAGGCAAAAATGATGCACAGGCCGAACAACACACAGCAGAAAATGTTGACAGTCAACTGCGAAGCAAACGCGCCGGTGAGGGTATCTGCGCCGGGGGCAGCAGGCAGATCAAAGCCAATGGTCTTATACAGCGCGGCATTCAGGAAGAAGGCGGTCATGCCGATGGGCAGGGCAGCGGAGTACAGGGAAAAACCTTTATGTACCTTGGGGGCATGGGCCAGGCCTGCAGGCAGGAAGAAGCCGATGACCAAACCCACCAAAACAGCCAGACAAGCGCCCAGCACATTGAAGCCGACCACTTCCGCATTGGGATACCGCAGCAGCAGGTCGGAGATCAGCGGCGCGATGCCGGTGGAGAACATCATAGCGTTCACCAGGCCGCCCAGCTTTTCCCGCTTTACCAGAGCGTACAGACACACGCCCAGCATGGTGGGAATGGAGTTGAGGGGATTGATGCCCCAGGAACCGAAGCCCACGGTAAGGATAAAGGCCAGAGTGGTGACATTGTTGGCCTGGGTCTTAAACACCAGCAGCAGGATCAGGCACATCAGGCCCACCATGGCCATGTTGAAGAAGGTGGCCGCATAGCCGCCCAGCCAGAAATAGTTGGTGGTGACCTTGCAGGGGCTGGTCAGGATCTTGATCCAGCCGGAGAACAGTGTGCTGCGGTCGGGCATGCAGAAAGCTGCCACCAGGAAGCACAGGGTAAAGAAGCCGAAGAACAGCTTCAAAAAGTTGGATTCGGAGAGGTTTCTGATCTTTTTCATATGGCACCTCATAAATTTTGGGATAAAAAGGGCGACCTGGTTCCGTTAGGATCAGATCGCCCAGACGGTCGGCTTGCTGCGCCTGCACTCCCTTGTGGTTGTCCACGGTTCCGTCAGTCATGCAGGCTGATATGGGATTTAGATCTTCTCAGCAGCTTCCACAACATGCTTCATCAGCACGCTGGTGGTAACAGCGCCTACGCCGCCGGGAACGGGAGTGATGGCCTCAACGATGGGCTCCACTTCCTCGAAGATGGCGTCGCCGGACATACCGCCCTTGCCCTTGGTGGTGATCTTCTCGGGATTCCAGTTCATGGAAACGTCGATGACGACCTGGCCTTCCCGGACAAAGTCCTTGGTCAGGCTGTTCAGCACACCGGCTGCGGACACGATGATGTCGGCATTGCGGCAGATCTCAGCGGTGTTGACAGTGCGGGTGTGGCAGATGGTAACGGTGGCGTTCTTGGCCATCAGCATCATAGCGGCGGGCTTGCCAACCACCAGGCTGCGGCCGATGACGACGGCGTTCTTGCCCTTGCAGTCGATGCCGTAGTAATCCAGGATCTCCATGCAGGCGGCGGGGGTGCAGGGGGCATAGCCCAGGTCCTGGCCTTCGAACACACCGGCGTTGGACATGTGGGTCATGGAGTCCACGTCCTTCTTGGGATCCAGACGGTTGCAGATCTCGTCCTGGTCAGCCTTCAGGTGCTTGGGCAGAGGACGGAACATCAGCACGCCATGGATGGAAGCGTCGGCGTTGATCTGATCGATAACAGCCAGCAGCTCTTCCTTGGTGGTAGCCTCAGGCAGGATGAAATTCTTAATGGTAACGCCCACTTCCTCAGCGCGCTTGGTAGCGCCCTTCTCGTAGGACAGGTCAGAGGGGTTCTCGCCCAAACGGACGATGCCCAGGCAGGGCTCGATGCCCTTTTCACGCAGGGCGGCGGTACGGGTCTGCAGGGAAGCGACGAGGGCTTCGTTGACTTCCTTGCCCAGCAATCTCTTTGCCATTTATTTTTCCTCCAATATATGTATTGCGGGGCGGGGGCTTGCTCCCACCCTGGGATTTGGATTGTTTACACGCCGAAGCCGGCCTTGACGATGCGGAAGATCTCGTCGGCGATGGCGCCGTACTTATCCAGCATGCCCAGGGCCTTGGCGTTCATTTCAGCGGCGATCTCCCGGTTCTTCAGGGTCTTGGTGTTGATAAACACATTCAGGGAAGCAGCCTGCAGGGCGCTCTTGCAGATCACAGCGCCGCAGCCGGCATCGGAAACAGCCAGGCGGCTGCCCTTAGCGGCAAACACAGCGATGTACTCGATGGCCTGGCAGCACAGCTCCATGATCTTCATGGGGGTGTAGCAGGCGATGATGGTGGCCTCTTCCATGATGCGGTCACGGTTGGGGTCATCCTTGGGGATGCCGTAGGCCTTGGCCAGGGGCAGGAAGTTCTTTTCGTCTTCTTCCACCTGGTTCAGCAGCTCAGTCTGCAGTGCGTCGCACTTTGCCTTCAGCGCAATGATCTCAGCTTCCACTTCGGCGTACTTCTTCTTGCCAACGGTCAGGGAGCCGACCATGTTGCCCAGGGCGGTGCCGATGGCGCCAACCAGCGCAGCAGCGCCGCCGCCGCCGGGAGCGGGAGCATCAGAGGCCAGGACTTCCACAAACTTGCGGCAGTTTTCCATAGTCATATCCATATATATTTTCTCCTTGTAGATATTCGTAGGGGCGATTCATGAATCGCCCGGATGTGGCACAATTTCTTGTGGGCGATTCGTGAATCGCCCCTACAAACATTGCATAATAAACGCCACACAAGCCACAGGCGGTTTCCCGCCTGTGGCTTGGGAATTACGGGAATTAGAACAGACCGGAGACCTTACCGGTTTCCACGTCGATGTCAACGCGGCGGTAAGCGGGGTCAGCAGCGGTACCGGGCATCATGGAGATGGTGCCGGCCATGGGGCACAGGAACTTGGCGCCGCCGTACTCCAGAATGTCGCGGATGGTCAGCTTCCAGCCGGTGGGCACGCCCTTCTTGGTGGGATCATCGGACAGGGACAGGTGAGTCTTAACCATCATGGTGCAGTAGTCGGCGTACTTGGGATCCTTTTCAAAACGCTCGGCCTTCTCAACAGCCAGGGGCTGCCAGATAACGCCGTCGGCGCCGTAGACTTCCTTGGCGATCAGCTCAACGCGCTGACGCAGGGGCATCTCCAGATCGTACAGGAACTTGACTTCCACGGGATCCTCACAGGCCTCAACAACCACGCGGGCCAGCTCAGCAGCGCCTTCGCCGCCGAATCTCCAGTGGTTGGATTCAGCGCAGCGAACACCGCGCTCAGCGCACAGACGCTTCAGCAGAGCGATCTCAGCATCGGTATCGGTGTAGAAGCGGTTAATGCAGACCACGGGGTTGATGCCGGACTTCTTGATGGTGTTGACATGGTGGAACAGGTTGCAGGTACCCTTCTCCAGCAGCTCCAGGTTCTCTTCCTTGTATTCCTTGGGCAGGGGGGCGCCGGGAGTGACCTTGGGGCCGCCGCCGTGCATCTTCAGGGAGCGGACGGTAGCAACCAGAACGGAAACGTTGGGGGTCAGGCCGGACAGACGGGTCTTAACGTTCCAGAACTTCTCGAAGCCGATGTCAGCAG
>SVLC01000009.1 GCA_015068155.1 Oscillospiraceae bacterium | reverse complement strand
ACAAGCAATCCACTATTTCAACAACGAGCGACCAGTCCGCAAACTCAATGGAAAACCACCAGTCCTGTACAGAACAGAACTGGTGGCATAAGAAATTTTGTGTCTACTAACTATTGACTACTTCAGATCTTCTCCTCGGGTTTTTCCGGTTATAGAATGGGAATCAGCAGCATTTGGCCAGGAACAGGTTCTTCCTGCAATCCATTGGCCTGCCAAATCGCCTCCACCGTGGATCCGGTGTCCTTTGCTATGTTCCACAGATCCTGCTGTCCCATCCGCTGCAGCAACACAGAAGGTCTTGACGGATCCGGTTGGATCACTTCGCCGATCTCCATACCGCAGACCATGGGCACTTCCAGTTGGGTCATGGTACGCATATCCAGCTGTATCTGCCCGGTGATCTCCACGCCATCGCCGGTTAGGCGCACCTCCACCGGTTGGATACAGCCGATGTTCACCTCCGTTTTCCCGTCATCGGCCGCAGGGACGCAAAAGTTATCCGCCCAGGGTTCCTGCAAATATTGCAGCGCGCCGTCCCCGTCGCGGTATATCAGGCCCATACAGCCGGGCAGTTCCACCGAAGTCCGGTCCGTTTCCCGATATACCGTGGGATGGTCCGGCAGGCAAAACGCGCTGACAGGATCGCATGGCATGGCATCCATTTTCTGTGTGATCTGCCGATATTCCCGCCTGCATTCCAGCACTGCCGGCAGCCGCAGCTGCTGAATATTGGGCGTCACAATTCGATGAGGGCTGTAGGCATCCTCGGCCAGGTGTAACAGCCGTTGCTGACGGATCATGTACTGGGCCACCAGGCCGCATTTGATATGCAGACCGTTTTCCGTCAGTTCCGGCTCCAGATTGGATACCGCCGCAGAAACCGCGGCAGTGGCCTCTTTGTCATATTCCCGGTCCAAATCGGCAAATTGGGCAAAGGGCAGTTCCAGGGTCTGCTGCTGTATATTCCCCATGTCATCCAGATATATTGCATCTGCGTATGCCGTTCCCCGCAGAATGATGCGGCTGCCAGCCACTGTTTGTTCCGTCAACTGCGGGCGAATTCTGCAGGAAAGCAGTTTAACCGCCGAAATTGGCAGGGAAAAAGACTCCTCCAGTGACAATAGCTTCTCCCCTGCCTCCACATCCATGTTGACGGGATAGGTTTTTTTCCATACATACACCTGCTCCGGCAGCTCTCCTGGCTCATAAATATCCGCCTGTTCCGGCTCAAGGGCGCAGCCCAACAGCCCAAGATTGGCACGAACCATCAGTTTTCTGGCGGATAGAGTTCTGGCATCCACGCCCCGCAGCATAACATCTGCCTGGATAATGCCTTCCCGGCGACTGTCGGAGACGGGCCATTTCCCTGTAAAGGGCAGCCATGCCTGGACACTTTGGGGCTCCGAGCCGTCCTCCGGGGCATACAGCACCCAAACACTGACGCCGCCGGCAATACCGATCCCATCGCTGCGCCACTCCTTGCTGCGTAGGATCGGCTGTCCCCAGGCACAGATCACCCGGCCGATATCCGGCATACCGTCGCTGATGCGTACTTCCAATGTTTGTTCCTGGTTCTGCACCTGGCGGGTAAGGCATTTCAGGTAGTCCCAGGATGTATGATTCCATTGCAATTCCATGCAGATCACTCCTTCAATATGCTTCGGTGCTACATTGTATGGGGTTGAGGACAAGGGTATGCCTATTTTTTCTGGGTGCATAATATCCCTGCCGTCATGGCGATCAACCCCAGACAGCCGCATAAAAATCCTGTTTCAAAAAATGACGCCACCAATAATCCCAAACCAAAACCCAGCAGGGTGACTCCCAACAGTTGATTTTTTCTGCACATCATTCCACCTCCTGCATCATGCTATGCAAAAGGCCCCGGCGTTTATGCCGAAAGCATTTCCTCACGCAGCGCAGAAAGCACCTTCGACAGAATAGGAATGCAGACCTGTTTGCCATAGCCGGCATTCTCCACTGCAACAATAAACGCAAAAGGGTACGCTTCGTCTGTCACAAATCCGGCAAACATTGCGTTGGGCTTCAGCCCTCCGCCCACCTGTCCGGTGCCGGATTTCGCACAGACCGTCAGGCCGGGAAAATTATCAACGCCGTAGTTATTGACCACATTGTTCCGCATAAATTCCTGCAGCACCGCCGCGGTTTCTTCCGGCATGATCCGTTCCATCTGCTGCGGCTGGGCAGTATAATCCCCTACCGCAGCCATCAGATAGGGTTTTACCCCCTGACCACCGGCCGCAATAGCGCCAACAAAGGTTAAAAACGCGCAGGGGTTGATCTGGTCCTTATGCTGGCCGATGGCGCTCCATGCCACTTCCACCGGCTGCTGTCCTACCGCCTGGAAATTCCCCGGAGCGCAGCGGATGCCGTCAAAGCTGACTTCATCGGTAACACCATATTCTTCCACATACTTCTCCAAGGCTTCCCCACCCATTTGCAGCGCAAGCCAGGCATAATAACAGTTGCAGGACCGGGTCATCGCCGTTTTCAGCACCACGTTGCCGTGGGCCTTTTCGCAGGTAACCGTATCGCCGCCTACCGTGTAACTGCCAACGCAGGTGAAGCTTTGACTTCTGATACCCGGAATATGCTCCAATGCCGCGGCAGTGGTAACGATCTTAAAAATAGAGCCGGGGATATACACCGCCTGGGTAAATCTGTTCAGATACACGCCGGTGTACAGGCCCGTATCATCCTGGGAAAAGTCCGGCACATGATCCGGGTCAAAGGCCGGGGTCGAAACGGCGCAAAGGATCTCGCCGGTGCGGTAATTATACACTGCCACGGTACCTTTTTGACTTCCCAACGCTTCCAGCGCCACTTTCTGGGCGTTGGCGGAAATGGTAAGGGTGGCTTTGGCGCCGGTACCACCATAGCCATAGATGCCGTTTACCGGTGAAAAACCCGCCAATTGGGCGGCGTAATGGCCCATCACCGGCGCGGCGATGTTGCCGGAACGATCTCCCAGCCAATGGATCGTTGCCGCGCGGATATAAGAATCTGCGGCATAGATCCGGCCGTTGCCCATATCCAGCAAAAACTGTCCGTTTCGGTCGTAGATCTTTCCGCAGGCTACTGTTTGCGCGCCGCCCTCATACACATGGGGATTGGCGCTGTGCATGACCCAGCGGTGGGAGGCGGTGGCATATTCATATATGAAAAAGCCCAGGCCGCCCAGTAATATTGCCATCAACAGCAGCAATGTCCAGGCTCGTCCGGCGATTCTATGCATGGTTACGCCCCTTTCTGTGCAGCCGCACCGCAAAGCTGCCGTTGGCCCGGGTGTCTGCGGCTTTGATAAAGGCCAGAAGGCCCCATACGCTGATCATGCTGCTGCCGCCGTTGGACAAAAAAGGAAATGTTACGCCGGTCAGCGGCAGCACATCCAGGGTGCCCAGCACATTGAAAACGGTCTGCACCAGTAAAATTGCGGCAGCGGTACAGCTGCCAATGGTATAAAAGCTGCTTCGGCTGACCTTACAGCACCGCAAAACGAACAGGCCAAGGGCCACCACCGCCAGCACCGATATCACTGCCATCACCAGCCCCCATTCCTCAGACACCGTGGCAAACACCATGTCGGAATCCGCAGCAAAAAGCTTCCGCAGCTTTCCCTGTCCGATGCCCAGGCCAAACAGGCCGCCGGAGGCAATGCCCATCAATGCCTGAGTCTGTTGATAACCTGCGCCCAAAGGATCCTCCCAAATATGCCGCCAGGCGGTGATCCGGCGCAGGGCATGGGGCGCGATCTTCAATCCGATCACACCGGCAAAGCCCAGTGACGTGCAGGCCAGGGCTACGGTGCCGAAGCTGCCGGAGCGCAAATACGCAATGATCAAAAAAGCGGTAAAAAACACCAATGCAGTGCCAAAATCGTTCATCAATGCCAAAAAACCGCACAACGCCACAGTGTAGGCTATGAACAAAATCAAATTCCGCTTATGCATCAGCCGGTCCATGGTGGATGCGCCCACAAATACGAAGCAAAGTTTGGTAAATTCCGAAGGCTGCACCGACAGGCCGCCGATGTTCAGCCAGTTTTTCGCGCCATAATACTCTTCGCCGAACAGCAATGTGACGATCAGAAGGGCCATGCCCACCACCGCCGCGCCATATCGAATTCGTTTTGCCCGCTGCAGATCCCGCAAAGACCAGCCTGTTGTCAAAAAAGCGATCATTCCCAAGGCAATGGCCATAAGCTGTTTACCGGCTTCCCTGGCAGTAACGGTGCAGATCACCGACATCCCCAAACTGCAAAGAAGAAACGCCAGGGTCTCCACCTCAAAAGCCGGCCGGCGAATGGCATAGTTAAAGATCAGAAGCAGCCATTGCAGCACCGCGATACCGCCAAAGCCAACCACTGCATTTTGCGCCGCTTCCGGCCGGGATAAAACAAAACCCAGGCAAGTAAACAACTGAAACAGCGTCAACAGCAGAAGGGTAAAAAAACTGCCCCACACCCCTGCGGCCCGGGTCCGTAAAGAGGCTAAGGTCTGCTCCTGTTCCCGGGTCACAGGCAGAAATCGCAGCAAGGCTTCGCCGATGCCGATCAGGTCTCCTTCCACCACTTCCCGGATATCCTGGATCTCGTGATTGACGGTAATGCCGTTTTTGGAGTCGGCATCGCTGATGGTCCAACTGCCGTCATCGTAACGGGTCAGCACCGCATGATTACGGGACACTGCCGGATCCTCCAGCACCACATCACAGCGCTTACTGCGGCCGATCACATTTTCCCAATGGGTAATGGGCAGACGCTTGCCCTCCTCCGTGACAAGCCAGGCCCAGATCTCCGGTTCCCGGCGAAAGGTCAGCAGTGGCAGTACGCATCGCAGCAACACCAGCAGCACCAAAACCGGCCCAATATAGCGCATCAGCGCCAGGTATACATGGGTGACGGTGATCATATCCAGCGGTTCCATAAGCGACTCCTTTGTTTTTTCTTTAGTATACCCCACCTGTGTGGCGAAAAATATCAAATCTTCCGCTACACAAATCGTGTATTATGTGTTAAAATAAAACGCCCCGAAATGGGGCGTTGGAAGATCATTCCGTTTCTGCCAGGCAGAAGGATGCCATCAGGCTGTTCCATTGATCCGTCAGCGAACCGGCATCGGCAGCCAGGGCAGAAAGTGTCAGCGCATAGTGAAAATTTCCGTCAGAAAGCACCGCGCAGCGGTATACCGCGTCACCGCCTTCCCCTGCCGCGATCCACACCCATTCATATCGGTCATGATCGCCGCAGCGGCTTTCCACAAGAGTCAGCTTATCCTTGTCAAAACCGGAAAGCTGGCGAACGGTGGTCTGCAGGTCACCGCCGGAAAGGGTCTGCAGGTGGGCTTCGTAGTTTTCACAGAGATACAGCGTATCCCCATCCTGGCTCCAAACCGTCTGGACGGCGTTCTGCGGCAGGGTCAGCACCACCTTGCGTGGCGTGGGCGCATCTGCCTGCTGATGCAGAACATCCCCCAAGGTCTCAAAGGTGGGCGCACTGCAACCCGTCAACAACAGACCGCAAAGCAAAAGTAAACAGCATTTTTTCAACATAAAATCCCTCCTGAAAGGAAAATCCAAATGAAATACTTATTTATCTACCTCGCTCTAGTCAATGCGGCTGCCTTCCTGCTTATGCTGATCGATAAGATCAAAGCCAAGAAAAAAATGTGGCGTACGCCGGAACGCGTACTGCTTGGCGTCAGCGCCATCGGCGGCAGTTTGGGCGGATTGCTGGGTATGCGGCTGTTTCGCCACAAAACCAAGCATCCGCAGTTTGCCATTGGTATTCCGGTGATGCTGGCCATACACATCGTACTGCTGGTTGTGGTGTTTTTTGTGCTGTGATCCCGCTTCGCAACCACAGGTTGCAGATATTCCACCTTAAAATGCTGGACATACGGCCCTGTATTTGCTAGTATTGTACCATCATACAAACAGGAGCAGTTCTATGACACTGGGAGAAAAGTTAGTTATTTTACGGCAGCAAGCAGGGATGTCACAGGAAGCACTGGCGGAAAAGCTGAATGTATCCAGACAGGCAATCAGCAAATGGGAACGGGATGAAGCCATGCCGGAGACGGAAAACATTGTCCGTTTGGCAAAGATTTTTTCCGTATCCACAGACTATTTACTTCTGCCGGATTCACCGTCAAATAACGCTTCTCGGCCAGCCGACAACCAAAACCACAGTACGGCGGCTGCTTTTGGCAGGCGCATCGAAAGATTCGTTCGACGGCACGGATACAAGGCCGGATACTTTCTCATAGGCGTCGGCATTTTTCTCTGTGCGGTTGCAATACTGGTATGGATCTCGCTTTCTCAATTCGGCAACAATGCGGTACAGACCGGTAACAATCCCGGTGGATATGGACAAATCTTTGTGGAAGGCGAAGGTATAGACCAGAATACAATGGATGCAATCATCCAGCAAATCCAGGGTTCCGGCTGGGCCGGTGGGTATATAGATCCCTTTGACCAGGCCGTAAAGGAAATGGAAACCAGTTGGCAGAATGCCATCCGAATTATGGCTACGTTATTCGCAGTTCCATTACTGCTGATTGGCGTTGCTGCCATTATCCTGGGTTCCCTCATTGTTGTGAAAGGCAGGAAAATCGCCGCTGAAGCGGTATCATAAAACAGCCGACGGTCACACCGTCGGCTGTTTTTGTATAACAAGACAGATCACGCGATCATCACCCTCAGCATAAACAGCAGCATATCCCCCACGCAGCTACCCATCAGCACCAGCAATAGCGGGCTTAAAAACGCGCCATTATACTGCCAGGGCTGGATGCTGTCCTTCTTCAGATGGGCCACCAATTGCCGCCGCTTCACAATGAGCATCACCGCCGCCACAATGGCAAACCCAAACAAAATACCATAAATGATCAAATTGGCCATCACATCCGACATATCGCCCAAGAGTCTGGGTAGGCAATCCGCAAAGATCAGATTGTTGAACATATGCAGCACCATTGCCCACACGATATTATGCTCCATGGCTACATAGCCCAGCACCATACCCACCATGGCGGCAAAAGGCGCCTGCAGAGGATTGCCGTGGTAGAAACCGAAAAGCAGCGCGGATACCAAAATAGCCATCCGCTTGCCATAGGGTTCTAACGACCGCATCACCAGACCCCGGAACAGCAGTTCCTCAAAAATCGGCGCGCCCAGACCGGCATACAGCCACATACTGAAATTGTCCGTATCCACACTGGCGGCCATTTCCATATAGCCCATCAGATCGATGCCCAGGATGCTGAGTATGATGTTCATGAGGATAATACCGATTTGGGAGAACAACTGGGCGCACATAAACAGACTTAGGATCAGCGTAAAGCTGCCAAAACCCATGGGCCGTCCCTGGCGCATGATCTCCCGGCGGAAGAACCGGGGCTTTTTCCAAAGCAGCAGCACCACTGTGCCAATGGCGATGGCCAGCAAATATCCCCAGCCGGAGCTGGACAGGGCAGTGACTTCCTCCAGCATAGCGCGCAGGATTTCATTCATATCCTGCTGGCCTGCCAGGACCTGTTCAAACATAACTGCTATCATGCCAAGAACGATCACCATGGTGACCGTTTCGGTCATGATCGCTTTGTAGATCAGCAGAGCAATGCCCTGCTTATTACACTCTCTTCTCAGTCTTTTTTTCATAGAAGCCCTCCAAGGAAGCCAAAATGGCTTCAGCGCACTGGATACCGTCGATGGCGGCAGACATAATGCCGCCGGCATAGCCGGCACCTTCTCCGCAAGGATACAACCCCTGCAGCGTCACGGATTGTTTGTTTTCATCCCGCAGGATGCGAACGGGAGAAGAACTGCGGGTCTCGGGGGCAGTCAGCACCGCATCCGGACCGGCAAACCCCTTCAAGCTGCCATCCAATTTAGGAAGCGCCAGTTTTAAGCAGCGGGTGATCTTCTCCGGCAGGACCCGGTGCAGGTCGCACCAGGTAACACCGGGGCGATAGGCCGGTTGTACATCACCCGGGCCTTCGCTGGGTTTTCCAGCCAGGAAATCACCCACTTTTTGCGCCGGCGCGCGGTAAGTACAGCCGCCAACCTCATAGGCTTTTTGTTCGATCTGCCTCTGCCAGCGAACGCCGCCCAGCACATCTTTTTCAGGGATATCATCGGGGTGGATGGTGACCAGCAATGCCGCATTGGCGTTCTCCCCCGCCCGGTCCGCATAGCTCATGCCATTGGTGACCACGCCGCCGGTTTCGGACGAGGCCGCCACCACATAGCCGCCTGGACACATGCAGAAGGTATACACGGTGCCGTCATCCAAATGCTGCACCAGCTTATAATCCGCAGGGGGCAGCGTGGGATTGTCGCAGCCATACTGGCTGATATTGATCAGGCTCTGCTTATGCTCGATGCGCACACCCATAGCAAAGGGCTTGGCCTCCATCTCGATACCCTTTTCATGGAGCATTTCAAATGTATCCCTGGCGCTGTGGCCAATGGCAAGCACGGCAGTATCGCATATGATCCTCCGGCCATCGGCCAACTCCAGCCCCGTCAAGCGGCCATTTTGGCTGGAAAATCCTGTCACCTGGCTGTTAAACAGCACTTCACCGCCCAGGTCGATGATCCTCTTACGCAAATTCTGCACCACATGCAGCAGCACATCAGTGCCCACATGGGGTTTGGCATCGAAGAGAATGTCTTCGCCGGCGCCAAATTCCACAAACCGTTCCAAAATCCAGCCGATCCGGGGATTATTCACGCCGGTATTCAGCTTGCCGTCCGAAAATGTACCGGCACCGCCTTCGCCAAACTGGACATTGGAGCTTTCATCCAATTTTCCGGCGGCCCAAAATGTTTCCACCTTTTCATGGCGGGTTTGGGCATTCTCTCCCCGTTCCAGCACGATAGGCTTCTGCCCCGCCATAGCCAGGATCAGCGCCGCAAACATACCGGCAGGGCCAAATCCTATCACCACCGGCCGTTTTTCGGCCGCAGGCATGGGTTTGGGTGGCTTATAATAGGACACAGGTGCGATAGCCGCCCGCTTGCAGCCGGAAAACTTTAGGATCTTGTTCTCGTTTCCATCCACAGCCACATCAATGGTGTACATCACCTTTACATCCGGCTTTTTCCGGGCATCGATGCTGCGGCGAATAATGTTTACTCCACGAATTTTGGAGTTTTGTACCTTCAAAAGCCGCGCCGCCTCAAAGCCCAACTGCGCAGGATTATGCTCCGGGGCCATGGCGATCTCACGAATGCGAATCATATTTTACTCCTTTCCGGCGTTTTCACCGGCGCAGCGGCCGGAAGACCAGGCCCATTGCAGGTTATAACCGCCGCAATCGCCGTCGATATCCAGCACCTCGCCGCAGGCATACAGGCCGCAAACCAGCTTGCTCTCCATGGTCTCGGCGTCAAATTCCGAAGTTTGGATACCGCCGGCGGTGACCTGGGCAGAATCCATTCCCATAGGCTCCGTGAGAGGTACCTCCAGGCAGAACACCTTGTCGCAGACCTTTTCCAGTTCCCAATCCTCCAGCTGCCGGATGGGTACATATCCGGAAATGCCCGCTTCCTTGACAACGACGCGGCCCAGGCGGTTGTGGAGAATGCCGGTGAGCAGATCCTCCGCAGTCAGATCCGTCGCCCGTTTCTTTCGCAGCATGGCAAGCAGGGTCTCCTTTTCCATATCCGGCAGCAATTCCAATTTGCAGATCCAATTTCCCTTTTCGTGGCACACATCCCGGGAAATATCAAAGATCACAGGACCGGAAAGGCCATGCTCCGTAAATTGGATCTCGCCTTTTCCCGCAGAGTGCAGCTGGCAATCCCGTTCAATGACCGCCCAACAATTGGCCCGCACACCTTTTAACGACGGCAGCGCTGCCCAATCAGATTTGATCTGTACCAAGCTGGGGCGCAGTTTGGTGCAATGATGACCGAATTTCATCAGCAGCTTATAGCCGGACATGGAACCGCCCAGCTTGGTGCCGGCCAGGCCGCCGCAGGCAATGATCAGCTTATCACACAGATAGCTTTCTTCTGCGGTTTCCACAGTGAAGCCTTCAGCGGTTTTTTTCACCTTGTTCACTTCCGCGCCGGTCAGTACCCGGATATTAGATCTTTGCAACGCAAACCGCAGCACATCTACCACGGAATTGGCCTGGTCGGAATAAGGATACACCCGGCCGTCTTCTTCCTTCACCGTATAAAGTCCCATTTGGGAAAACCACCGAAGTGTATCTTCAACGCCGTATTTTTCCAGCGCCGCAGCCGCAAATTCCCCCTTGTCCGCGCCGTTATAATCGTCCACGGATGCGGTCATGTTGGTTAAATTACAGCGGCCGTTGCCGGTGGCCAAAAGTTTCCGGCCCAGACGGGCCTGGCGCTCAAACAAAATAATCTGCGCATTTTCATTTTCCGCAGCGGCCAATGCCGCCGCCATACCGGAGGCGCCGCCGCCGATGATGCCGATGATCATATGATTCCCTCCTACCGTAAGGGCCGATGACCACATCGGCCTGGGCGGATGTAGGCATCCGCCCCTACATTTTTCTATATTATACATGACTTTTCCGCTATGCACAAGAAAAAAGTTCTTCCCAAGGGACAAAAGTTATGCTATAATGCCCCTTGGTGATCAAATGGATCGGAAAAATATAGATAAAATTGCACAGAATCCGGAAGATAAGCTGCTGCTGGCTAAGCTTTGGGATAAAATCAATGGCGGTATCCGCAAAAACATCCCTGCCGCCACCAGTTTTCTTTCCCCGCGGGAGCAGGAAATGTGCCGATATCTTTTTGGACAGACGGAAGGTCTGCATGATTTCGGAGGTTACGCGGACGCGGAACGGAAAATGCTGATCTGGCTGCCGGACTATCTGGACGAAAGCGCTTTATACGCCGAGGACAGCCCCATGGTGTGCCTGCGGGCCAGCTTTTGGCAGGGCGACACACCCAGCCACCGGGATTTTCTCGGGGCGCTGATGGGCGCCGGTATCGCCCGGGAAACCGTGGGAGATATTTGTGTCGGCAAGGAAAGCTGCGATTTTTTTGTCACGGCGGAAGTGGCGCCCTATGTGCAGCAGAATTTTCTGTCGGCAGGCAGGACCCATGTGCATTTGGAGCCTATCCTATTGTCCCAGGTGCAGATCACAGAGCCGGAAGTGAAGGAAATCAGGGACACTTTGGCTTCCTTACGGCTGGACAGCGTGATTTCCAGCGGATTTCGCATTGGACGCAGCCTGGCCGCAGAATATATTCTTGCCGGCAGGGCGGCTATTGACGGCCTGAATTGTGAAAAGCCGGATAAGGCCGTAACGGAGGGTATGAAAATTTCCGTACGCGGACTGGGCAAGATCAAAGTCGCAGAGGTAGGCAATCAAACGAAAAAGAACCGCATTTGGGTGGTTATCCACCGATATATTTAATACATTTCCTGTCATTCTGAGCGAAGCCGCCGGATGGCAGCGAAGTCGAAGAATCCGTCCTTTTTGCAAGGAGAATACGGATCCTTCGACTCCCCTTCGACTTTGCTCAGGGTCGCTCAGGATGACACATTCAAAAATATGTGAGGTAACAAATATGAACATGGATGAAGTAATCGCAAGAATCAACGAACTGGCCCACAAGGCCAAGGCCGAGGGTCTGACAGAAGAAGAAACCGCGGAGCGGGATAAGCTGCGCCGGATCTATATCGACTCCGTGGTGGGCAATCTGAAGGGCCAGCTGGAGCATACCACCATCGTATATCCCGATGGCACGAAGAAAAAGGTGACGCATAAATAAGAAAAGCGGGCTGTTCGTAGGAACGGCCCGCCTTTTATGTTTAGTTATCCAACATAGATTATTGCCATTTTTCCACCTTTATTCCATCAATAGTAATCACACGCAATTCGCCGTTTGTTGCATAATGGAGTAATGCTTTCTCAAACATTTCCAAGGTTTCATATTCATGATCCCCAACATAATACTTTTTATCGAAGAAAGCTGAACTACCCGCTTTGCAATCCGCACTTGCACCCATTTTCACGACACGACCCTTGGCTTGAATCTCGAACTCCATAATATCATTTTCTTTTACAAGGGAGAGTACATATTCCATTGTATATGCTTTGCTCGGAAGATTTTTGCCGTCGTTCTTCCTGTTTTCACCAACAATGATCAACTCACCAATAGAAATATAAATGAGCAAAACCGAAGCCAGCGTCAATACGACGCAAATCAGTCTAATCAAAAAAACAACCCAAGTTGCCGACATAGTGCTATGCATCGATATCACAAACGCTACGACCACGACCAGCAAAGCAATGATCATTTTCGCTATTGGATAGGCCGCACTTGTAAGATTTGTCTGTACCGCAAACAGCTTTTTCACTTGCTTGACCTCCTTTACGCACCAAAAGCACGCCAACCATTTCGTCAATGCTCTTTATCAGACCAGTTTAGAAATATCAGGCGATTGAGCAGTCACCCCTATGAAAAACGGATCCTTCGGCTTCGCTCAGGATGACACAGTGGTAGTCGGCAGCAGTTTTTCCTTATGGAGCTTATACATTTCCTCGGTGGCAAGGCGGAGTTTGGCTACGGAAACGGAGGCATCCTTGGGGAAGCAGAAATAATGCACATCGTTATCACCGATGCAGATACAGTCAGCGATCTCATACCAATAGTAATCGGCGTAAAGGCTGTAGCTGCTTTGAGGCTTCTGGGAATAGTCCAGCTTGCCGTCACAGCCTGTCAGGTGAAAACCGGAAGCATCGTGGGTCAGGTGGCCCTGCCCTATCATGTAGATGGCCTTATAGTCCACCTGCATGGCGATTTTTACATCCTCACTGAGGGAATATTTGCCCTCCAGAATCTCCTGGCGAACCTGCGCTCTCTCCCAGCGGTACCAATCGGGAATATGGCTGATCTCCGTTTCTCCCTTCAGGGCCTTCATTTCGCCCAGGGGTGTCAGCTCCCATTTTTTGCCGCAGGCTTTGCAGGTCAGATGGATACCGTTTCCTTCCATCTGCTCCTCTGCGCCGCAATGGGGACACTTATAGAGGATACGGTGCAGGCCGTCAGCCCGGAAAGGCTGGTCAAGTTCCAGGCCCTGCCGCTTCTGCCAGGCGAAATGATCAAAGCCAAAGGCGGCATCCACGCCGTCGGAAAGCTCCTGGACGGACTTTTCCCGGACTTCTACCCGGGTGTATAACAGGCGCATGGTCGCGCTGATCTTGGCGTTTTTGCGGATCTGCAGTTCGTTATACAATGGATTCCGGGCAAAGATGCCCTCGGACTCGATCATCACCACCGGCACATCCAGCTTTTTCAGCAGGACACCGAATTTCCTGGGCAATATTGTGGCTGTTCCGTCAAAGGAATAGCCCGCCTCGGGGTACATCAGCACGCTGGTGCCCAAGTTTTTCAGGCAATACTGCATATCCTGCACCAGGCGTAAATCGGAAACATACTTTTGGGTAGCTACACAGCCGATCTGCCGCATCAGCCAGGACATCAAACCAAAAAAGCCAATGAAGCCATCGTTGGAACAGACGATATTCAGCGGCCTGGGGAACAGCATCCACTGGGCGATCTCCATATCCAGAAAACAGGTATGGTTCATCAGGATCAGACATGGCTCATGCTTCCCCAGTTTTTCCATGCCTTCCTTTTTGTATGTAAAGCCGGTGCCCATCAGTCCGAAGACACACAGTATTCGAATCAGAATCCGCCAGAACCAATTGGGCTTCAGGGGTTTCTTTCTTCTGGGACGTGGCATCGCCATGACGCTTTCATAATCCAATGTTTTGACCGTGGTTTTCATCAGCATTCACCCTTTCGTGAATTTCACAGTTTACAGACATTATACAACAAAATGCTCCGACCTGTCAATATGCGCATATTATGCATAACCACCCATCCGCAGCAGGCGTACTTGTCTTCGTATCGCAGACTTACGAATTTCTTTTGTGCATATTTTAATATTTTTGTGATGTGTTCACAGTTTATTCACCGATATTTTGTTTTTCTTTTGGATGCTTATACACTTTACAATGTATATTATTCGTTGTATAATAACCCCATCAACTCCCCCGCCGGGAGAAAAAAAGGAGAAGGTTTTATGAAAAAGATCATTGCAACCCTTTTGGCGCTGACGCTGTTTGGCTGCTGCTTCGCAGGCTGCGGCGAAGCCGACGCTGACAACGCATACAACCTTGTGGAAAACGGAAAACTGATCATGTCCACCAACGCCGAATTTCCTCCCTATGAAATGACAGATGACAACGGCGGATTTATCGGCATTGATATTGAGATCGCCCAGGCCATTGCCCAGGAACTGGGGCTGGAGCTGGTGATCGATGACATGGGCTTTGACGCCGCTATGCTGGCCGTTCAGAACGGACAAAGCGACATCTGCATGGCTGGCCTCACCGTTGACGAGGACCGTCTGAAGGTCATGGATTTTTCAACCTCCTACGCCACCGGTAAGCAGGTGATCATCGTGAAGGAAGGCTCCGATGTGACCCTGGACAATCTGGGCGAAAAGCTGATCGGAACCCAAAAAGCCACCACCAGCAATATCTATTGCAGCGACGATTACGGTGAAGATCATGTCGTGGCCTACGACAGCTCCATCACCGCCGTGCAGGCTCTGATGAACGGCCAGGTAGATTGTGTTGTTGTGGACAGCGCGCCTGCCGAGGAGCTGGTAAAAGCAAATCCCGGACTTACCATCCTGGAAACGGAATATGTCACAGAAAATTACGCCATCGCTGTGGACAAGGGCAACACCGCCCTGCTGGAAGCCATTAACCAGGCACTCAATAAGCTGATCGAAAACGGCACTGTTCAGAGCATCATCGACAAATACATCAAGGCCGAATAAATATCAACTTCGAAAAGGGTGGCTCGTCCACCCTTTCGGCGTAAATACCCGGGAGGTGTCCCATGGAACAGTATTACGAAATATGGAGCGACCAGATGGTCGCCGGACAGGAACTGGCGCTTTGGCAAGAGATTTATGTCAAATTCTACCAGGCCTTTATCGAAAAAGACCGCTGGCAGCAATATTTGAAAGGCGTGGGTACCACCCTATGGGTGACAGCTATGGCCCTGGCGCTGGGCATTGCTCTGGGTATGGCGGTAGCCATCATCCGCTCTGCCCACGACCAACAACAGCCCGGCAGGAAGCATTGGCTGCTGCGGATCGCAAACAGCATCTGCAAGGTATATGTCGCCGTGATCCGCGGCACGCCTATGATGCTGCAGCTGCTGATCATGGGCACCGTAATTTTTTCCAGCAGCCGGCAATTCACATTGGTGGGCGCGCTGACATTGGGCATTAACTCCGGCGCTTATGTGGCAGAGATCATCCGGGGCGGTCTGATGGCGCTGGATGCCGGTCAGATGGAAGCGGGCAGAAGCTTGGGATTGAGTTATGGGGATACCATGCGGTTTATCGTAGTGCCCCAGGCTTTTAAGTCCATCCTTCCTGCTTTGGGCAACGAATTCATCGTACTGCTGAAGGATACCTCTTTGATCTCCGTCATCGGCGGTAAGGAATTGCTTTACGCCGCCCAGGGCATCGCCACCCGTACCTATGAGCAGATGTTTCCCCTGCTGGGCACAGCAGCCATTTATCTGGCGCTGGTGCTGATATTCACCCGGATACTGAACATTTTGGAAAGGAGGCTGCACCAAGGTGATCGACATTAAGCATTTAAGCAAGTCCTTTGGCAAAAACCAGGTATTGCAGGATATTTCCACCCACATCGCACCGGGAGAAAAAGTGGTGATCATTGGACCCTCCGGCTCCGGCAAATCTACTTTTTTGCGGTGTCTGAATCTGATGGAACAGCCCTCCGCCGGAGAGATTTGGTTTGATGGTCAGCAGGTGAACGGAGAAAAAACCGATATCAATCAAATCCGGCAGCAGCTTGGCATGGTGTTTCAGCATTTTAATCTTTTTCCCAACATGACCGTTCGGAAAAACATTACCCTGGCGCCGGTGCGCACAGGATTGATGACCCAGGCGCAGGCCGACGAAACAGCCGCCCGGCTGCTGCAGCGGGTGGGACTGCTGGACAAAGCGGATGCCTATCCCGGCCAGCTTTCCGGTGGACAGAAGCAGCGGATCGCCATTGTTCGGGCTATGGCCATGAACCCCAAAGCATTGCTGTTTGACGAGCCCACTTCCGCCCTGGACCCGGAAATGGTGGGTGAAGTGCTGTCGGTGATGAAAGAACTGGCCAGCGAGGGCATGACCATGGTGGTCGTAACCCATGAAATCGGGTTTGCCAAAGAAGTAGCCAGTCGTGTGATGTTCATGAACGAGGGCCAGATCGTGGAGCAGGGCACTCCGGCAGCCATCTTCGGCGCGCCCCAACACCCCCGGCTGCAGGAATTTCTATCAAGAGTGCTGTGATTTACAAAAAATCCCTCGCCATATGGCGAGGGATTTTCTTACAGTTGCAGATAATCCATAAATAAAGGAATCTGTTTTTCCCAGGAGCTTTCGTTGTGGGTACCGCCGGGAATGATCTTCAGCGCCACATTTACCCGGCGCGTCAGCAGAAGACGGGCCACGCTGATCAGCGCCTCCGAGCTGGGAGCATGATTGGGCAACTCCACGGCTCCATATCCCATGTAAATCGTGCTGTCGGTGGCAATATGGGCCTGCTCCACCATCTGCAGCACCTTGTCCTTAGACATCCAAAAGCTGGGAGAGATGCAGGCAGCTTTGCTGAACACCGCATTGTACTCACACACGCCATAAAGCGCCATCAGGCCGCCCATGGACGATCCGGCAAGGGCGGTATACTCCCGTTGATGCCTGGTGGGAAAATGGGCATCTATGTAGGGTTTGAGGGTGGATACCATCCAATCCATGTATTCCCTGCCCCGACCGTTGATCATGCCGATCTGGGGAAACTCAAAATCCGCGGGAGCGTATTCCACCAGCCGCTGATTGCCCAGGTGATTACACTCCACAGCCACCAGGATCAGCTCTTTTTTCTGCGCATCCAAATATTCCGCCATGCCCCAGGATTTTCCATAGGTGGCGTGGTCGTCGAAAAATACATTGTGGCCATCGAACATATATAAAACCGGGTAACGAATACCGGATACGGCATAATCATCAGGCAGGTATACATATACCAGCCGCTCCATATCGCCGGACAATTGGGGAATTTTTACTTTCCACTGCTTGACCATTCCGTTCCTCCCGATTTTAAAAACATACCCGCATAGTATAGCGGCTTCGGCATATAAAGTCAATTCGCAGAGAATACGAAAAGCCATGCTCCCGGTTTCCCTTTTTCTGTTCATTTACACGGAAAAAGGGCGTTCCGCAGTGGAACGCCCCATTTATCAATTGCTGGTTTTTTCCGCCAGAGTAATGGACAGCACCTGCACCACGCCGCCTCGCCATACGGTAATGGAAACGGTCTGGCCGGCTTCAAAGTTCCGCAGGGCGCGGGTCAGATCATTCATGTTTTCGATCTTATGACCGCCCAACTCGGTGATAATATCCATGGCCTTCAGTCCCGCCTGCTGGGCCGGGGTGCCTGCAAGCACTTCTTCCACATACACGCCCTTGGGGAAATTATACTTTTCGGCGGTGGCCGCATCCACATCCGAAACCATCACGCCCATGGACACGCCCTTAATATGGCCATAATCCCGCAGATCCTCCAGCATACCGATCACATCATCCATGGGGATGGCAAAACTGATGCCTTCGATGGATGCGCCGGAAGAAGTGGTGCCGGAATACTTGGCAGTGTTGATGCCGATCACTTCGCCCCGGGCGTTAAACAGCGGTCCGCCGGAGTTACCGGAGTTAATGGCAGCATCGGTCTGCAGCATATTCATCACGGAGCCGTCGGTATTCACATCCCGGTCAATGCCGCTGATATAGCCAACCGTCAGGCTGAAGCTCAGCTCGCCCAAAGCGTTGCCGATGGCAACCACCTGATCGCCCACCGCCATGGAGCTGCTCTTGCCAATGGTAACGGGACGCAAACCGGTGGCATCGATCTTCAGCAGCGCAATATCGCTGGAAGCATCGGAGCCAATCAGTTTGGCAGTATACTTATCGCCGTTTTCAAAGGACACCGTGATCTTGCCGTTTTCAGCGCCTTCTACCACATGATGATTGGTGATAATATAGCCGTCGGCGCTCATCACGAAACCGGAGCCGGAGGAAGTGGACTGATAAGCCTGTCCAAATCCGTTGCTGATGGTTACATTGCAGGTGATGGCCACTACGGATTGAATGTTCTGCTCATAAACCTGGCTGGCAGAGAGATTCCCCTCCGGCGTTTCCAGAGAGCCAACGCCCTCCCCTACGCCTTCCAGCTTTTCCAGCCGATCCTGCATCAGCCCAATGATCTCGTCAAAATTCCGCTTCAGAGCGTCATTGCGGTTTTTCATAATGCCACCCACCACCAGGCCGGTAGCCAAACAACTGCCGATGATGATGGACACCACCAAAATCCAGGACAGGACGCGCTTGCCGGTGCCCTTCTTTTCCTTGGGTGGCTGAGAATAGGCCGGAGCGGGGGTTTGATAATAGGTCTGCTGAGGCTGCCAGGGAGTCTGATAGATTCTGGGCTGACCGGTATAGGCAAAAGTACTCTCCCGCTTGCCTGCACCGGCACCGTGATAGAAGCCGGTTTCCTCCGGTTCTTGCGAAGCCGTCTGCTCCGTGACAGTTTTTTCCGTTACAATGTTTTCTTGTTCCATATTTTCCATGGATATCCCTCCCTTTGGAGAATTACGCAACTACATTTTAGTTAGGAAATGTGGCGAAAGTATGTACACCGGTCTGTTTTTTTCTAAAAAAATAAAAAAGCGGCGGCGATTGCCGCCGCCGGGTCCATTACTTCTTGCGGAAGGACTTGCAATCGGTGCACTGATCCATAGTAGGATTGGCTTCGTGAGTGCCCACCAGGATGCGGTCCAAAGAACAGTAGTTCTCGGTATCGCAGTGATACGCGCAGGATTTTACGGTGCATTCAATGCACTTATTGGCATGACAGTTCATAGTTCGTTCCTCCTTTTTGTTTGGTACAGCAGTAGTATTGCCGTTTTTTATTTTTCCATACACAAGGTTGCTTTTTGGAAAAAAATGTGATATTCTTGCAAGGAAGATAAATTGTTGTTTAGCTTAGTATCCGTACCGAATATGTCATTCTGAGCGGAGCGGCCCAAAGGGCCGCGTAGTCGAAGAATCCGTATTCTTCGACTACGGGGAACGGATCCTTCGACTCGCTTTGCTCGCTCAGGATGACATGATAAACAACAATTTACATATTTAAGGAGGGCCTTAACATGGCTATGATCGCACCTTCCATTCTTTCCGCAGATTTTGCAAACCTGGAGCGGGATATCCGCAACATCGAAGAAAACGGCGCCGATTTTGTTCACGTTGACATTATGGACGGCATTTTTGTGCCCAATATCTCCATCGGCATTCCGGTGGTGAAGGCCATTCGTCCGGTGACCAAGCTGCCCCTGGATGTGCATCTGATGATCGACCGGCCCATCCGCTATGTTGAGGAATTTGTCAAGGCCGGCGCCGATTTTGTCACCATTCATGTGGAGGCGGATCAGCCCCAAAATACGCTGGAGGCTTTGGACAAGATCCACGCTTTAGGTTGCAAGGCCGGCATCGTGCTGAAGCCCAAGACCCCGGCAGAGGCCGCAATCCCCTACCTGGAAAAATGCGATATGATCCTGGTTATGACGGTGGAACCCGGCTTCGGCGGTCAGAGCTTTATGGCAGATATGATGCCCAAGGTCACCAAGTTGAGAAACTGGATGCAGGACATCAACCCCAATTGCCTCATTGAAGTGGACGGCGGTGTGGACAGCAAGACCCATGCAGTCTGCAAGGAAGCCGGCGCCAATGTGCTGGTGGCAGGCTCTGCTTACTTCAAGGCCACCGATCGGGCGGCGTTTGTCAAGTTGGTGCAATCCTGATTGTAGCGTTGTTTCATTCTTTGTGTTTTCAACAAACATTCATACAGCGGCGGGAGCAAGCCCCCGCCCTACAATTTAAATTCCGGGAGGGTCAGTGACCCTCCCCTACTGTTTTGTATAAACTAACCAAACTGATGCGCAAAAAACTATGGATTTCGTTATGTCGTGAATTGACATTTTTCTTTGTTTCCATTATAATATTCGCGGAAATTATTAGGCGAAGTGTCTTCGCCTTTACAAGAAAGGAAAATTGCCATGATTTACAGCACTGAAGTACAGCATATGTGTTCCGTGGCCAAGGGCGCTTATCACGGCCCCGCTCCCATTCCCGAAGAGGGCAAGTGGGTGCAGGTCAAGGAAATTAAGGATGTCAGCGGTTTCACCCACGGCATCGGCTGGTGCGCTCCTCAGCAGGGCTGCTGCAAGCTGACCCTGAATGTGAAGGAAGGCATCATTGAAGAGGCCCTGGTGGAGACCCTGGGCTGCTCCGGTATGACCCACTCCGCAGCTATGGCTTCCGAGATCCTCATCGGTAAGACCCTGCTGGAGGCGCTGAACACCGACCTGGTGTGCGATGCCATCAACACCGCTATGCGGGAACTGTTCCTGCAGATCGTTTACGGCCGCAGCCAGTCCGCTTTCTCCGAGGACGGTCTGCCCGTGGGCGCTTCTCTGGAAGACCTGGGCAAGGGCCTGCGCAGTCAGGTTGGCACCATGTTCGCCACCAAGGCCAAGGGTCCCCGCTACCTGGAGATGGCTGAGGGCTATGTGACCCGCTGCGCTCTGGATGAGAACGACCTGATCATCGGCTATGAGTTCATTAACCTGGGCCGTATGATGGATATGATCAAGAAGGGCATCGATGCCAACGAAGCTCTGCAGAAGGCCAAGGGTTCCTACGGCCGTTTCGCAGGCGCTGCCAAGTATATCGATCCCAGACACGAATAAGAGGAGGACACAAAAATGGCTTTGTTTGAAGGTTACGAAAGAAAAATCGACAAAATCAACGGTGTTCTGGCTCAGTTCGGTCTGAATTCCGTAGAAGAGTGCCGTGAGATCTGCACCGCCAAGGGCTTCGATCCCTATGAGATCGTCAAGGGCATCCAGCCCATCGCTTTCGAGGATGTGGCATGGGCTTACTGCGTAGGCGCTGCCATCGCTTTGAAGAAGGGCGTTAAGAACGCCGCTGAGGCTGCTGAGGCCATCGGCATCGGCCTGCAGGCTTTCTGCATCCCCGGCTCCGTGGCTGAGGACCGCAAGGTCGGTCTGGGTCATGGCAACCTGGGCGCTATGCTGCTGCGGGACGAGACCAAGTGCTTCGCGTTCCTGGCCGGCCACGAGTCCTTCGCTGCCGCAGAAGGCGCCATCGGCATTGCCCGCTCCGCCAATAAGGCTCGTAAGGAGCCCCTGCGGGTCATTCTGAACGGCCTGGGCAAGGACGCTGCCCAGATCATCTCCCGTATCAACGGCTTCACCTATGTGAAGACCCAATTCGACTACTACACCGGCGAGCTGAAGATCGTGGAGCGGATCCCCTACTCCACCGGCGAGCGCGCTGCTGTTAACTGCTACGGCTGTGACGATGTCCGCGAGGGCGTTGCCATCATGCACTTTGAGGGTGTTGATGTTTCCATCACCGGCAACTCCACCAACCCCACCCGTTTCCAGCACCCAGTGGCAGGCACCTACAAGAAGGAGTGCATCGAGCAGGGCAAGAAGTACTTCTCCGTGGCTTCCGGCGGCGGCACCGGCCGTACTCTGCACCCCGACAACATGGCTGCCGGCCCCGCTTCCTACGGCCTGACCGACACCATGGGCCGTATGCACGGCGACGCTCAGTTCGCCGGCTCCTCCTCCGTCCCCGCCCATGTGGAAATGATGGGCTTCCTGGGCGCAGGCAACAATCCCATGGTCGGTATGACTGTCTCTGTCGCAGTTGCAGTCGAAGAATCTCTGAAGTAAGCGATTCGTTACTGCGGGTGATCCCATGGGCATAGTGGCAACCTGCCACCGGCAGGTTGCTGGATCTGACTCGCAATGCTCCGCATTGCTCACCCATGGTCGGTATGACTGTTTCCGTGGCTGTTGCTGTTGAGGAGGCTCTGAAATGAACACCAAGCGCATTGTTGGGATCGCACTTATTGCAACGGGAATCCTATTTTGCTGCGGTTTAATGGTTTTCCAGTATCAGCATTGTGTGGATATGTGGAGCAACACATACAAAGCTCAAGAGTATGCTTCTGCGCTGGAATACTTCTTTGCGGTATCCAAAGGTGCTATTGCCATCTCCATCCTCGGTGGTGGCGCCTTGGTAATCTCAGGAATTCTTCTGCGCAAAAAGCAGAGCTGACCTCCATAGCCAGTACGACCATTAGCGTTGCTGTCGCTGTTGAGGAAAGCCTGAAGTAATTTGTTTTCTATAACAATCGTGTCCTCTGTCTCGGCAGAGGACACTTTTTTCATGAAACAGATTGCACATTTATGCCGGATCTTTCCAATATTATTCTTCATATATTTAACTATTCTTGACAAATCTCGTTTTTTCCCGCATAATAACTGTATATCATTTGGAAAGCGAGGACTCCACATGGAAAATAACAACCAACTGAAAAAGAGCCTGGGTGTTTCCGCTGCTATGGCCCTGGTAGTTGGCTGCGTCATCGGCGCAGGCGTGTTCTTTAAGCCTTACGCCATTTACCAGGCAACCGGCGGCGCGCCCGGCATGGGTATGCTTGCCTGGATCATCGGTGGCATTGCCAGTTTGCTTGGTGCTTTGACCTTTGCGGAAGTGGCAGTTATGATCCCCAAAACCGGCGGTATGGTGGCATACTTAGGCGATGCCTTCCACGAAAAACTGGGTTTTCTGGCAGGCTGGATGCAGACCGTGATCTTCTACCCCGCCTTTCTGGCCGGTTACGGCATTACCGTAGGCAATGAGCTGACCGCCCTTCTTGGACTGAGTCCTGCCTTCCAACTGCCCATCGCCATCGCGTTGATCGCCTTGCTGATCGGCGCCAATTCCCTTGGTTCAAAAGCCGCAGGCAATATCCAGTTGGTATCCACCATCTGCAAGCTGATCCCCCTGTTTATTCTGATGATCTTCGGCTTCATTCTGGGCTCCGGCGACAACGCCATCTTTGCCCCCATGGTAGGCGAAGGTAAGAATACCGGCGCTGTGCTGGGTTCCACACTGCTGGCTGTCCTGTTTGCCTTTGAAGGCTGGACCAATGTGGGCGCCATTGCCGGAGAAATGAAAAACCCGGGCAAGGATATGCCCAAGGCTATTGTCGGTGGCGTATCCATCATTATGGCGGTTTATTTTGTGATCAACCTGGCTTATCTGTGGGTGTTGCCTGCTGATGAGCTGATGAATCTGACCTCCCCTGCCTCCGCTGTAGCTATGAAGCTGTTTGGACCCGTCGGCGGCACACTGGTCACTGTGGGCATCATCATTTCCGTTATCGGCGCGGCCAACGGTTTCCTGCTGTCCGGCTCCCGGGTCGCCTTCCATTTGGCGGAGCTGGGCACGCTGCCCGCCAGCGCAACATTGCGGAAGCTGAACAACAAGCAGGTTCCCATCAATTCCATTCTGCTGATCGGTGTTGTCGGCGCCATCTACTGCTTCGTTGGCCGGCTGAATCTCATTGAGGGCATGACCACCTTTGACCTGCTGACCAATCTGGCGGTTTTCTCCTGCTGGATCTTCTACACCCTGACCTTTGCCAGCGTGATCCGTCTGCGCAAGACCATGCCGGATGCTGAGCGGAAATACAAGGTCCCGCTATACCCCGTGATCCCCATTTTGGCCATTGCCAGCGGTCTTTATGTGGTGATCAGCCAGCTGTTCCTGGATTCTGTCCAGACCACGATCATTTCCCTGTGTTCCATCGCCATTACCCTGCTGGGCCTGCCTGTATACCTGCTGGTCAAGAAAAAGGAAGCAAAATAAGAACATTACCTCCGGGCCGAACGGTCCGGAGGTTTTCGTTCCGTAGTTGCGGAAAATATTTCTTGACGGAAATGGGGATTTCGTATATAATTATGCGGGTTATACCAACTATTGTATAAGGGCAGGTATCGCTATGAGAAAGAAGATCAAGCTATCCACCCCCATTGGCCTGAAGAAAGCCGTCGGCGCGGAGGTATTTGTATTCCTCGCGCTGTTCCTGGGCTTCTTTGTGGCGCTGTGCATGAAGATGGGCACAGTCAATATGTTCAACACCATGATGAATACCGCTTTTGACCTGCTGCTGAACACCGTATTCTACATTATGGCCATCGCCGTTTTGGCAGGCGCTATTTCTTCCCTATTCTCAGAATTTGGCGTGATCTCCCTGTTGAACAAATTGCTTTCCCCGGTAATTCGGGTGGTGTATGGCTTGCCCGGTGCCAGCGCCGTGGGTGTTTTCACCACTTATCTCTCCGATAACCCGGCAATTTTGACCCTGGCCCACGACAATACCTTCCGCCGCTATTTCAAACGATATCAACTGCCCGCCCTTTGCAATATCGGCACCGCTTTTGGCATGGGTCTGATCATCACCACCTTTATGGCCGGATTGCAGACCTCCGACGGCGGCAGCATCGGTTTGGCTGTGCTGATCGGCAATTTGGGCGCCATTGTGGGCAGTATTGTTTCCACCCGACTGATGCTTCGCCACACCTCCAAGATCTTTGGCAAGGATGCCGATTGCGATCTGATCGGCGAAGATGAAGATATCGACATCAATAAGTACCGTAAGGTCCGTAAAGGCAGCGCCGGCACCCGTTTTTTGGATGCGCTGCTGGAAGGCGGCAAGAGCGGCGTGGATATGGGTATGGCCATCATTCCCGGCGTTCTGATCATCTGCACCATCATTATGATGCTCACCAAGGGCGAGCCTGCCGGCGGCTATACCGGCGCAGCCTATGAAGGCGTAGCCATCCTGCCCTGGATCGGCGAAAAGCTCAGCTTTATCCTGCAGCCTCTGTTCGGCTTCCAGAGTCCTGAGGCAATTTCCGTACCCATCACCGCATTGGGCGCTGCCGGCGCTGCCATCGGCGTGGCTAAGGACCTGCTGCTGACCGGCCTGGCCAACACCCACGATATCGCCGTGTTCACCGCCATGTGCATGTGCTGGAGCGGCTACCTCAGCACCCATGTTGCCATGATGGACAGCCTGAAGTCCAGCTACCTGGTGGGCCCCGCCCTGGTCAGCCACACCATCGGCGGTCTTTGCGCCGGCGTATTCGCCAACTGGGCGTATCAGCTGCTGGCGCTGATCCTCTGATCCCATACATAAAAAACTCGGCACCGATCGGTGCCGAGTTTTTTATCATTTCTTATCTTCCAATTTCTTAATTCTTTCTTCCAAATCGGCAATGCGCTTTTCCAGTTTTGCAATTACTTCCAAAAGGATCACTACAAAAATTGACAGGATTCCGGCGAAACCAATTTCGATCAAAAAAGCATCTCCGCTTTCAAACAATTTCCATCCGCCAAAGAACACAAATACATAAGTAATTACGAAACAAGCAACGAAACAAGCCGCCCATTTCAACAGAAAATACAAGTACTTCTTCATATACATCCTCCATTATTGCCTTCTTGCCAGGGTATAATCATCGCCCTGGCGGTAGTAGGGGCAGCGGGCCTTGGGGGTGGCGAAGAAACGGTAGACTTCGTCCTCGTCCAGGTCCATCATGCAGTAGTACTCGTCATATTCCTCATCATAGTCATAATACCAGCAGGTATCGCATTCGCAGCCGTTCATTTCAGTCCCTCCAGGTAAGCCGCCACGTCAAAGGGGCGGATCTTTTCATCTTTCCGCAGGTACAGCGGATGGTGGGGATGGCCCTTCTTGGTGATGGCGCCGGCGCAGACCCAGTTTGCACCGTATTCCTCACCCACGGACAGCATATCTCTGACGCAATCCGGCAAATATTTCCGCTTCTCGATAATAGCGCCCCAGGCGGCCCACACCGTAGGATTCTCGGAAATGGATAGTACATAGCGGAAGGCTTCCAGATTCTCCCTGTGAAGCGCGGGATTGCAGACTTTTTCCATGTCATCCGGCGAAGTTGCCCGCTGGGCATAGACATTGAACATAATGAAGCTGTCGAAACCATTGCCCTTCGCGATGCGCTCCACGGATTTTAGCGTGTTATCCAAATCATCCGGCACAGCGGTGGAGGGGTTGATGCCGATGCAGATGAGAGGATTTTTGCCCCGGGTACCCAGTATGTAACGGTATTCAGAATAGAAATTGGGGGCATAGAGCCATTTTTCTATATCATAATCGGCGCTGGGGGTGTTGGCGGCAGCCAAAGCCTCGGCAAAAGTAACTAATTTGATTTTATCGGTAGTTACAGTGGGTATGTGCATAGTTTTTCTCCTTTATGCCCAAAGGACGGTGTCCACAGGGATATCGTGGGCTTCGGTTTCCAAATGGTCAAGCATTTGGAATGCGTAACAAAGGGCAATGGTGGGATGGTTCGGCTCCTGCTCCAGGAATTTATCATAGAAGCCGCCGCCATAGCCCATACGGTGGCCCTGGGGATCGAAGGCCAGGCCTGGCATCAGCACCAGCGCGGTGGGATCATCTGCGATGGGTTCGTCTGCGATGGGCTCCGGAATGCCGCAATAGCCCTTCTCCACCTGGGAAAGGTCATCTAAGTAAATGAAGCGCATCTCGTCGCCGTAGCACTTGGGCACGGCCACCTTTTTCCCGTCCAGCAGGGCCTGCTGCAGCATAGGAACGGTGCGGACCTCCTGGTTATAAGGCAGGTAGCCGTAGATGGTTTTGGCTTGCTTATAGGCTTCGGACGCCAGGAACAGTTCCCCTAACCTTTCACTTGCGGAAACGATCTGCTGCTCCGTCATTGCCCGCTTCTTTTCGCGGATTTCTTTACGAAGTGCCTGCTTGTCCATTGTTGGAGCCTCCTTAATTATAGCCGGGAGATAATTTCGCCCAAAGATTGGTGAAACACCAGATCTGCCTGGCTGTCGTAAGGGGTTTCGTCCCGGTTGATCAGCACCAGGCGGTTGCCCCGGTAATAGTTTATCAGGCCTGCCGCCGGGTACACCGTCAGGCTGGTGCCGGCTACGATCAGCAGATCGGCGTGGGAGATGGCCCATATGCTCTGCTCGATGGTATTCTGATCCAGCCCTTCTTCATACAGGACCACATCCGGCTTGACGATGCCGCCGCATTCGCAGCGGGGCACGCCGGGCGCGTTTTTGACAAACTCGGCGCTGTGGAATTTGCGGCAGCGGGTGCAATAATTCCGCAGAACGGAGCCGTGAAGCTCATAGACCTTCTTAGAGCCAGCCTTTTGGTGCAGGCCGTCGATGTTTTGGGTGACCACAGCAGAGAGTTTGCCCTCTTCTTCCCATCGGGCAAGCACCCTGTGGGTAATGTTGGGTTCAAAGCCCAGGGGGAGCATTTTTTCCCGGTAGAAGCGGAAAAAATACTCCGGGTTTTTTTCATAAAAAGTGTGGGAAATGATCATTTCCGGAGGATAATCAAACTTTTGGCGGTACAATCCGTCCACACTGCGAAAATCGGGAATGCCCGACTCCGTGCTGACGCCGGCGCCCCCGAAGAAGACGATATTCCGGCTTTCCCTCACCCATTGCTGCAGCATTTCCAGCTTATCCATCCACTCGCCTCCCATGGGATCACAATACCCGCAGCAGCGCAAAGACTGCCAATGCCAGGCACAGAATGCCAAAGCACAGGTAAGACAACTGCATCCCCTTCTCGTCCACCTTTTCAAATTCCGGCAGATAGCAGACCTGGGGATTTTTCTTCTGATACACCACTTTGGTGCTGGCAGGCATGGCCTGGAAACGGTCCAGCACCACCGCCTCGCAGGTGTAGGATTTGTCATCTACCTGGTAGGTATAGACCACAGTGGTCTTTTTGTGGGTTTGGGCGCTGAGACCGCCGGCGTGGGCCTTGCGCTGCACCGTTTCGCCGGTAAGCTGGCCAACCGTACAATCCGTCAGATCTTCCCGAAAGCCGTTTTTCGTGCGGCGGGAATTTGCCCAGGAAACCCAGTAAAAGATAGAAAAGATAACCAAAAGAATCGGAGCGATATAATCCATATGCGCACACCTCCATATTTTGTCTTATTATAACGGATACAGCCTAAAAAAGCAACACCCACCGATCATTTAGTCGGTGGGTGTATGATTCTGCAAAGCATCCTCTTCCGCCATTTCTTTCAGCAGTTTCTTATCCTGCTTACTTGACAGGTCCAGTTTTTCGTACATATCCGGCCGACGGGCCATAGTACGGCGCAGGGACTGCTTTCTGCGCCACTGGCGTACCTTTTCATGGTTGCCGGAAAGCAGGATCTGAGGCACTTGTCTGCCGTGCCATACCGCAGGACGGGTATACTGGGGGTACTCCAAAAGGCCATTAAAATGGCTCTCGTCTTCGAAACACTCCGCATCTGCCAACACACCGGGCACCATACGGCATACCGCATCGGTCACGGCCATGGCAGCGATCTCACCGCCGGTAAGAACAAAATCGCCCAGGCTGATCTCCTCATCCACACACTCGTCGATGAAGCGCTGGTCAATGCCTTCGTAATGACCGCAGACGATGATGATATTTTCCATTTTGCTCAAGCGAATGGCATCTGCCTGCCGGAAGGTATGGCCGCAGGGGGACATATAGATGGTGTGCACCGGACCGCCGGCTTCGTCGCAAATGGCCTCCCAGCAACGGTACAGCGGATCCGCTGTCATCACC
Source organism: Oscillospiraceae bacterium (assembly GCA_015068155.1). Classification (GTDB taxonomy): domain Bacteria; phylum Bacillota; class Clostridia; order Oscillospirales; family Oscillospiraceae; genus Faecousia. The sequence continues at coordinate 16,717 of SVLC01000009.1, read as the reverse complement.
GCGCCACGGCCGCCGCCGTAGGGATAGTCATCGGTCTGGTTTTGTTTATTTGCAGTGTAATCCCGGATCTGGTGAGTTTCGATACGGATAAAACCCCGTTCCTGGGCCCGGCCCAAGATACTTTCCGACAGCACATCCCCCAGGGTCTCGGGAAAAAGCGTCATGATATCAATTCTCATCGGTACGCATTCCCTCGATCAGTTTCACTTCCATGCGGTTTGCCTCCATATCTGTGGACAGCACAAACTGGCTTACCGCAGGGATCATGTATCCATGCTGCCCCTTCACCACATACACGGCGTTACCGGGATAATCCAGCACATCGGCGATCTTGCCAATGCAGACACCCTCGGCATAAACCTCAACGCCCGCCAGCTCGGCGGCAAAAATCACTTCGTCGTCAATATCCTCCCGGTACAGTTCGATCACTTTGCCCCGCATCAACTGCGCGGCTTCCATGGTATCGATGCCCTGAAGCTTCACCAGATTGCAGGTCTTCTGTACCCGAACCTGTTCCATTGTATATTCTTTTCCGCCAATGCGGCAACGGTCAAATTCACAGAGCATTTCCGGATCATCCAGCCAGCAAAGCACCTTGACTTCGCCCCGGACACCGTGGGTGGTGACGATCTCACCGGCTTCAACAAATTGAAGTTTCATAAGATTTCTTCCTTTCGTCCGTAGGGGCCGATGCCCACATCGGCCCGATCATATCCATGTCGAATAGGGCCGATGCCTGCATCGGCCCCTACGATAACGAAAAATGCGTGGCATTATGCCACGCATGATCGTTTAATCCACGATTTCCACCGTGACTTTTTCGCCGGTGCGCTGCGCAACGGTCTTAACGATGGTGCGGATCTCCTTGGCGATCCGACCCTGGCGGCCGATGACCTTGCCCATGTCACCTTCGGCAACACGCAGCTCCAGGATCTTGCCGTCTTCGCCGTCGATCTCGGTGACCGTAACAGCTTCAGGGTGATCCACCAAGTTCTTTGCCATATACAGCAAAAGTTCCTTCATTGCGTTAATCTCCTTTAGGGATTACAGCACGCCAGCCTTCTTCAGCAGACCACGAACGGTATCAGTGGGCTGTGCGCCGTTCTTGATCCAGGTCTGAGCCTTCTCCACATCGATGGTGATGGTGGCAGGATTGGTCAGGGGGTTGTAAGTGCCGATCTCCTCGATGCAACGGCCGTCGCGGGGGGAACGAGCATCAGCAACAACAACACGGTAGTAAGGAGCCTTCTTGGCGCCCATTCTTCTCAGTCTGATCTTAACCATTGAGAATTCACCTCCATAAAAATTTCAAAATAAATTATATATCGTAAAGCGTTTTGCTTATAACGAACGATTAAAACCCGGGAAAGCCGCCCATGCCGCCGAAGCCACGCATCCGCTTCATCTTCTTGCCGGCGCCGGGGCCGGAGAATTGCTTGATAAGCTTTTGCATCTGCTCAAAGGATTTCAGAAGACGGTTTACATCTTCCACCTTCAAGCCGCAGCCGGCGGCGATACGCTTTTTGCGGCTGGCGCCGATGATATTGGGATTTTCCCGCTCCTTGGGCGTCATGGACAGGATAATCGCTTCGGTGTGGGCCATTTGTTTTTCATCCACCTGCAGGTTCTTCATGCTGCCACCGCCGGGCATCTGCGCCAGAATATCCTGCATGGAGCCCATAGATTTCATCTGCACCATCTGCTCATAGAAATCCTGGAGCGTAAATTTATTGGAACGGAGTTTTTCCTCCATCTCGGCGGCTTTCTTGGCATCGTAGGCCTTTTCCGCCTTTTCAATAAGGGTGAGCACATCGCCCATGCCCAGGATCCGGGAAGCCATGCGGTCCGGATGGAAGGGTTCAATGTCCTCCAGCTTTTCACCCATACCGGCGAACTTGACCGGCTTGCCGGTGATAGCCTTAACGGACAGGGCCGCGCCGCCTCTGGCATCGCCGTCCAGCTTGCTGAGCATGACGGAATCGATATCCAGCCATTCGTTAAAACTCTGGGCCGCGTTGACGGCATCCTGGCCGGTCATGGCGTCGATCACCAGCATGATCTCGTCAGGCTTGACGGTGGCCTTGATTTCCTTCAGCTCATTCATCAGTGCCTCGTCCACATGCAGACGGCCGGCGGTGTCCAGGAACACCATATCATGGCCGTGCTGACGGGCGTAGAGTACTGCTTCTTTGGCAGTCTGTACCGGGTTTTGGGTTCCCTTCTCAAATACAGGGATGCCCAGCTTTTCGCCGCAGACCTTCAACTGCTGAATGGCGGCAGGCCGATAGATATCGCAAGCGACCAACAAGGGATTTTTACCCTGGCGCTTCATCAAACCAGCCAGCTTGGAGCCGTTGGTGGTTTTACCTGCGCCCTGCAGGCCCACCAGCATCACAACGGTGGGACCGTTGGGGTTAATGGTAATATGCTTTTGATCGGAGCCCATCAGCTTGGTGAGCTCTTCATTGACGATCTTAACGATCATCTGGGCAGGGGTCAGGGATTCCAGCACGTCAACGCCAATACAGCGTTCGGTGACCTGCTTGGTAAAATCCTTACATACTTTATAGCTGACATCCGCCTCCAACAGCGCCATGCGGATCTCACGCATAGCCTCCTTCACATCGGCCTCTTTGATGCGGCCTTTGCCACGGAGCTTTTTGAAGGTGGCGGAAATTTTTTCGGTTAAGCCTTCAAATGCCATAGTTCGTTACTCCTCTAAACCCCTGGCGGCGGAGATGATCTTCTCTGCCAGGGCGGACACGGCGGGATCTTCCATCTGCTGCAGCAATCTGCCCATTTCTAAAATGGAGCCGGCGGCCTTGCGGCAGGCCTGGTCACGGGATGCGCAGCCGGTCTTGGCTTCCATATTCCGCAGCAGAGCTTCCGCCCGGCTGAGATTATCGTGGACACCCTGGCGGCTGATACCCAGCTCTTCGCCGATCTCGCCCAGGGAAAGATCTTGATAATAGCGCAGTTCGAAGCATTCTCTCTGCCGCTCTGTCAGCAGGTCGCCGTAGTAATCATACAGCAGGATCATATCGATAGCGCTCATGGAAACCTCCTGTCAAGCCTTTTTGCTTGATACCTGCGGTAGTATAGCATATACGCAGCAGCTTGTCAAGTATTTTTTCTTTACAGCAAGAAAATATTTTTACTGCGGCAAATTGTTGTTTAGCTTAGTATCCGTACCGAATATGTCATTCTGAGCGGAGCGGCCCAAAGGGCCCCGTAGTCGAAGAATCCGTATTCTTCGACTACGGGGAACGGATCTTTCGACTCGCTTTGCTCGCTCAGGATGACATGATAAACAACAATTTATGGTTCTAAGACCCGATACCAGCGGGAGAGTTCCGCGGTTTTCACAAAGCCCAATCGCTGGTATAGGCGGATCGCTCGGGTATTGGCGCTTGCCACGGTCAAGGCCACAATATCGCAGTTCAGCGCGGACGCCAGGGCGCACAAAACCGTTTCCCCCATGCCGGGCACCACAGAGATCACCGCATCCACCGTATCCCCTGCCGCCTTACCGATTCCCAGAAGCTTACCATCCCTGTGTACAAAATAGCCGTCGCCGGTCTGCAGCAGTTTTTTGCCATCCCGGCTGTCCATATAGGCGCTGTTGGGTACATCCGCCATCCGGTCATTGTAGATGTCCAGCCATTTGTGCAGGGTCTGCTCCGTCACAGGAAACAGGCAGGCATCGGTATCCTGCAGCAGCGCGCGAGGGCATTGCATCGTATAGATCGCAGTGACCAAGGGGTATTGTTCCAACAGCGGATCTCCGGTAGCATCAATGATCTCCGAGCCGCACATTCGGCAAAACTGCACGCATTCCTGCAGCAGCTTTTCCGGCTCCTGGGAGCTGATGAGCTTGACATAGGCCGTGGCTTTATAAGGAATTTCCTTCAGCACCAGGCTCGCCACACCGTATTCGCTTGTAAACATGGGAATATCCTTCATCGCTACACCCCCTTTTTACTTAGCATACAGCAAAATTACCTGTTTTGCAAGAAATAGGCTTTTCTTTTTTTATGATTTATGCTAAGATATATAAAAACGGTGGAGGTGCTCCATGCAGGTTTCCTTTGAGAATCAAAGCAGCCAATCGGTCCGGCTTTTGCTACGGGGAAATACCCATATACTTTCTTCCGGACAGAAAAAGCTTCTTGAATTGGACAATCAAGAGCCAATCTGCGCCCTTGTGGATAAATATAAGCCCCTGCGAAAATCCAGCAGCGCTTACCGTCTTGTGGTGGAAACGGAATACCACCTGGATGGTCTGACAGACGGATGCCGCATCCCACTGACCCGGGAGCACATTGCCATTGACGTAAACATGAGCTACGATCGTGTGTTCCTTCATCCCTGCAAAGGCAGTATTGTGCAGGAAAGCTATCGGGTGGTCAACCATCCCCATGCAAACAAACGACTGCAGAATGATCAGCGGGCAGATGCATTCCTGGGTCCCTTTTGGGACATGTTATACGATTTTTTTCTGAGCTTGATCTTTCACCCGATCAGAACGCTGTTAGGTATCGCCATTGCAGTTGGTATTGGCATTCACTTCGGATGGTATTGGATGCCCATCATGCTTCTTGGCATATGCCTGATTGCAGGTTTGATCAATATGGTCATAAATCCACTGATCGAAAAGTTTGCCGCCAAAATAACCGGCGTACCCACAGAAGAAGAAAGGCTAAAAACATACTGCGCGCAGGAAGGTCTGTCCGCATTCTACGGCCAGCCGGAACGAACTCCCTTTGCCAATAAACCCATCGAATATTAACCCAGGAGGTCACCTTATGTACTGTGAAAATTGCGACCAACACTACCCCAAGGATCAGCAGTTCTGCGATCACTGTGGGCAACCCCTTGTCAAACGTCCCTTGGGTACGCGGTGGATACCCTGGATGATTTTGGGTATCATGTTTGCCACCGGATTGCTGATTTGGCTGTGTTTATAAGGAAAACACTTGTGCAATTTGGTCATTTTTGCACCCCGCAACCCAGTTATGGTTATTTTATATAACAAAAATGACGGTAAAATGTGCATTTTCACAAATTCTTCTTGCTTTTTGAAAGAAAAAGCTGTATAATGAACATCGATCATAACCCGAAAGGAAGTCATACATATGAAGAAAATCATCTGCAAGAAGGAGTACGACACCGAAACCGCTACTCTGATCAAGGCCTACAACTTCGGCACCTACGGCGATCCCGCCGGCTATGCCGAGTACCTGTATCAGACCCCCGGCGGCCTGTACTTCCTGCATGTTGGCGGCGGCGAGACCTCTCCCTACCCCAACGAAGACATTCTGCGCCTGGCCAAGGCCAAGGTCAACGAATGGCTGGAGACCCACTAATCTGTATGCGAAAAAGCCGCCTGAAAAGGCGGCTTTTTTGTTTCTGCGTATCGAAAATAACCCGGCATTTCCTTCCTTGACAAAGGTGGTATAATTAGTGTAGGAAATTATACGAATGAGGGACCTCAATGAAAACAACCTCTTTGATTCTAATATGCGCTATGGCGCTAATGCTGTTTTCCGGTTGCGGCGGACAGCAGGCGGACTTTGACATCGCCGCCACCACCCTGCCCGTGTACCAGTTTACCTCCATGCTCTGCCAGGGTACCGGCCTGACCGTGACCCGGCTGGTAACGGAAAGTGTTTCCTGCCTGCATGACTACAGCCTGAATGTCCGGCAGGTAAAAGCCGCCGAGGCAGCGGAGCTGATCGTCATCAATGGCGCAGGGCTGGAGGATTTTATGGAAGATCTTCTGGAGGGCAAGCAGACCATCGTCGCTTCCAAAGATGTCCCCCTGCTTGAAAACTGCCATGACCACGGCGATCACGAAGATCATCATCACGAGGCCGACAGTCACATTTGGCTCTCCCCTGCCAATGCCATGGTGATGGTTACCAATATTATGGAGGGGCTGGTGGCAGCCTATCCTGAACACACCGAGAAACTGCAGTGGAACGGTATTCTGCTGCTGACCAAGCTTAAAATGCTGCTGGACTATGGCAATCAGCAGCTATCCCCCCTAAAAAACCGCAAGCTTCTTACCTTCCATGACGGATTCGGCTATTTTGCCCAATGCTTCGATCTGCACATCGTGGCAGCGGTGGAGGAAGAAGCCGGTGCGGAAACCTCTGCGCGGCAATTGGTCAATCTGATCGAACTGGTGCAGCAACTGCATATCCCGGCGGTTTTCACAGAGACTAACGGCTCCGATGCTTCCGCCAAGGTGATCTGCGCCGAGACCGGCGCAGGGCTGTACACCCTGGATATGGCCATCAGCGGGGAGGATTATTTCACCGCCATGTATCACAATATCGACACCATTCGGGAGGCGTTAGCATGAAACTGTTTTTTCACGGCGGCGGCTGCGGCGACGCCTGCTGTCTGCGTATTCAGGATCTCAGTGTAAAGTACGGAGAAACCTGCATTTTTGAGCATGTGAATCTGCATGTTCACTGCGGCGAGATGGTGGCCTTGATCGGCCCCAACGGCGCCGGTAAATCCACTCTGCTCAAGGCCATTTTGGGTCAGCAGGAGTACGACGGTGTCATCGCCTTTTCCTCTCCCGGCGCCCGGGATCGTCGCCCCCGCATGGGCTATGTTCCCCAATCCCCCACTTTCGATCCCGGCGATCCTTTGAGTGTTGCCGACCTGTTCGCCTGCTGTATGAGTAAGCGGCCCGCTTTCCTGGGCGTATCCAGGTCCATGCGGGAAAAGGTCCTGGAATGTCTGGACCGGGTCCACGCCACGGATCTGATCGACAAACGGGTAGGCACCCTCTCCGGCGGCGAGCTGCAGCGGGTGCTGCTGGCGTTGGCATTGGAACCGCTGCCCAACATTCTGATTTTGGATGAGCCTCTTTCCGGCGTGGATGTGGAAGGCATTCACACTTTGATGGATATGCTGGATGAGATCCGCAAGGAATACGATCTTTCCATTCTCATGACCACCCATGATTTTTCCATCCTGCCCAAATACGCCGACCAGGTGATCCTCATGGACCACGGCATGAAGATCCAGGGAACCCCGGCGGAAGTATTGGCCTCGGATGCTTTCCGCACCGCTTTCCATGTGAAAGGAGGCCAGTAATATGGAACTTTGGTACACGATTTGCCGGGCTACCGGCGCGGATATGCTGCAGTGGCAGTTCATGTGCAACGCCCTGCTGGCCATTCTGCTGATGGCGCCGCTTTTTGGCATCATGTCCACCATGGTGGTCACCGGACGCATGAGCTTCTTTTCCGACGCATTGGGCCACAGCGCCTTCACCGGCATCGCCATCGGCTGCATCTGCGGCATGGCTATGCCAATCTGGGCAGCCGTGATCTTCTCTTTGGTATTTTCCCTGTTGTTCAGTTTTGTACGCAGCCGCAGCAACCAGGCTGCTGACACGCTGATCGGCGTATTCTCCAGCGCAGCGGTGGCTTTGGGCATTTTTGTCGCCACCCTTGGCGGCGGCAGCTTCACCAAATATAACAAATACCTCATCGGCGATATTCTCTCCATCACCCCCGGCGAGATCGGTCTGCTGGCTATCGTGCTGGCCGGCGTTCTGGTGCTTTGGGTGCTGCTGTCTAATCGGCTGACACTGACGGTGGTATATCCCCAGCTGGCATCTTCCCGTGGTATGCGTTCCGGATTGACCCAGACGGTGTTCTCCGCGGCCATCGCCGTAGTGGTTACACTGACGATCTCTTCCGTTGGTCTTTTGATCCTCAATTCCCTATTGGTACTGCCCGGCGCATCGGCCAGAAATGTGGCAAAGAATATGCGGCAATACCATGTATTTTCCGTGTTATTCGCCCTGTTTTCCGGTATTGGCGGTCTGATCGTTTCCTATGTCTGGGGCAGTTCCGCCGGCGCGGCCATTTCTTTGATGCTGGCAATGATTTTCGCCATAACCTTTGCTTTACGGAAGGTGAGGGTTTGATATGGAACAGATCAATATCATCGCCCGGATGCGGTCGGATTTTGCCACCAAATTCGGCATTCCCCGGCAGAGCGGATTGGTGGAGGAATTACGGTCCACCATTGTTTTTGAGCCGGAATACCGCAACGCCGATGCCCTGCGGGGCATTGAAGGGTTTTCCCATCTTTGGATCATCTGGCAGTTTTCCGAAGCTGTCCGCAGCGATTGGTCGCCTACCGTGCGGCCGCCCCGGCTGGGCGGCAACACCCGGATGGGCGTTTTTGCCACCCGCTCCCCTTTCCGGCCCAACAATTTGGGGCTTTCCTGCGTCAAATTGCTGGGCGTAGAGGAAACGGAGGAATTTGGCACTGTGCTCCATGTGGGTGGCGCGGACCTGATGGACAGAACCCCGATTTTTGACATAAAGCCTTATATTCCCTACGCCGATTGTCACCCGGAAGCTGCCGGCGGTTTTACCGATACCGCAGGGAAATTTCTGCTGCAGGTGGTATTCCCGGAGGAATTGCTTGCTATTTTGCCTGCAGAGAAGCGGCAGGCAGCCCTCAGTGTCCTGTCCCACGACCCCCGGCCCTCTTATCAAAGAAAACCGGACCGGGTATATGGATTGACCTTCGCAGGCTTCGATATTCGCTTTACCGTAAAGGAAGACGTCTTGACGGTGGAAGCAGTGGAGCATATCTAAGCAGAACCGGCTGTGAAAGCAGCCGGTTTTCTTTGCAAAAGCAGGATGCACAAATTATAACACCTCATTTTATATATTGCTACAATTCCCTCTTTTTTTATCGATAAAACTTGATTTATTCCATGTCCGTGGTATAATGACAACGGAGTAGGCCTTTGTCCGCACTCCAAATTAACAACAATGTGAGGCACGAATATGGGCAATGAAATGACACTGGACAGAGTTTACAAAGCTAGCTATGTACTAAACGATGTAGTGCGCACCACCAATCTGCTTCCCGCTCCCAAGATCAAGCCCGGTGTGGAACTGTACTTAAAGACAGAAAATCTGCAGGTGACCGGCTCTTTCAAGGTAAGAGGCGCTTACTTCAAGATTTCTCAGCTCTCTGACGAGGAAAAAGCCCGCGGTGTCGTGGCTTGTTCCGCAGGCAATCATGCCCAGGGCGTAGCGTTGGGCGCCAAGAAGAACAATATCAAGGCCGTTATCTGCCTGCCGGACGGCGCGCCCATTTCCAAGGTGGAGGCCACCCGTAGCTACGGTGCCGAAATTTGCCTGGTTCCCGGCGTTTACGACGATGCCTATAACAAGGCTCTGCAGCTTCGCGACGAGATGGGTTACACCTTTATCCATCCCTTCAACGATCCCGATGTGATCGCCGGTCAGGGCACCATCGGCCTGGAACTGGCAAAGCAGATCCCCAATATGGACGCTGTCATCGTACCCATCGGCGGCGGCGGTTTGATTGCCGGTGTGGCTTATACGCTGAAGAGTCTGAATCCCAATATCAAGATTTATGGCGTTCAAGCCGCCGGCGCAGCTTCCATGTATGAATCCATCCGTCAGAATCAGATTCTGACCCTGCCTTCCGTCAAGACCATTGCCGACGGCATCGCCGTTAAGCAGCCCGGCGATCTGACCTTCGACCTGATTTCCAAGTATGTCGACGAGATCGCCACCGTTTCCGATGATGAAATTTCCGCCGCTATCTTGAAGGTGATGGAAAAGCACAAGCTGGTAGCCGAGGGCGCCGGTGCCGTTGCTGTAGCCGCCGTTATGTTCGACAAGTTCGACCTGAAGGGCAAGAAGGTAGTCTGCCTGCTGTCCGGCGGCAATATCGACGTAACCATTCTCTCCCGCGTCATTTCCCGTGGTCTGATGACCTCCGGCAGACGCAGCAAGTTCTCCATTGAAGTGGCCGACAAACCCGGTGAGCTGTCGAAGGTTACCAGCATCATCGCCAAACAGGGCGCTAACATCATTTCCTCTCTGCATGAGCGGAGCAACGGCAGCAGCATCACCGGCTGTAACATCCGTGTCACATTGGAGACCAGAGATTTTGACCACGTAGAAAGTATTCAAAACGCACTGCAGAAAGCAGGCTACAATATCGTAAAGGAGACAAACAATGCTTAACAAAATCGCTACTGACAAGGCACCCGGCGCCATCGGCCCCTACTCTCAGGCCATTGTATTCAACAACATGCTCTTCACCTCCGGTCAGATCCCCCTGGATCCTGCCACCGGCGCCATGGTGGAAGGCGATATCACTCTCCAGGCCGAGCGGGTCATGCAGAATCTGCAGGCTGTGCTGGAAGCTGCCGGCACCTGCTTTGATCGTGTGATCAAGACCACCTGCTTCCTGGCCAACATGAGCGACTTTGCCGCTTTCAATGCTGTTTACGGCAAGTACATCACCTCTGCCCCCTCCCGCAGTTGTGTGGCTGTGAAGGAACTGCCCAAGGGCAGCCTGGTGGAAGTAGAAGTAATCGCTTACATTTGATAGATATACAAGAAGGCCGCGGCTGTTCGCCGCGGCCTTAACTTATGTCAATGTCATTTCCAGCACAATGGGACAGTGATCGCTGGCATATACGCCATCGTGGATGGGCTGAACCACCGCATACCGCAAGGCAAGCCAACCGGTTTTGGAGATCATAAAGTAATCCAGCCGTTTGTAGCTTTCCGGGTTGCCCCAATTTTGATAGGTATGTGCCTCCATGGTGGCTTCTGCCGCGTACTGGGCATCCTGAAAATGCTTAATGGCGCTGGTATAGGTCTCGGAGCCTTCCAACGCATTGAAGTCCCCCATGATTACGGAAGGCAGACCGCCAAACTGGGCGATCTTATCCAACACCACGGCAATGCCGTTGATCCGGGCTTCGTCGCTGACATGGTCCAGATGGGTGTTGAACACCACAAAATCCTTCCCGGATGCCTTCTCGGTCAAAATCACATAGCTGCAGATCCGATAGTGGGCCGCGCCCCAATCCTTACTCATAACCTCCGGCGTAGCGGACAGCCAGAAGGAGCCTTTGTCCTTCAGGGTATACAGCGCGGTATTATAGAAGATGGGGCAGCCTTCGGAGGCCAGGGAGTTGTCACGGTAGTCAATGACGGAATCATAGCCCGTCAGCACGTCCGCCATATAATCATACTGCCACCGGGTCGCCTCCTGAAAACCGATGATGCCGGGCGCCTGGGCGGCAATATCCGATACCAGAAGATTGGCCCGGTAGAACCAGGATTTTTTGCCCAGGTCCAACGGTGTCAGACACCGGAGATTGCAACTCATCATGGTGATGGACTCAGCTTTCGGCGCAATGGTTACCGCTTCTTTCTTGGAAAGGTAACCCGGGAAATGCCAGCCTAAAATAACCACAGCGATCAGCAAAATTGCCAGGATGCCGGCAAGGATTCCAAAGAGTATCTTTTTAATTTTGTTTTTCATAATGCAGCCTCCTATTTATACCATACCGGCCAGGCTGTTACCATACTGCCACAATAAGACCTTCAAAACAGAAATACATACACTGGCGCCCAGTGCGATCAGGATTCTGGCGGCCATTTTCGGCGGTCTTGGCCGTAATTTCAAATCCCGGGTCTGACAAACATAATTTACGCCCAGGCAAATGAATTCAATGGGAAGTATAATCAATATTACATTGCCGACAATGGCAAATGGGTAGGTATACGGTACGCCCCTATGAAACAGCCAAATGCATAGAAAATTCAGCCCAACAAGAATCGCATAGATTCCCTGCGCGGTCAATGTAGCAATCAACGCGATTTTGGATTTCATGGTATCACCTCCCGAATATTGTACCATAAGTTTCCACCTTTGGCAACCGGCAGTTAAATTTCCCGTTTTTGATAGAATACGATGGACAGATACCAGGAAAGAGCATACAGGCAGACACAGATCAGCGCTACCACAACCAAAGGCAGTTCTACGCGAATCATGTTTTGTAATTGGTATTTAAAAATAACAGAAACCGTGGCAATGGCTGCCATGACCAGGCCCATCGTCACATAATAGGCAATTCTCCCCTTCTCCACTCCCAATTTGAAGGTAAACGGCAACGTTACAGAAGAAGCGATGGTGGACACGCAGAGCATCAAAAGCATCAGCACCGCATAGTCCTGCAGCGCAAAACTGTCATCCATCGCCATGTGGATTCCATGAACCAGGCCAATAGCCAACAACAACGCCAATTGCGTTAGCAGACCAATCAGATATTTGCCGGACACGATCTGGGCTTTGGTATAGGGCAAGGTGCCGCTAAAGGCCATCCAATGGCTCCGCTCATCATAAGCCAGCAAATTCACCGGAATCATGCCACACAGCACGCAGGGATAAAAAGTCATAAACAGATTCTCCTCAGCGAACAAGGAGGTAACGATCAAAACCACAGCAACCAGCAAATATGCCCGGCAGTATTTTTTCATCATATAAAAATCTTTCAGCAACAGACCTTTCATTTATTTCGCCTCCTTTACCATGAACACAAACAGTTCCTCGATGCTGATGGGGCTCACTGCCATTTCAGACGGCACAGCGCTTCTGAATACCATTGCATCCACCCCATAGGGATTGGTCTTTTGGCGTAAAACGGCACCCTGCGGCAGTGTTTGCAATTGCTGGGATGTACAATGGATCAGACCATATTCAGCAAGGAGTCGATCTTTTTCCTCGCACAGCAAAAGTTTGCCCTTGTGGAGAAATGCCACATAATCGCAGAGCTTTTCCAGGTCGCTGACGATATGGGAGGAAATCAGAATAGAATGGTTTTCATCCCGGGTAAAGTCGCTGAACATCTCCACCACCTCATCCCGAACCACAGGATCCAGGCCGGAGGTAGCTTCGTCCAAAATCAACAGTTTGCTATGGTGGGAAAGGGCGATGGCAATACCCAGCTTCATCTTCATGCCCCGGGAAAAATCCTTGAAGGGTTTCTTCTCCGGCAGACTTAATTTCTTTACCAGGCGGACAAACTCCCCTTCATCCCAGTTGCGGAAGGTATAGCGCATCACTTTGCCCACCTGCTCCACCGTCATACACTCAGGAATGCCGACCTCGTCCAGCACCACGCCGATGTCCTCTTTGGTCAGATGGATATTGTCGGTGTTGTCTCTGCCAAAAATGGTGACGGTGCCGCTGTCTTTATGGATCATGTCCAGAATCAGCTTGATGGTGGTGCTTTTGCCTGCGCCGTTTTCTCCAATAAGGCCCAGAATACAGCCATTGGGCAGGGTAAGATTCAGATTATCCAGGGTAAAACCAGGATAGGATTTCGTTAAATTCTTGATTTCCAGTGCATTCATACTTCTTCCTCCAGGACGAAAGTGACCATTTCCAGCACATCAGCCTTACTGAGATTGCAGGTTTTGGCCAGGGTTACTATTTTTGCGATGTGATCTTCGATCTTTTTTAGATTTTCTTCCCGCAGCAGCTCCACATTTTTGGGCGCCACATAGCAGCCCTTACCGGGCAAGGTGTAGATAAAACCTTCCTTCTCCAATTCCTCGTAGGCCCGTTTAGTGGTGATAAAGCTGATCCTCAAATCCTTGGCAAGAGACCGAATGGACGGCAGCATTTCATCCTCCTGCAAAACGCCGCTGATGATCTGGCTTTTGATTTGGGAATAGATTTGATCATAGATAGGTGCGCCGCTTTTGTTATCAATCAAGACGTGCATACTGTCGCCTCCGTTTATACTGTATATATTTATTATATACAGTTATGTTGAAATGTCAAGTAAAAAATTTGGACGACCGAAGAGGTCGTCCCTGTAATATACTGGCCAGATTTGTCTGCATCTGCGCACGGGAATGTGCGCAGATAAAGGTTCGGCTCGGTCAAGCCCTCGCCGGCAGCGCTCATCCGCGCTGCATTTGATTTTTCAAATCTTGCCGTCCAATTTCTCCAAAAATAAAAGCACACCTTGCGGTGTGCTTTTATTTTTGGAGGTACTGGCCAGATTTGAACTGGCGAATAACGGTTTTGCAGACCGGGGCCTTACCACTTGGCTACAGTACCATATGAAATTAGGAACGCGACGCGTTCCTAATTGTTTTGGAGCGGGTGACGAGGCTCGAACTCGCTACCTCCACCTTGGCAAGGTGGCGCTCTACCGGATGAGCTACACCCGCATAATGGTGCCTCCGGTCGGAATCGAACCAACGACACGTGGATTTTCAGTCCACTGCTCTACCGACTGAGCTACAGAGGCATATCGTGGAGAGTGATTGCTCTCCACAACACATTATGGCGACCCCGAACGGACTCGAACCGTCGACCTCCAGCGTGACAGGCTGGCGTGCTAACCGACTGCACCACAGGGCCATATTTTGGTGGGAACAACAGGGCTCGAACCTGTGACCTCCTGCTTGTAAGGCAGATGCTCTCCCAGCTGAGCTATGCTCCCATGTCCTCCGAAGCGCTCCGCACCTCAGCGACGTGGATTATTATACACACAAAGGGTGCTTTTGTCAAGAACTTTTTTCGCTTTTTTATAAAAAACTTTACCCCCCGGTTTTCCAGGTTTTTTCCTGGAAAACCGGGCGAAACTTAGATTTTCCGCAGCAGATCGGCAATATCTTCCGGAGTGAAGCGGTAAACTGCATCACAAAACTGACATTCCACCGGGAACGCCTTACCCTCGGACATGATCTCGGTCAGCTCTTCCCTGCCTACGCTGATCAGCGCCGCCTCCACACGATGGCGGTTGCAGTAGCATTTGTAGCACACCGGCTCGTTCTCAAAGAACAGCACACCCAAATCGCCGCAGACTTCCGTCAGGATCTCCTCCGGGGTCATGCCGCTTTCCAGCATCTTGGTCACTGCGCCGGCATTCTTAATGCCCTTCTCCACCGCATCGATCACTTCATCCGGCGCGCCGGGCAGCAATTGGATCAAATAACCGCCGGCCACCTTCACAGAGCAATCCGTATCCACCAGCACGCCCAGGGCGCAGGCGGTGGGTGTCTGCTCGGACTCGGCAAAATAGGCGGTCACATCGTCGCCGATCTCACCGGATACCAGCTGCACGGAGCCGATATAAGGCTCCTTCATCTGCAGGTCACGGATCACGGTAATGGTGCCATCAACGCCGACGGTGGCGCCCACATTCAGCTTGCCCGGGTACTTTTCCATCAGGGGCACATTGGGCTCGGTGACGCAGCCCCGGACATTGCCCTCGTAATCAGAAACTACGGTGATGGTGCCAATGGGACCACCGCCCCGGATCTGCAGGGTCATGGAGCCGTTTTCCACTTTCTGCATATTACCCATCATGGATGCCGCCGTCAGGCAGCGGCCAAAGGCCGCGGTGGCGTTGGGGGTGGTCTTCTGAATTTCGCAGCCTCTTCTCACCAGTTCGGTGGAGCGGATGGCCACCATCTTCACAAAGCCATCCATGGTCATGCCTCTTACAAGATAATCGTTCATTTGATTTTTCCCTTTCTCGCGCTGAAATATATACGATGCTCCCCTGCCGCGGGAGACTCCAGTTTGCCGTCGGCATAGACCCAGATGTGGGTGAAGCCGGCAGATCTTAGAAATTCGGTGAGTTGCTCTACGGTGTAGGCATATTCCTGATGCTCTTCAAAGGATCGGCGCCATACATCGCCGTGACGCTGGAACAGATCCATACCATAGGAGCAGATATTGGTTTGCTCGTCAAATTCGCCCCGCCAGACGCAGTAAACATCCTCATCCTCGTCCAGGAACACCTGGCCGTCCATGGCCCGGAGTTTTTCCGGTGTGTTCACATCGAAAATAAAGATGCCGCCGGGATTCAAGGCCTTATAGACCCGGCAAATGGCATTTTCGCAATCCTTCGGGTCCAGGATATAATCCAAACCGTCCAGGGCGCATACCGCCAGGTCCACCGCCTTGGGAAGTCGAAGATCCTGCAGTTTTTGGCAGATGAACATGGGATAAACCCCTGCTTCCACAGCCCGCTGCTGGGCTACCGTCAGCATTTCCTCCGACATATCCACGCCCAGGACCTGCTGATATTTCTCCGCCAGCAGAAGCGCCACGGAGCCGGTGCCGCAGGCCAGGTCAATGGCTGTCCTGGGCTTGATGCCCTCTTTTTCCAAAATGGCGTCGTAAAAGGCAACAATGGCTGAATAATCCACATCGTTGGTCAATCGGTCATAGCTGGCTGCTAAATTGTGATAGGCGTTCATGGGTTCACTTCCTTTGGTACGGTTAATTGTTGTTTATATTGGTAAATGTAAAGAGTATGTCATTCTGAGCGAAGCCGCCAGGGCGGCGAAGTCGAAGAATCCGTCCTTTTAGGTAGATTTTCAAAAAGGATACGGATCCTTCGACTCGCTTCGCTCCCTCAGGATGACACGCGCTTTTCTACACCTGTTATCCTGTAAACAACAATTTATCGTAGTGATTTACACGGAAAAACATCCCGGGCAGGTAGCCCGGGATGCTATGGATCCTTACTTAGCGGCGGAACAGATTGAAAATCTCGTCCACATCACCGTTGCCGGCGGGCTTAGCGGCAGAGGCGCCCTGCTTGGCAGGCTCGACCTTCTGCTCAAAACCGGTGGCGATAACGGTAACCCGCATCTCATCCTCCAGTTCATCGGAGGAGGTGGCGCCGAAGATGATGTTGGCATCGGGGTTGGCGTTCTCCTGCACGATACCGGCAGCGGTCTCCACATCGTCCAAGGTCAGTTCGGAGGAACCGGTGACATTCACCAGCACGCCGGTAGCGCCGTTGATAGCGGTCTCCAGCAAGGGGCTGGAAATAGCGGCCATGGCAGCCTGCTCGGCCTTC
>SVLC01000065.1 GCA_015068155.1 Oscillospiraceae bacterium | reverse complement strand
CCGGTAGCGCCGTTGATAGCGGTCTCCAGCAAGGGGCTGGAAATAGCGGCCATGGCAGCCTGCTCGGCCTTCTCCCGGCCGGTGGCAATACCGACACCCATGTGGGCGCGGCCGGCATCCTTCATAACGGAGGAAACGTCAGCAAAGTCCAGGTTGATGATCACACGCTCGGAATAGCCAACCAGTTCAGCAATGGAGCTGACAGCCATCTTCAGCACATCGTCGGCAATGCCGAATGCGTTGGCGAAGGTGATCTTCTGATCGGTAACATATTTCAGGCGGTCATTGGGGATAACGATCAAGGAGTCCACCTTGCCGTTCAGCGCGGCAATGCCGCCCTCTGCCTGACGCATACGGTTGGCGCCCTCGAACTTGAAAGGCTTGGTGACGACGCCGACGGTGAGGATGCCGGCCTCGTGGGCCAAATCAGCCACGATGGGTGCCGCACCGGTGCCAGTGCCACCGCCCATGCCGGCGGTGATGAACACCATATCCACGCCTTCCATGATCTTGGCAATGGCAGCTCTGCTCTCTTCTGCAGCCTGCTGGCCGATCTCGGGCTTGGAGCCCGCGCCCATGCCATTGGTGAGTTTCTCACCGATCTGGATCTTCGTGGGGCAATTGGACTTGTTCAGGTCCTGCTTATCGGTATTGACAACAACAAAATCAACGCCTTCTACGCCGGCATCGATCATACGGTTTACAACATTGTTACCGGCACCGCCGATACCAATGACCTTAATCTTAACAACGCGCTCGGTGAAATCGCCCATAAAAGTTCCTCCTATGTATGATGCGGACGAAGCGGGACACTCCGGCGCATACAGTAATCATTTTTACTACTCTATTCTATATGGAAAAATGGATTTGGTCAATAGAAATCTTGGATTTCTCCAAAGTTTTTTTCAAAAAATCCTTACTGCTGTTGGTTTACAAACACGATTTTCCAGTTTTCCCCATCTTTTACCAGTTCCATCACACCGGTCTGGAAGGCACCGATTTCCGGAATCGCCGCCTTGACCGTGGCGATCTTGGTATCCAGCTCCTGCCGGTCGCCCAGAGCGATACGGTACTGGGTCTTATACCACAGCTGCAGCTGCTGCAAATTGCTTACATCCACATAGCCCATGGTGCCCATGATCTCGTTGGCCTCCAGCAGCCGGATCAACTGAAACGCCACTGCCAAACGGTCAGCGCCGGTAGCGGCAGTCTGCTCCTCCGGCTCGTAGGCCTGGGCATCTTCGCCAACCTGGGGGTCCAGGAGGTTTACGCCCTTGATGATGGTAGTACTTCTGGCAGATTCCGCATCGGTCTGCTGGGCCACTTTACCGTCCGCGGTCAGCAGCCACCAGCTACCGTCAGCAGCTTCCATGGCATAGCCCACCGGGGCTTCTTCGATCATGATATTCACGGTTCCCGGTAATTTTATACTGAACCGAACGGATTTCACAAAGGGCAGCGCATCCATGATCCGGCTACCGGCGGTAGCTTTTCCGAAAAACAGCAGGCTATCTCCTTTTTCAATGCCGGATGCCTGGCTGACGGACCAGGCGGAATACTTATCGCAGCCGGTGACGGTGATCTCGTTCACCCGGAAGAAAATGGACAGACCGATGCTGAACGCCAGAACGATGGCAACGATGGTCCATATCCGCAGAACCAGATGCCTGCGTTCAAAGGTCTTCGGCTGAGTGCGCACCACCTCCGGCGCATTGTTTTTTTGCTGTTGCTGGGCCTGTCGGCGGGTACGCTCCCGTCGAGGCTCCGGTTTCTTTTGTGTAGACATAGAAAGCCTCCTTAGGCCTGCTTGCCAGCAGCAAGCGCCTCAATGCGGTCGCAGATCTGCTCCGCCGAATCCAACACCGCCATGCTCCGCAGATTGGCGGACATCCGGCTGCATTCTTCCCGATCTGCAAGCAGCCGACGCACCGTATCGTATACGCCCCGGGCGGTGCAATCGCTTTCGCAGATCACGATAGCCGCACCCCGTTTTTCTAAAATACGGGCGTTCTTTTCCTGGTGATTATTGGTCACATTGGGCGAAGGGATCAGGATGCAGGGCGTACCGGACGCAGCGATCTCATTACAACTGGATGCGCCTGCCCGGCTGATGATCACATCCGCCGCCGCCATCACCGTAGGCATATCATAGATGTATTCCCGTACATCGATGCCGTTGCCGTTATTCACTGCCACGCCCAACTGCTGAAGATGCGCCGGCATCCACTCCCAGCCAAAGCTGCCGGTGGCATGAATATGCTGGAAAGGATGACCATCGGCCTGCTCCATCTGCAGCAGCTCAGACACCATATAGTTCATATCCCTGGCGCCCAGGCTGCCAAAGGCCGTAACCACCAGCGGGCGTTCATCCAATCCAAGCTGCGCACGGGCCTGGGCCTTGGTGGTACTGATGAATTCCCGGCGCACCGGCATACCCACCGCTTCCACTTTTTCAGAATGGCGGTAGTACTTGGCGCTTTCAATGAAGGACACCAGCACCCGGCTGGCTTTCCCGGCTGCCAACTTAGTGGTCAGGCCAGGAACGGCATTGGACTCGTGAACACACACAGGGATCCCCATGGCATTGCCCGCCGCCATAGCCGGATAACTGGCAAATCCGCCGGTTCCGACGATCACATCCGGCTGAAACTCCGTGATGATCTGCTTACAGGTCTTGATGGCCCGGCGGACCGTGCCGATGGCCTTGATATTTCGTTTCACGCCGGCGGCGTCCAGCTTCCGGGATATCCAGGCGCAGCGGATGGTGCGGATGGCATAGCCTGCCCGGGGAACCAGATTTTCCTCCATGCCGCCAATGGCGCCAATGAAAAGGATATTGCATTCCGGATGCCGCGCTTTCAAAGTATTGGCTACGGCAATGGCAGGGTTGATATGGCCACCGGTGCCGCCGCAGGTAAAGATCACATTCATAGGAGTACCTCCTGTTGCTTTGGTTCCTCTTTTTGGCGGGATATGCTGAGCAAAATCCCCATTTCTCCCAAATTCATTGCCAGCGCGGTGCCGCCATAGGAGAAAAACGGCAGAGCGATGCCGGTGGAAGGCAGCAGATTGCTGACCACACACAGATTCAGGATCGTCTGAACGGCAATCAATGTGGTGATCCCTGCCGCCAAAACTGTGGAAAAACGGTCACTGGCCCGCAAGGCGATCCAATATCCCCGCAGGATGGTGGCAGCAAACAGCGCCATGATCAGCAGCGCTCCCACCAGACCCAATTCCTCACAGATGATCGCAAAAATATAATCGTTATACTGAAACGGAAGATACAAATACTTCTGCCGGGATTTTCCAAATCCCAGGCCGAATAAGCCGCCGGAGCCAATGGCATACAGCGATTGCAGGATCTGATAGCCGGTATCTCCGGGATCCAGCTCCGGATGGAGCCATGCAGTGACCCGGTCACCGGCATATCCCATAAAAGTAATATAGATCAGCACAAATACTGCCGCAGCGGCAGCGCCGGCAGCCAACCATTTCGGCCTGGTGCCGGCTACGAACATCATCACAACGCCCACCATGCCCATCAGCATAATGGCCGAAAGATGTTTTTCCAGCGCCAAGGGAATCAGCAGTCCCAGCATAGCGCAGCCAAAGCCCAAAACACCGTAGCGAAATGTTTTGGCATCGGTGCCGAATTGCTTTGTAAGCCTTGCCAGCAGCAGGATCATGGCAAATTTGGCGATCTCGGAAGGCTGAAACTGAATGCCGGCGATATTGATCCAGCGTTTCGCGCCGTTGACCGACTCACCGACCACCAGCACACTAAGCAGCAGCACGATGCTGACGCCATAAACCACCCAGGCGCTTTTGCTCCAAAAGGCCGCCGGGATCCGGCTGAACAGCCACATGGCCACCAGCCCCAGCAACGCACACACCCCTTGCTTTTGCAGATAGCGCCATGGGCTTTTATAGCCGGTATCGAACATACTTTGGGCGCAGCTGGCGGAATACAGCATGGTAAGCCCCACCGCCAGCAGCATCAGCACCAAAATCAAGAACGGAATATCCACATATTTCGGCAGTATATTTTGCCGGTCCTCTTTGGCAACCAAACCTTTCCGGGCTGCCATAAAGAAGCTCCTTTCCACACACGCCGTAGGGGGCGATGCTCACATCGACCCTACAGAATGTTCTTATCCCAAACGGCCGGTAATACCGAACCAGGCCAACACGCACATCACCAGGCTTGTCAACGCGAAGACGACCACGACCTTCTCCTCTTTCCAGCCGCACATCTCAAAATGGTGATGGATCGGAGACATTTTGAAAAGTCTCTTGCCGTGGGTGATCTTGAAATAACCCACCTGCAGGATCACAGACATCGTCTCCACAATGTAAACAAAACCAACCAAAATCAGGATCAACGGCATATCCAGCGCAAAGGCCAGGCCGCAGACGATACCGCCCAGGAACAGAGAGCCGGTATCGCCCATGAACACCTTGGCAGGATGCCAGTTGTAGAACAGATAGGCCACCAGACCGGCAGCCAGACATGCCGGCAGCAGCGCCAGGTCCAGCTTCTGCATAGCGATGGCTGCCGCGGCAAAGAATACCATGACGGGAATGGTGACACTGCCGCAGAGGCCGTCCACGCCGTCGGTCAGATTCACCGCATTGACACAGCCCACCATTACAAACATAGCAAAGAAAATATAAACGATGGGATGCAGATAAAAAGTAACGTTCACAAAAGGAATGTACACGTCGCAGGTCAAAATGCCCTGGCGATAAAGCAGGTACAGATAAAGGGCGGAGACAGCCATCTGCAGCAGCGCCTTTTGAATGGCGGTCAGGCCCAGATTCCGCTTAAACTTCAGCTTGCAGAAATCGTCCAAAAAGCCTACCAAACCAAAACAAAGGCCCAGCGCCAGCACATAAAACACCGAATACTCCGACATGAAAGGAATACTGCCCAACAGGCACAGCAACGCGCCAAAAATAAACATGATGCCGCCCATCATGGGGGTGCCGGCCTTGGAATTATGCCAGGTGGGGCCCACCTCCCGGATGGATTGGCCCGCCTTCAGCGCCCGCAGCACCGGCAGCAGCAGATAGCCAATACCCGCGGTAGCCAAACCGCAGATGATGGCCGAAATCATCACTCTCAACATGGATCTATCCTCCGATTATCTCTCTTCATTCAGGAACTGCTCCAGCACCAGTTCCATGTGCATACCATGGCTGCCCTTAAACAAAAGCACATCGCCTTCCCGGCAATTCCGCCGCAGGCTGGACGCCATCTCCTCATGGGTAGCAAACACACCGGTATCTTCCGGATCCATGCCTGCCGCCAAAGCGCCGTTTACCATGATCTGTCTGCTGGGGCCGTAGCTCAGCAGCACGTCCGCACATTTTGCTGCCAGGGCGCCTACCTTTTCATGTTCTGCCGCAGAGCGTTCGCCCAGCTCCAGCATATCGCCCAGCACCGCAATCCGGCGGCCGGAACGGTTCTTCAGCACCTGCAGCGCCGCAGCCATGGACTCCGGGCCGGCATTATAGCAATCTTTAATGATGGTGCAGCCCCGCGCGGAGAAGATCTCCTGGCGGCCTGCCATGTTTTGAAATGACTGAAGCCGCTGGCGGATCCTTTGGGGCGCCACGCCGAAGTGCAAACCCACACTCACCGCCGCAAGGGCATCAGGAATGTAATGCTGTCCCTCCAAGGGGAGTTCCACCGTAAATACATCGTCCTCAGAAGCCACCTGGAAGCAGATACTGCCAGGTTCACCGGGTAATACCCTGGCCCGCAGATCCACATCGGAATTTTCCTTGCCGAAATAGGCGACGCGGCGGCGGAGGCTGTCCTTTACGCTCCAAAGCATATCGTCATCGCCATTCAAGAAGGCTTTGCCGCCCTCTTTCAGGCCTTCCAGGATCTCCAGTTTGGCCCGCAGAATCCCCTCCCGGGAGCCTAAATGTTCAATATGCATCGTACCAATGTTCACGATCACCGCCGCATCCGGTTTGCCGATGCCGGTGAGATAGGAAATCTCTCCAAAATGATTCATGCCCATTTCCAGCACTGCCACCTGCGTATCTTCCGGCATGGCCAAAATGGCCATGGGCATACCGATATCGTTATTGTGGTTAGCCGGGGTCTTGCTGACAATGTAATCCCCTTCCAGCACCGCGGCGATCATTTCCTTGGTGGTGCTTTTACCGACAGAACCGGTGACACCCACCACCTTCATGCCCAACTGCTGCCGATGGGCAGCAGCGATCTTTCCCAAAGCGATCCGGGGGTCGTCCACCAGGATGGCAGGATGTTCTCCCACCGTAAATTTACACAGTGCCGCAGCCGCGCCTTTTTCCATGGCCATGGGGATGAATTCATGCCCATCCCGGACACCCTCCAAAGCAACAAACAACTGCCCGGGCAGAATCTTCCGGGAGTCGTTATTGGCTCCCAAAAAAACCAGGTCCGCATATTTTTCTTCCACATGTCCGCCGCACCAGGCGGCAGCCTGCCCAAGCGTGATATTGCTCATACTCTTACCTCATTTCCGCCAAATAGTCAGCCACAATTTCCCTCTCATCCAGGTGGTGCTTAACACCCATGATCTCCTGGTAGGTCTCATGGCCCTTACCGGCCAAAACTATTATATCATCTTTTTTTGCAATGTCCATGGCATATTTTATGGCATTGGGACGATTTTCTACCACTTGATAATTGGTCGCATCCCCCAGACCTGCCACAATATCCCGAATAATGGCGGCAGGCTCTTCTGTACGGGGATTATCCGAGGTGATGATGGCGATATCCGCGATCTGTACGCCGATACGGCCCATAATGGGCCGCTTGATCGGATCCCGGTCGCCACCACAGCCAAAAACGGCAATCAGACGACCTTTGCAGAAATCCTTCACGGAGGACAGCACATTCTCCAGACCGTCGGGGGTGTGGGCATAGTCAATCAGGACGGTATAATCCATGCCGGGCGTAGGCACCACCTCTACCCTGCCCTTGACACCGGCTACCTCTGCCAGCGCCAAAGCAGATTCTTCCAGAGAAATACCCAACTGCAGAGCAATGCCCAGCACGCTCAGCACATTGCGGACGGTAAACTTCCCGGGAATACCCACACGGATCTGCGCCCGTTCTTCCCCGCAAATAGCAGTAAACGATACGCCATCGGCGTGAAGTTCCACATTTTCTGCCCGCAAAGAACCATTGCCGCCAACCGTAGCGTTGATAACCGGGGCGGTGCAGCCGGCCAAAATACGCTCCGTCCAGGGATCGTCGCCATTCACCACCGCCCGACGGCAGCGGCGGAACAGGATGGCCTTGGCATCGCAGTAAGCTTCCATGGTCTTGTGGAAATCCAGATGATCCTCTGTCAGATTGGTAAATGCCGCCACATCAAAGGTGATGCCGCCCACCCGGTCCAGCTCCAGCGCATGGCTGGATACTTCCATAACAGCGTAACCGCAGCCGGCATCCCGCATCCGGGCAAACAACGCCTGCAGCTCAATGCTTTCGGGCGTGGTGCGTTCGGTGGGAACGATCTCATCGCTAATATGGTTTTCCATGGTACCCACCAGACCCACCTTTGCGCCGCGGGTCTGCTGCAGCACCTGCTTTAACAGCCAGGTAGTGGATGTTTTGCCGTTGGTGCCGGTTACGCCGATCATCGTCATGCT
>SVLC01000008.1 GCA_015068155.1 Oscillospiraceae bacterium | reverse complement strand
TGCCCCACCTGGCATCTGGTTCAGCAGTACATTCCGGCTGTCGTCGGATGCCAGGTGGGGCATGGACTGCCAGATCTCGTCACAGGTGAAG
Source organism: Oscillospiraceae bacterium (assembly GCA_015068155.1). Classification (GTDB taxonomy): domain Bacteria; phylum Bacillota; class Clostridia; order Oscillospirales; family Oscillospiraceae; genus Faecousia. The sequence goes on along the minus strand of SVLC01000008.1, from coordinate 48,068 downwards.
GCCAGAATGGGCGCGAACAGCTTGGCCATGGCATCTACGATGAGGAACAGCGCAGTCTGGGCGCTGCGGCGACGGTTGCCGGTGGCTTCTTCGCAGTACAGACGGTCCTTGATGATATCCAGGTAGAAGCTGGACAGCTCCACCACGCAGAAATCGTTGATGGCGTGGGTGACCATGTGGAACTCATAGCCGTTGTAGGCCTTGCGGCAGAACTTGATCAGATTATCCAGCTTGGTCAGCGCCCACTTATCCAGCTCTTCCAGATCTTCGGCCTTCACCATATCGGTGTTGGGATCGAAGTCGGCCAGGTTGCCCAGGCAGTAACGGGCGGTGTTGCGGAACTTCAGATAGTTCTGGGCGATCTGCTTGAAGATCTCCTTGGAGCAGCGCACATCGGCGTGGTAATCCGAGGAAGCTGCCCACAGACGGACGATGTCGGCGCCGAAGTCCTTGATCAAATCGGCGGGGTCAACGCCGTTGCCCAGGCTCTTGTGCATGGCGCGGCCCTGACCGTCAACCACCCAGCCGTGGGTGATGACCTGACGGAAGGGAGCGCCCTTATCCAGCGCGCCCACGGAGGTCAGAAGGCTGGACTGGAACCAGCCGCGATACTGATCTGCGCCTTCCAGATACACATCGGCGGGCCACAGCTCGGGGGTGCGGTACATCAGGCTGGAATAGTGGGTGGAACCGGAGTCGAACCAGCAGTCCAGGGTGTCGGTCTCCTTGGTGAAGTGCTTGCCGCCGCAGTGGGGGCAGGTGAAGCCGTCGGGGGCCAGCTCCATGGCTTCTTTCTGGAACCAGATGTTGGAGCCATGCTCGTCGAACAGCTTGGAGATCTTCTCGATGGATTCGGGGGTGGAAACGGGCTTGCCGCAATCGTCGCAGTAGAACACGGGGATGGGCATACCCCAACGGCGCTGACGGGAGATGCACCAGTCGGCCCGCTCGCGGATCATGCTGACCATACGGTCCTCGCCCCAGGCGGGGAACCACTGAACATTTTCAATGGCCTGGATGGCCTGATCCTTGAAGGATTCCACAGAACAGAACCACTGAGGCGTTGCCCGGAAGATGACGGGCTTCTTGCAGCGGTCGTGATGGGGATAGGAGTGGACAACATCCTCAGCGGCGAACAGAGAGCCGTTTTCTTTCATGTCAGCCAGGATGATGGGATTGCTCTCCTCGGTCTTCAGACCGGCGTAGGGACCGGCGTAGTCGGTGTGGCGGCCGTAATCGTCTACCGGCACCACCAGCTCCATGCCGTAGCGCATGCAGGTGTTGTAGTCATCGGCGCCGAAGCCGGGAGCGGTGTGGACACAGCCGGTACCGGAATCCATGGTGACATACTCAGCCCAAACCAGGCGGGAGGTCTTATCCAGGAAGGGATGCTTTGCCAGCATATTCTCGAAGAAGGCGCCGGGATAGGAGGCCAGGACTTCGTAATTCTCAAAGCCGCCGATTTTCATGACCTTTTCCATCAGCGCTTCTGCCATGATGTAGGTCTCGCCGTTTTCGGCCTTTACCAGCACGTAGCTGTCCCGGGGATGCAGGCAGATGGCCAGGTTACCGGGCAGGGTCCAAATGGTTGTGGTCCAAATGACGAAATAGGTCTTACTCAGATCAAAGCCGGCCAGCTTGCCCAGATCGTCATGGATGGGGAATTTCACATAAGCGGTGGTACAGGGGTCGTCGTTGTAAACAATATCCGCTTCGGCCACGGCAGTGACACAGAAGGGACACCAGGTCACGGGCTTCAGGCCCTTGTAGATATAGCCCTTGTCGAACATCCGACCAAAGACCTTCACTTCCTGGGCTTCAAAATGCTTGTCCATGGTGCGGTAGGGATGCGCCCAATCGCCCACAACGCCCAGGCGCTTGAAACCGCCCATCTGCTTCTGGATGAAATCCTCGGCAAAATCGGCGCAGGCTGCCCGGAACTCCGGCACAGACATATCCTTGTTCAGCTTCTTCTTGGAAGTTTCGATGGCCCGCTCAATGGGCAGACCGTGGTTGTCCCAGCCGGGGACATAGGGGGTGTAGCGGCCCATCATAGCCTGAGAGCGAACGATGAAATCCTTCAGAGTCTTGTTCAGGGCGTGGCCCATGTGGATGTAGCCGTTGGAGAAGGGAGGGCCGTCATGCAGGATGAAGGGGGGCAGATCCTTATTCTTTTCCAGCAGGGCGTTGTACAGATCCTGCTCTTCCCAGGCTTGCAGCATGCCGGGCTCACGGGCGGGCAGACCGGCCTTCATGGGGAAGTCGGTCTTGGGGGTGATGATTGTGTTTTTATAGTCCATTGGATGTTACCTCCATATAATATTTGAATTGACAATTGACAATGGAAAATCATATTTGTAGGGGCGATTCACGAGTCGCCCGTTCTCAAATGATTTCAAGTACGCGTAAAACAACAGAGATGATTTGCAGTACTGCCATGAAACCGGAACAAATGGCGATCCAGGTCAGCCGCTGGGTCATGTACTTTGCACGATCTTCTCCAATGACCTCATCTTCAGGTATAGACTTGAATTTGCGCCAAATCTGCCACAACAGCAAGCCAATGACCAGCAGAACTGTGATCTGCGCGGCGATCAGGAATATCTGCATACTATAACCTCCTTTGACGGGCGATTCGTGAATCGCCCCTACGAAATAAAAAACGCCTTTGTCCCTAGCATTAAGAGACAAAGGCGCAATATACCTCTGCGGTACCACTCTCATTCCGTCTTGTGACGGCACTCGAACTCGCGTTATCGGGCGAAAACCGGCGCAATCTAATGGGAAAGATCCGTTCGGTGCGCGGCTCGGAGGGGATACCGTTTGCGTCTGTTACTGCCTCGCACCTGGCGGCAGCTCTCTGAAAACAGCTTGGCAAACGACTTGTCCTCGTCACAGCCTTATATTATTCAGAATATTTTGTCATCCTGACCAAGCGTAGCGCGTGGAGGGATCCGTTCTCTTTTGGGATAAGGGACGAATCCTTCGGCTTCGCTGCGCTCCGCTCAGGATGACAGCGTTTGCATTAGCGGGTGGGATCGTACTGGGGGCCGAACTGCAGGCCGGTGAATTTGTTGGTGGGATCGTCGCCGGGATGCATGGGCTGGGGAACCACTTCGGTATCTTCGGTGGAACCAATGGAATTGGCCAGATTTTGGCTGATCTCGTCGGCTACGGCAGTCATCCGTTCCTGGGCATCGGGAGTTTCGGGGATCAGAGCCTCCACATCCGGCACAGCGGGATAGCGGCCCTGCTTGATATCCTCCAGCTTTTCGATGCAGAACTGCAGTTGGGTCTGCAGTTCGTCGATATGGGCGGCGGCCAACTGACGGGCCTGATCCACCCGGGCGCTTTCTTCGGAAATCAGCACACGGACATTGCGGTTATTCTCCGCGGCGGCCAGATTGGCTTCGTTGAGCATGGTGACGCACTTGTTTTCGGCTTCCTTAACCATCATGTCGCAGGTCTTCTGGGCATTGACGATGGCATCCTTCATGGAAGCTTCGTTTTTGCGGTACTCCTCCAGCTTGCCCACCAGGACACGCATTTTGCTCTTCAGCAGGGAGTTTTCCTTGTAAAGTGTGATGTAGTCATCTACCAGGGGCTCCAGGAATGCATCCACATCCCGCATGCTGTAGCCGTTAAACTTTACGGTAGAAAAAGAAACCTGTTCGATCTGTTGGGGTGTCAGCATAGAAAATTCCTCTCTGTTTCTTTGAAATGATCTATCAGACAGTTTCGTCTGTTTCGGTCTGGATGGTTTCCAGATCGCCCATCACATCCATGCTCTGGGGGCAGAACAGATAAGTGTCGGTGGCGATCTTACGAACCTTGCCGTCCAGGGCATAGGCGCAGCCGGACAGGAAGTCCACTACACGGCAGGCGGTGTTGGCATCCACATCTTCCATGTTGACAATGACAGCCTTGCGGGCCCGCAGGTCATCGGCGGCCTTGGTGCATTCACCGAACCGGGTGGGACGGAACAGCACCACGGAAGGCTTGTTGGAATGGATGTTCAGCACCTTGCCATTAAAGCCGGCGTTCTCACTGCGCTCGGGCGCAGCTTCAGCGGCAGGCTCTGCGGCCTTACGGGGAGCGCGGGGCGAAGCTTCACCATCTTCTTCGAAGCCGTCTTCGGCATCGTCGAATTCATCGTATTCATCATCTGCGTAGGGCTGCGCGAACTTCTTTACATTATCCCAAAAACTCATGATAGGTTCCTCCTGACAGTTATGTTCATACTCCGTAATTCCGGGCGCCGAAAATAGCGGTACCGACCCGGATCATGGTGCTGCCATGGGCGATGGCGTCGGCATAATCGTCGGACATGCCCATAGACAAAATTTCCATGCATACATTATCGTATTTTTTTTCCGTTATGTCAACAGAAAGGTTGCACATTTCTGCAAAAAATTTGTTATTATCTCCCGGATTTTGACAAATTGGGGGAATTGCCATCAATCCGCGAACCCGGACAGCGGTGCTTTGGGCCACTTTTTCCAGCATTTGGTAGATTTCTTCCCGATGCAAGCCGGATTTGCTGGATTCCTCGCCAATGTTGATCTCCAGCAAAATGTCCTGCCGGATGCCCTGTTTGGCTGCTTCTTTTTCGATAGCCTCCAATAGCCGCAGAGAATCCACACTTTGGATCAGGCTGACCTTGCCCACTACCTGCTTGACTTTGTTGGTTTGCAGATGGCCGATAAAATGCAGGTCCGCGCCTTCATAGGCGTTTTCCGCCAGCTTGGCCGTCAGTTCCTGCACCCGGTTTTCTCCACAGCAGCGAACACCGGCGGCTATGGCTTCCCGGACATTTTGCGCATCGTTCATTTTAGTGGCGGCGCAGAGGGTGATCTGCCGGGGGTCTCGCCCGGCTGCGATGGCAGCCTGTTCGATATCGGAAAGAACCTTGGCAACATTTTCAGTGATGGACATGGCGATGTACCTCTTTCTGTGTGATGGTAAGGAAAAGGATTGTTTACAGCGCCGAAGGCTTTGGGTGCGTAAACAACAATTTAGCCCACTAAGAATAACAAGGGCGGCGGATCGCTCCGTCGCCCTTGATGGCTACACGGTGGGTGCAGCGGCTCTCAGCGGTTTCATGGGGGCCAGGGTGGAGATGGCGTGCTTGTAGATCATTTGCTGCTTGCCGTCAGTCAACAGCACCACCACAAAGCTATCGAATCCCGTGATGACCCCACGGAGCTGGAAGCCGTTCATCAGAAACAGCGTGACCGGGACCCGGTCCCGCCGCACTTCGCCTAAAATGGCTTCCTGTAAAGTTGTTGCTTCAGACATAAGTATACCTTCTTTCTGTGAGTTGGAGTACACCTACATCTTAGCAGATTTCAATTGTCGGATTTGCCAGTAATTTGTAACGCCAGGGCAAGAATTTCTTCCCCGGAGGTTTCCGGACGGCGGATGATCCATTGCATTTGCGGATTTCTGCGGAACCAGGTGAGCTGCCGCTTGGCATACCGCCGAGAGGATTGCTGTACCTGCTCTATAGCGGACTGCAGCGTGGCCCGTCCGGCCAGCGCATCCACGAACTCCTTATAGCCGATGGCTTGCAGGGCAGTGGCTTTTTCCGGGATGCCGGCGGCCAAAATGCCGCGTATCTCATTAAGCAAACCCATATCCAGCATGATCTCCACCCGTCGGTCAATCCGGTCGTACAGATCAATCCGGTTTTCAAAATCCAAGCCGATCCAGGTGGCATCGAACCGGGGCGGGATGGCCTGGGTCTTCAAATTATGGGCAGTGATGGTTTGGCCGGTCTCGTAATATACTTCCAGCGCCCGGATGATCCGCCGGGGGTTGCCCTGGGAGCGGTCTGCGGCATCCGGGTCGATGGCGCGCAGTTGGGCCAGCAGCGGTTCAATGCCGGCTTCGGCAATCTGCTGTTCCAGCCTTTCCCGGTGGCCGGTGGCGGGGATGGGGGCAAAATCATTGCCTTTGATCAAACTCTCCACATACAGGCCGGTGCCGCCGGCGATGATGGCGGTCTTGCCCCGGGAAAGTACGTCCTCCAAAATGGGGGTGGCCATTTCCGTATAGCGGCTGACGGAAAAATCCTCCGTAGGGTCGCAAATGTCGATCATGTGGTGAGGAATGTTCTGCATTTCCTCGGCGGTGGGCTTTGCGGTGCCGATATCCATGCCCCGATAGATCTGCATGGAGTCGCAGGAAATGACCTCACCGTTTAATTCTTTGGCCAGTTCCACCGCCAGGGCGGTCTTGCCGGAAGCAGTGGGCCCCACGACGCAGATGATCTTGTTCATAAAGCCTTTTCCTCCATGAAGGTTTTGTAGGGACGATCCTTGCGGTCGTCCGTTACACGATCCATAAGGCCGTGCTATTGCAGAGGACCGGTACAGTTACAATAAATACTGCAGTTCAACATCCGCCCAGGCAACAAGAAAAGGGGTATCTTGAAGCAAGGCTGTCTGTAGAAAGCAACCCATGCTGCTGTAGGCTTCTTCTTTCTTCCCTAACCAAAGGGATACATACCCGGTTGACTGACTTGTCGACAGAAAATATGCCTGATCGTGATAAGTAAATTCCAATTCGCGACCTTGCTCAATCAAATAGCACAATGCATCCAGTGCGTGATGATGAAATAATGCTTCTGCGGCGCGGCTGTGTTCGTTGTAATTGGCAGACATATTCGATATCATCCTTTCGCGATAATGCGCTCCAATCGGGGCCGGTTATACCGCTGGGCCATCACAAACAGACTGTCAACCAACGCCGCCAGCAACGATGTAATGAAAAACACCCAAAATGCTCCGAATAGCGGTACCATTAGTAGCGGCAGAAAACTGCACGCTATAATAATTTCGTGTACCACTTCCGCACCGCACATATTTCGCACAATTTGCTCCGGCGAATGCTCTCGCATGGAAAACTGCCGGGGGTCATAGGTGGGCAAATGTTTTTTCCATGTTTTCACCCGCAAAAGCGATAAAGGGGTGCTTCCCACTTTTTTGGGCGAAACCATTTTGCCTTACCTTTCACCGGCGGTACCAGGTAGCCTACCAGCAGTCGCATGGAAAAATGGTAGCAGGCAGTGCCGCAGGAAATGGTGACGGTAAGCCATACGCCAATACCTGTGTATAGGTAAAGCTCGCCCAATGCAACCGTCGCCAGCGCCAGTACCGCTGCGACGGAATTCATAAAAACTTGAAAACGGTTTTTGGCGCTCATGCCTGATCGTCTTCCTTGGGTTCCTCTTCCTGGCTCAGCTTCCAGCCGCACTTGCCGCAGGATTTGCTCATAAAGCCAAAGTTGGAAACGATCAGCTCATCGCATTCCGGGCAGCGCAGAGCCAGCACCCGGAAAACGGAAACGCCGATCACCAGTACGATGCCCACCCAGGTCAGCGGGCTTCTGAAGCCGTTCATCAAAAAACCCAGAATGAGCAGGGCGTAGCTGATGATGCGGCCGATATTAAAAATTCTGTATTTTTGCTTCATGGTAAGGGGTTTCTTTTCCATGGGGAACCTCCGGATAAATTAGTTGGTACGGCGGAATTGCTTTTCCAACTGTTTTTTGGTGAGGGTGATGCAGATGGGACGGCCATGGGGGCAGTATTTCAGATCCCCATTGGCCATGACCTGCTTTACCAGCGCCAGCAGTTCCGCTTCGTCGTTATTCCAGCCGGCCTTGATGGCGGCCTTGCAGGCTACGGTGTGAAGGATTTCATCCCGCACCTTATCTTTTTCCTCCCGGCGGCCGCTGGCCAGATCAGCGGCCAGGGCTTCGGCGGCTTCCGCGGCCATTTCCGGATCCAGATCCATGGGGATCTGCCGCAGCACCACGGTATTGGCGCCGAACTCGTCGATTTCGAATCCCAATTCGGCCAGCAGATCCCGGTTGGTCAGCAGCTCTGCCGCAGCGGCAGGCTCCAGACGGACGGGAACGGGTGTCAGCAAAAGCTGAGAGGAAATGGCCTCTTGATTGGCCTTCAATTTCTCAAACAGGATCCGCTCGTGGGCGGCGTGCTTGTCGATCAGGAAGGATTCCTCTCCCTGTTCGACCACAATGTAGGCATGGAACAGCTCACCCACCATCCGCCAGGGAATTTCCTGGGGCATGGGCAGCGCGGTTTGCTCCATTTCTTCCGCAGGCTCCGGGGGAGGGGACGATGCGCACGTCGGGACGGCTGCTTCCGGTATATGGGGGACGGGTTCCGTGTGGGTGACCGTCTCTGCAGGTGCAGCGGCGGGTTGGGGCAGGATTACATTTTCCCGTATCGGCACCGACTCCCGGCGCTCAACCCTGGCAGCGGCGGCAATGGCTGCTGCAGGCGCAGGCTGGGGCGCGGTCTGCACCGCCTGGGAGAAATGGCGGTATTCCTCCGCTGTCATGGTGCGGAAGAAGTTCTGCTTGGCTGCCGGAATGGCCGCTTGCCGCCCTTTTTGAGGGAGCTGCCCCGAAGGGGCAGAGGAACCCCCAACGGTCACGCCTGCCGGCGCGCCAGCTTCCTGGAAGAGGGGTGCGCGCTCCTTCTGAAATTGCATTTGAGGACGGTCGGGGGTCTTGTTCAGCGCCCCCAGCACGCCGTAATGGATGCAGTCAAATACCTGCTTTTCCCGCAGGAATTTCACTTCCGTTTTGGCCGGATGCACATTCACATCCACGGCGTGATTGGGAAGGGTAAGATGCAGCACGCAGGCGGGGAATTTTCCCACCATAATTTGGTTGCGGTAAGCTTCTTCCAAAGCGGCGATCATAATTTTCGATTTTACCGGTCGGCCGTTGACAAAAAAGGTCTGCAGATTTCGGCTGGGCCGGGCATCGGTGGGTTTGCTGACAAAGCCGGTGAGACGGTAGTCCTCCCAGCGGCTGTCCACCGGGACCATTTGGGCGCATTCTCTGCCATAAACGCAGTATACAGCAGCTTGCAGACCGCCGGTGCCGGGGGTGGAAAGGACCTGCTTACCGTCCCGCAGGAAGGTGATGGCTACCTCCGGGTGGGCCAGCGCCTGCAGCTGCACGGCTGCGGCTACCCGGCCGCCCTCGTAGGTGTCGGATTTCATAAATTTCATTCGGGCAGGGGTGTTGAAGAACAGATCCCGAATGATGATGGTGGTGCCGTCCGGACAGCCCACTTCCGCTTCTTCGGTGATCTGCCCGGCCTCCAAATGCAGACTGGTGCCGGATAAGCTGCCGGCGGTCTTGGTCATAATATCGATACGGCTGACAGAAGCGATGGCGGCCAATGCTTCACCGCGGAAGCCCATGGTGGCAATGGCTGCCAGATCCTCCGCAGTACGCAGCTTGGAGGTGGCATGTCGCAAAAAGGCGGTTTTGGCATCTTCGGCTTCCATACCGCAGCCGTTGTCGGTGATGCGCAGGAAGGTCATGCCGCCGTCCCGGATCTCTACGGTGATTTTGGTGGCGCCGGCGTCAACGGCGTTTTCCAGCAGCTCCTTAACAACTGAGGCGGGCCGCTCCACCACCTCGCCGGCGGCGATCAAATTGGCAATATGAGCAGAGAGTTTTTGAATTTTCGGCATAATGTTACCTCAAGGCAAGGATCGCCACGGCATTTACAGCGGCGTGGATGATGATGGAGGAGAAAATGCTGCCGCTTTTGCGGTAAGCCCAGGCCAGCACCAGACCGGCGGGCAGATACTGCAAAAAGGCCAGAGCCAAATGCAGCGGCGCGTATTTCCCCAGATAACCTAGAATATGGATGACAGAAAAGAACGCTGAGGAGATAATATAGGCCAGCGCCCGGTTCTTGGCATAAAGGCTGCCAAAAAACAAACCGCGGTACAGTAATTCTTCTGCCACAGGCGCTAAAAGCACGGTGCCGATGGCCATGGCGGTAAAGTTACTGCCGGCTTGCTGGGCGATGCTGCCGTCGTTGAGATTGGCAAAATCCGGCGCCAGATAGCCGATGACCAGTCCAATGGCCACATTGCACAGATAGTAAAACCCAAAACCGCCGGCGGTGACCAGCAGAAAATCCTCCACATCCTGACCGGCTTTTTTCAGACTGCGCTTCAAAAAATCCCGGAAAATGGCGCAGACAAATATGAAATTCAAGGCAAAGTACAGAATGTTCAGCCAACTGTCCGACAGCGGCGCAGGCAGCAGCTTATTCAGGGATTGCAGCGCCGACGGCAGCAAAAACAGCTCCGTCAGTAAATATACAAAACCCCAGATCCGTTCTTTTCCGGTTATGGTCACAGCCAGTTTTGCCGGTTTGGTCATGAATTCAGCATCCTTTTCAGCTTATAAAGTTCGTTCATTGCCTCAATGGGCGTCAGGGTCTCTACAGTAATGGCCTCCAGGGCAGCGCAGACCTGCTGCGCGCTGAGATCCAGCATATCCAGCTGATCATCTGCGGGGGCGGGCAGGACGGCGGCCTTGCGCTCGCCGCTTTCCAGCTCCTGCAGGATCTCTCTGGCCCGGTGGATCACGGCGGCAGGCAGACCGGCCAGCTTAGCCACTTCTACGCCGTAACTGTCATCGGCAGCGCCGGGTACGATCTTCCGGAGGAAGATCATCTGATCGCCCCGCTTTTTTACGGCGATGTTGTAATTTTTCACATTGGGCAGTTCTGCCTCAATGGTGGAAAGCTCGTGATAATGGGTGGCAAACAGGGTCTTTGCGCCCAGACGCCTGGGATTGGCGGCGTGTTCCAGCACCGCCCGGGCGATGGACATACCATCGTAAGTAGAGGTGCCTCTGCCGATCTCGTCCAGGATCAGCAGGGAACGGTTGGTGGCATACTTAAGGATATTGGCCACTTCGGACATCTCCACCATGAAGGTGGATTGGCCGGAGGCCAGGTCATCGCTGGCGCCGATGCGGGTGAAGATCCGGTCAACGATGCCGATGGTGGCAGATCTGGCAGGCACGAAAGAACCGATCTGTGCCATCAGCACGATCAGCGCCACTTGCCGCATATAGGTGGATTTACCGGCCATATTGGGGCCGGTGATGATGCTTACCTGGTGGTCTTTCGCACCCAAATGGGTGTCGTTGGGGACAAACAAGCTGTCCTTGAGCATGCATTCCACTACGGGATGGCGGCCGTCAACAATGGAGATCTCGTTTCCTAAGGTGATCTCGGGACGGCAATAGCCCCGCTGGACTGCCACGGCGGCCAGAGAGCAAAGCACATCTGCCGCGGCTACAGCGCCGGCAGTTTGCTGGGCACGGGCAGTTTGCTGTGCCAAAAATTCCCGCAGTTCCACAAAAAGCTGATATTCCAGTGCGGTGAGGCGGTCCTTGGCAGTCAGCACCTGTTCTTCCAGTTCTTTCAGTTCCGGTGTGATGTAACGCTCGCAATTGGCCAGGGTCTGCTTGCGGACATAGTGGATGGGTACCTGATCTACGAAGGATTTGGAGACCTCAATATAGTAGCCGAATACCCGATTGTAGCCAACCTTCAGGGTGCGGATACCCGTCTTTTCCTTCTCGGCGGCTTCGATGGCGGCAATGGTGTCGGCGCCGCCCTCCATAATATCCCGCAGACGGTCGGCTTCGGCGTTGGCGCCGGGCTTGATGATGCCGCCTTCCCGGATGGTCAGAGGCGCTTTTTCGGAAATGGTGTGATCGATCCGTTCCGCGCAATCTTCCATCAGATCGATGGCGGCGGCGATCTTCTGTAGTAACGGCGCCTTGGCTTGGGCAAGCTGTTGTTTCACCTGAGGCAGGGCGTGCAGACCGTCGGCAAAGCCCAGCAGATCCCGGGCGTTGACAGAGCCGGTGACGATGCGGGCCATGACCCGTTCGAAATCCGTTACAGACCGCAGCGCGGCTTCCAGTTCGCCCCGCAGAATGGGCGCGTTGACCAGTTCCTCCACGGCAGTCAGCCGTCGGCTGATCTGTACCGGATCCAGCAAGGGCTTGGTCAGCCAGGCGCGGAGCATCCGTCCGCCCATGGCGGTATGGGTCTTGTCCAATACCCACAGCAAGCTGCCCTTTTTGTCCTTGGAGCGAAGGGTCTCCTCCAGTTCCAAATTGCGTCGGGCCTCCAGATCCAGCTCCATGAACCGGCCGTCGGCATAGTATTCCAACCGGCGGATGTGGGAAAGATCATTTTTCTGAAGCTGCAAAAGTACCTGCAGCAGACCACCGGCAGCGCAAACCGCCAAAGGCTGCTGGGCGATGCCCAGCTCCTGCACAGAGGTGCAAAAATGCTGCTCCAAAGTTTGACAGGCGGCCTCCCGGGAGAAAAGCTCCGGCGATGCCTGATCCACCCGGCATTGCAGCCGCAGCATCAAAGCATTGTCCAGGATCTCGTTGGCATCGCAGCAGCGCAGCAATTCGCTGGGATTGAAGCGGCCCAGCTCGGAGGTGGCGGCATTGACATCGGCGCAGACCGTTACATAAAATTCGCCGGTGGAAATATCGCAGAAGGCCAGGCCGTATTTGCCGCCTTCGGCATAAATGGCGCTGATGTAGTTGTTGCGGCTTTCCTCCAGCATACAGCTTTCGGTAACGGTGCCGGGGGTGACGATGCGGGTGATCTCCCGTTCCACGATGCCCTTGGCGGTGGCGGGATCCTCCATCTGCTCACAGATGGCAACTTTGTAGCCCTTGGCTACCAACCGGGCGATATAGGCATCCACCGAGTGGAAGGGCACGCCGCACATGGGGGTCTGCTCTTCCTTGGGCCGGTTGCGGTCCCGGGTGGTGAGGGTCAGGTCCAGTTCTTTGGCGGCGATGCAGGCATCATCGTCAAACATTTCGTAGAAGTCACCCAAGCGGAAAAACAGGATGCAATCCTGATTGCGTTCTTTGATGGCGTGGTATTGCCGCTGCATGGGCGTCATTTCATGGATGGGTTTCGCCATAGGCGCCACCTCTTTCTTAATAGTTTTATCCTTTCCGCTCACCGGTCAGGCTCCAGGTGTTGTGGCCGGTGATGGTAATATTCTGATAGGTGCCGATGAGGGCTTTGTCTCCTGCAAAACGCACCAGGCGGCCGCCTTCGGTGCGGGCGGTGAGCAGATCCTTGTCTGTGCCGTCTACCAGGCAGCGGAAGGTGTGACCGGCATAGCCGGCATGAATTTGCTCTGAAATGTGATTCTGCACTGCGCAAAGCCGGTCAAAACGGCGGCTTTTTTCTTCTTTAGGCGTAGGATCCTCCATTTTGGCGGCAGGAGTGCCGGGGCGGGGGGAGAAGATGAAGGTAAACAGCGCGTCATAACGCACCTGTTCAATCAGGGTGATCGTCTCCTCGAATTCTTCCGCCGTTTCTCCGGGGAAACCTACGATCACATCGGAGGTCAGCACCAACCCGGGCATAACGGCCTTTGCGTAGCGCACCTTTTCCAGATAGGTTTCCCGGTCATAGTGCCGGTTCATGGCTTTCAGCACCCGGGAAGAACCGGATTGGAAAGGCAGATGCAGCTGCTTGGCGATCTTGTCGTACTTTGCCATGGTGTCAAACAGCTTGGTGGAAGCATCCCGGGGGTGGCTGGTCATAAAGCGGATGAGGAAATCTCCTTCAATTTGGGCGATCTGCGCCAGCAGATCCGCAAAATCCACGCCGCAGTCCAGATCTTTTCCGTAGGAATTTACATTTTGTCCCAGCAGGGTGATTTCCTTGATGCCTGCGGCGGCCAATTGCCGGCACTCCGCCAGGATATCCTCCGGCCGGCGGCTCCGTTCCCGACCCCGCACATAGGGCACGATGCAGTAAGTGCAGAAATTGTTGCAGCCGTACATGATGCTTACCCAGGCTTTCAGATCGTTGCTGCGCAGCACCGGCAGGCCTTCGGCAATGGAACCAGCTTCGTCAGCAATATAAAACTGCCGTTTGCCGGTGGTGAGGACCTTGTATAGGATCTCGGGGAATTGCCAAAAATGATGGGTGGAGAACACACCGTCCACATGATGGAAGCTGTTTTTGATCCGGGTGGATACCACTTCCTGGCCGGCCATGCAGCCGCACAGAAAGATTTTTTGGGCAGGGTGACGGCGTTTGGTGTGGGTCAGTGCGCCTAAATTGCCGAAAACCCGCTGATTGGCGTTTTCCCGGATGGCGCAGGTGTTCATTACCACCACGTCTGCGCCTTCGGGACCGTCGCACATGCTGTAGCCGCATTGGGCCAGCATGCCCCGGATCCGTTCGGAATCCGCTTCGTTCTGTTGACAGCCGTAGGTCTCTACATAGGCCTTGGGGGTGTAGCCTGCGGCCTGGAAATAAGCCGCGATCTTATCGCAATAGGAAAACTGTCGGTCCAGCGCTTCCTGAGAAATCACCGTGGTCTTTGTATTCATAGCCAAACTCCTTGGAGGGTACAATATCAACGATGTATTATAACATTTTTGCATGCTGTTTGCAAGTATTTCGGCGCTTTTTACCAAAGAAGTTAATTGTAAAAAAATTGTAATTTCCCTTGCAATTGCTGGTATATCGTGATAAACTGGCTAAGCGACCAATCCGTTTTACGGAGAAAGAGGAAAAACTATGAAATGTAAGTTTTGCAACGAAGAATTGTCCCTAAAAGGCAATTTCTGCCCTGTCTGCGGCGGCAATAACAGCGCGGAACAGGAAGCAATCGTCATCGATCCCGAAGATCTGGTGTTTGAGACGGACCAGATCCTGCAAGAGGAAGGGGAAGTGGTGATTCAGGTCACACCCCACCGGCAGGATCCCCAGTTCGACGGCGAGGAATGGGATGACGAAGCGCTTGACGGCGAAGAATTCGACGATGAAGAATTCGACGACGAAGAAACGGAAGATGAAGAGCCTGCTGAGGAGCCTGTTGGCCCGTCTGCCGAACTGAAGCGCGCCCGTTTTGTGTCCGCGCTTTGCGGCTGCGTGGCTGCACTGGCGGTGCTGGCGGTGGTGCTGTTTGCCGGCATCAGCGGCAATTTCAGCAAGGATGGCAAAGGCTGGGATGTGGGTCAGTGGTTTAGCTGGCTGATTCCCAAAGAAAACAATGTGCTGTGCAAGGATTCCTTTACGGTCAGCGCCAAGAAGGCCATGAAGAAGCGGGATGTGGTGGTTGCCACCGTGCCCGGCGCAGAGCTGACCAACGGCGAATTGCAGATCTACTACTGGAATCAGGTGTATGACTTCCTGAACAGCAATTCCTATTATCTGAGCTATTACGGCCTGGATTACACCGCGCCCCTGGATGAGCAAATGGCTTATGACAAATCCGGCACCTGGCAGCAGTATTTCCTGGAAAGCGCCATCGAGATGTGGCATGGCAATGTGTCCTTTGCCATGCTGGCAAAGCAGAACAACTATCAGCTCAGCGCCGAGGAACAGGCAGAGCTGGACGGTCTGCGGGAAAGCATGGAGACCACCGCGCTGAAGAACGGCTTTGCTTCTGCAGAAGAAATGCTGCAGGACTCCATGGGCCCTGGCTGTACCATGGATGACTATATCGCCTACATGGAGACCTATTACTTGGGCTACTGCTATTTTGCGGAACTCTATGGCGAGCTGGACCCCACCATGGAGCAGATCGAGGCTTATTTCGCGGCCAATGAGGCTGCCTACGCCCAAAAGAACATCACCAAGGACGGCGGCTACACCGTAGACATCCGGCACATCCTCATTAAGATCGAGGAACTGACCGAGGAGGACGGCGAGCAGACCCAGTCTGAGGGCGAGAGCGAAGGCGAAACCGAAGAACTGATCGACGGCTACACCCAGGCGGCCTGGAATGCCTGCCTGGCAAAGGCCAATGAGATCCTGGATCAGTGGCTGAACGGCGAAAAAACGGAGGATTCCTTTGCGGAACTGGCCAAGACCCATAGCGCTGACGGCAATGCCAGCGAAGGCGGCATCTACACCGGCGTAGCCAAGGGCGACATGCTGGAGACCTTTGACGCCTGGTGCTTTGAGGAGATCCGTGTAGAAGGCGACTACGGCATCGTTCGCACCAAGTATGGCTATCACATCATCTACTTCATCAGCAAGGAAGATATCTGGGTCACCCAGGCCCGGGCAGATCTGCTGAGCGAAGAGGCGCAGAAGATCGTCCAGAACGCCCTGGATGCCTGCCCCATGGAGGTCATTTATAAGAAGATCGTCCTGGGCGAAGTCAGCCTGGCTTGATCAAAAAAAGAAGAAAAGCTGCTGCGGAAATCCGCGGCAGCTTTTTATTACCATTGTTGGGGCGCGTAGGGGTCCGCCAAAGGAAGGGTGGCGAAAAAACCGGCGCAGAGGGCTTTGTATTCGCCCAGATCTGTGGTTTTGCGCAGTTGTTTCCACAGCGGTTCACTGCCGACGAAACGATGGCGCAGGAAGCTCCAGTTTTCCTTCATACGGAACATGGCGTTCCGGGCGCCGCCAAAAGCGGCTATGTAGCATTCGGTCAGTTCCTCCGTAAAGGCCTGCAGCGCTTCCCGGGTGGTGCCGCGGGGATCCAGCATACCGGGGTCTGCAATCAGACCTCTGCCGATCATAACGGCATCAATTTTGGGGAAATCCTTGGAAAAATCAGAAATATTGGTATTCGTGCGCAATTCTCCGTTGAAACACAGGGGATTCTTGCTGCTTTCCAAGGCATATTGGAACATATCCATATGCAGATCGCCGTCATAAAACTGCTTTCGGGTGCGGGGATGGATGATCAATTCCTGAATGGGGTAGCGGTTATAAACTTCCAGGATCCGGTAAAAATCCGCAGGATCGTCCAATCCCAGCCGGGTCTTGACGGAAATGGGCAGGGGAGATTGGGAAAAGATCTTTTCCAGGAAAGCATCCAAAGCCTCCGCATCCCGCAGCATTCCGCTGCCTTTACCCTTACTGACCACCGTTCCGCTGGGACAGCCTGCGTTGAGATTGACCTGGTCATAGCCCCGGTCAGCGCAGACTTGGGCGGCCCATAGGAAATCCTCCGCCACCTTGGTGATGATCTGCGGCACCGCAGAAAAGGCTTCCGTGTCGGCAAAGGGCAATTCCCGATCTTCTTTATGGGTCAACTGGCGGTGAACGGTGGGGGAGAGGAAGGGCATGTAATAGCGGTCTACGCCGCTAAAGTATTTGGCGTGGGTTCGGCGGAAAATGCTGTCGGTGATGCCCTCCATGGGCGCGAAGTAATAGCGCATAGACAGGATCCTTTCTGTGATGAATTGTTGTTTATCTTGATAAGTGTAAAGAGTATGTCATTCTGAGCGAAGCCGCCCATGGGCGGCGAAGTCGAAGAATCCGTCCTTTTCGGTGGATTTTCAAAAAGGAAACGGATCCTTCGACTCGCTTCGCTCCCTCAGGATGACACGCGCTTCTCATACACCTGTTATCCTGTAAACAACAATTTGTCTTTTTATTTGCAACGCCGCCCGGGTGGGCGGCGTTGCCGTTAAATCTCCATGATAATGGGCAGGATCATGGGATTGCGCTTGGTGGTTTTATACAGATAGCCGGAAAGATCATTTTTAATGGCGCTTTTAATGGCGGTCCAATCCCGGATCCGCTTGCGCTGGCAGCGGTCAATGGCCTCCCAGGCCACGGCCTGCAGCGCTTCCATCAGCTCTTCCGACTCCTTCACATAGATGAAGCCCCGGGTGATAATATCCGGGCCGGTGATCACTTCGCCGTCTTCGGCGCTGAGATTGACGCACACCACGATCATGCCGTCCTCTGCCAGATGCTTGCGGTCACGCAGCACCACACTGCCCACTTCGCCAACGCCGGTACCGTCCACCAGCACCACGCCGGCAGGCACGGCTGCGCCCAGTTTGCAGCTGCGGCTGCTGAGTTCAAAAGGCTTGCCAACTTCGCCGATGAGGATGTTTTTGGGGGCCATGCCCATGGATTTTGCCAGTTTGCCGTGGATCTGCAGATGGCGCTGCTCGCCGTGAACCGGCAGGAAGAATTTGGGTTTGACCAGACCGTGGACGATCTTCAGTTCTTCCTGGCAGGCATGGCCGGATACATGCAGCCCCTCGCTCTTTTCGTATACAACTTCCGCGCCTTTACGGTACAGCTCGTTGATGATCCGGGAAACCGCTTTCTCGTTACCGGGAATGGCGGAAGCGGAGATGATGATCCGATCGCCGCCGACGATATCCACCTGCTTGTGGGTGGAGAAGGCCATCCGATGCAGGGCGGACATATTTTCGCCCTGGCTGCCGGTGGATACGATGACGATCTTGTTCTTTGGCAGATTTTTGATGGTGGCGATATCCACGATGGTGTCTGCCGGAACATTCAGATAGCCCAGTTCCTGGGCCACCTTCAACATATTTTCCATGCTGCGGCCGGTGACGGCCACTTTTCTGCCGTGCCGGCGGGCAATGGACAGCACCGCCTGGATGCGGTGCATATTGGAGGCGAAGGTGGTAACGATGATGCGGCTGTCGCAGTTCTTAAATTGCCGGTCCAGGCTCTCTGCTACCGTGTTTTCGCTGGGGGTGTAGCCTGTCCGTTCCACATTGGTGGAGTCGGCCATCAGCGCCAGTACGCCTTCGTTGCCCAATTGACCCAGCCGGGCCAGATCCATCATGCCCTCGCCGGCGGTGGGGTCGATCTTAAAGTCGCCGGTCATCACCACGGTGCCTACCGGTGTGTGGATGGCGAAGGCTACCGCGTCGGCGATGGAATGGTTTACATGGATAAATTCCACGCTGAAGCAGCCGGCTTTTACCACATCGCCGGGTTTGTGGGTGATGAGCTTGACCTTGTCGGCAATTTTGTGCTCCTCCAGCTTCAGCTTGATCAATCCGTTGGTCATGGCGGTGCCATGGATGGGACAATTGACCTGCTGCATGCAGTAGGGGATGGAGCCGATATGGTCCTCGTGACCGTGGGTGATGAACATACCCCGCAGCTTTTTTTGGTTTTGTACCAAATAGGTAAAGTCGGGGATCACCAGATCTACGCCGTACATATCTTCATCGGGAAAGCCCAGGCCGCAGTCTACTACGATCATATCCTTGCCGTATTCCAATACGGTGATATTTTTGCCGATCTCGTCCAAGCCGCCCAGGGGAATAATTTTCAGTTTTTCAGCCAAATTGGTTATACTCCTTTCAAAAAATGCAAAGCAAATAAGCAACCGCTCTCCAAAATCCGGCCCCGTACCGCCATTTTTTGGAAAAACGCCTGCAAAATCTTCTGTTTTAAGCTGCCCGGGGCTGCCCACCCGGCGCACACTGCAGATAGTATAACACAAAACGATCCAAATGTATACTAATTTTTTTCGACAAGTTTTCCCGGAAAAAGCAGCCACCGGCTGCTGCCGGTGGCTGGTATAGCGTTAGTTGTCTTTGTCGATGGTCCGCTGGATGTAGTGCTGGACAGACTCCTCGGTAACTGCCTGATATTTCCCGAAAATCTTGGGGAAGGAAACGGATTTCACAAGGGTACAGTGGTAGACATCCAAAGGTATCGGTTCTTCGTATTGCGCATAGGAGTCCGCCAAATCGGGCTGCAATTCGGCCCATTCATCCGAATAAATGCGGTCGTAACGTATAACGGCGTAGCCAATGATATGCCCCTCGCAGTAAATGATAATTTTGGAATAAACCTTGTCATATGCCTGGTCATACCAAAGTCCTTCCGCTTGCGAAGACGAGCCGAAGGACAACTCCCAATGAAAGGTTTGGTTATTCTTACATTCTATCGACGCAGAAAGATCGTTGGTATAACCGTCGTTGTCCGTGGAGAAAAGGCCTGCTGTACAGCAGATGGAATAGCTGATCTTATCTGCGGGGAAGTCTGCGGTATCAACGGAAAGCTGGGTAGGAATGCCGCCGTAGAAGTTAGTCCATCCCAGGAATGCTTGCGCGGGGTCATAAACGCCTTCCTCCAGAATCACGGCGGAGACGGTGGGATCCTTGGTGAAATTACCCGGCATGGTCACCGTTAATGTATCCTTGCCGCAAATGTACAGAGAATCCGAAAAAACGGACAGGGAATCCGAAAAACAGATCACCAAACCGCTGGCCACGATGGCGATGACCAATGCAACGCAGACGGCAATACGAATGCGTATTTTACGGGATCTGCCAGGGTTTTCCGGTGCGGTTTCCGGCGCGTTGTCGGGATAGGGCTGGCCTTGCGTTTCGTGCATAGAATCCAATCTCCTTTCTGTTGATAAGTCGTGGGATTTATCTGTGGTGATCTCTGTATTGATTATCTCATGCGTGGGTAAAAAAGTCAATATTGTATATTTTTGTAAAAGCAGTTGCACTTATTTGTTTCCTCTGCTATAATAGTACAGATTATAAGAATAATATGGGTAATGATGCCCATTTTCAGGAGGCGACGATATGAAAAAGAAACTGAGCCGGCTGCTGCGGCCGGGTTTGATTGCCTGCTTTGTCGTAATGTTGGGCTTTTGCGCGGCGGCAGCCGTGCTGAAGCAGTATTATTTGGCGGCCGGTGAAGGCGCGGTTACGGTGCTGCTGCTGGTGCTGTATATTCTGGAGCGGAACCGCCGCAGCCGGGAGATCCAGACCTTTATCCAAAATGCTTCTGCCGCTCCGGACATCACTGGAAAAACGGCGGAAAATCCCTTGCCCATGGCTTTGGTGCGGCTGGGCGATAACGGTATCGTATGGGCCAGCGAACGGTTTGCCGCCGTTACCGGCTATCGCCAGCAGATCCCTGAGCAGGATATTACTGCGGTCCTGCCGGGTATCACCATGGACTGGCTGGCTTCCGGAAAGACGGAGTATCCTTATGACGTGACCATTGGCACCCGCCGCTACCGTGTTTACGGCAGCGCGATCCGGGCCAACGATGTGGTCGGCACATATTTCGGCGTGCTGTATCTGAGCGATCTGACGGAAATGTATCAGGTTCGGGACGAGTATATCCGTTCTCGGCCTGTGGTGTCCATTATTCTGGTGGACAACTACGAAGAACTGACCATGAACCTTTCCGAGTCTGCCATTTCCACCATGAATGCCCAAATCAACGATGCCATCACCGCCTGGGCAGAGGCTTATCACGGTCTTTTGCGCAAGCTGGAGCGCAACCGCTACCTGTTGGTGTTTGAAAAGCGGGATCTGGAACACGCCATGAATGAGAAATTCTCTCTGCTGGAGGATATCCACCAGGTGGTCAACCCCACTGGCCTGGCGGCATCCATTTCCTTTGGTTTGGGCGTGGACGGCGCCAATTTTGAAGAGAGCTACAATTTTGCCGCCCTCTCCATTGAAATGGCCCTGAGCCGCGGCGGCGACCAGGCGGTCATTAAAGACCGGCTGGACTTCACCTTCTTCGGCGGTCGCGCCAAAGAGGCCGATCGCAGAAGCAAGGTCCGCAGCCGTGTCACCGGTAATTCTCTGATGGAGCTCATCGGCCAAAGCAGCCATGTGTTCATCATGGGTCACAAAAATGCGGACCTGGATGCGGTAGGCGCCGCCATGGGTATTAGCTGTATGTGCCGCAAGAAGGGTAAGAAGGCCCACATCGTCATTGACAAGGAACGCAATGCGGCAAACCAACTGCTGGAAGAGATCTACAAGGTGCCGGAATATGAAGGCGTGTTTATCTCTGGCGACGAAGCGCTGCTGATAGCAGATAACCGCTCTACCTTGGTGGTGGTGGATACCAATCGCCCCGACCAGGTGGAAAGCCGTCCTTTGCTGGACGCCATCAGCCGTGTCTGCGTGGTGGACCATCACCGCAGAGCAGCCGATTATATCGAACCTGTGGTGGTCAATCTCCACGAACCCTACGCATCCTCCGCTTCCGAGCTGGTAACGGAGCTGCTGCAGTACTCTGTGGAAAAGCAAGATGTACTGCCCATTGAGGTCAAGAGCCTGCTGGCAGGTATCTTCCTGGATACCAAGAGTTTCAATGTCCGCACCGGCGAGCGTACCTTCGAAGCGGCTGCTGTGCTGCGCCGCATGGGCGCCGATACGGTGGAGGTTAAGAAACTGCTGCAGAATGACTTCCAGGAGACCATGGCCAAGTATCAGATTATCAAATCCGCCCGCCTGTATCGCAAGGAGATCGCGGTGGCGGCGTTGAATACCGGCACGACCCGGGTCCTGGCGGCCCAGGCAGCGGATGAAATGCTGAACATCTGCGGCATTACCGCGTCCTTCGTGCTGTATCCCGATAATGACCGGGTCATTATTTCCGCCCGCAGTATGGGTGATGTGAATGTGCAGATGATCCTGGAACCCCTGGGCGGCGGCGGCAATACCGCGACGGCAGGCGCCCAGATCACAGGAAAATCCATTAAAGAAGTGCTGGACGATCTGGTGATCTCCATCGATAGATTCTACGAAACGTAAAAAATGAATGTCATGGCGCATCGGTTTGCTTTGCGCAATGACGGAAAAGGAGTATATTATGAAAGTAATTCTGTTGCAGGATGTGAAGGGCAAGGGCAAGAAGGGCCAGATGATCGAAGTATCCGACGGCTACGCCCGGAATTTTATGCTGCCCAAGAAGATGGCCATTGAGGCAACCGCCGATGCCATCAATACGAAGAATATGAACGACAAGGCTACCGCTGAGCGTATTGCCAAGGAAAAAGCTGCCGCGCTGGAACTGTCGGGCAAGCTGCGGACCATGACCCTGGTGGTCACCGCCAAGGGCGGCGGTCAGGGCAGACTCTTTGGAGCGGTGACCAACGCCGAAATCGCCGCTGCTTTGGAGAAGCAGGGCATCAAGCTGGACAAGCGGAAGATCGTTTTGGCTGAAAACATCAAGAATGTAGGCACTTACACCGTTACCTGCAAGCTGGGTTACGAGATCAACGCCCCTCTGACCGTCAAGATCGAAGAAGCTTAATAAGGCTTCTCCTTGAGGAGAAGGCTTTGTGCTGCCGTGTCTAAAAAGGAGAAAACAATGAAAATGGAAAAATCCTGCGGTGGGGTGGTGTTTACCCGGCGTGGAGAGCAGATTGTATATGTGATCATTCGACACCGCACCGGCCACTGCGGTTTTCCCAAGGGCCATGTAGAACCGGGGGAAACGGAAGTCCAGACGGCTTTGCGGGAGATCCGGGAGGAAGTCGGCCTTAGCTGTACCTTGCTGGAAGGCTTTCGTGAACAGGAGCAGTATCAGCTGCCAAAGAAACCCGATACCGTAAAGCGGGTGGTGTATTTCCTGGCGGAATATGCCGAGCAGGAAATTATCCTGCAGCCGGAGGAAATTTCTGCGGTGTATCTGCTGCCCTTTGCGGAAGCCGTGAAAAAGCTTCCCTTTCCGGAAGCAAGGCGTATATTAACCAAGGCACATAGCTTTTTGTGTGAAATGACCCTGTAGGGCGGGGGCTTGCCCTA
This sequence comes from Oscillospiraceae bacterium, assembly GCA_015068155.1. Classification (GTDB taxonomy): domain Bacteria; phylum Bacillota; class Clostridia; order Oscillospirales; family Oscillospiraceae; genus Faecousia. The sequence continues at coordinate 24,887 of SVLC01000008.1, read as the reverse complement.
ATGAAAAATGTTAGAGAGGAGAAAGAATATGGCTTTGGAGGAGGATCTGCTGCGGCGGCAAGCGCCCCATTCTCTGGAGGCGGAGCAGGCCGTACTGGGCTCAATTTTGATCGACAGCCGCTGTGTGGCGGATGTGATCGGCGTTGTCAGCCCCGATGATTTCTATTTGCAGCAAAATAAGGAGATCTTTGAAGCGGTTTATACCATGTTCAATTTCTCCCAAACCATAGACCCGGTGACCGTGCTGGATAAAATGCGGGAACTGGGCATTTACCATGACAATTCCCGGGACTACATCCTCCAGCTCATGGAGATCACTCCCACCGCAGCAAATGCGGTGCGGTATGCGTCCATCGTCCGGGAAAAGGCCATGCTTCGCGTCTTGGGCCAGGCCGGCGCAGATATCACCGAAATGGTTCACGACGGCGTGGGCACCCCCGGCGAGATGCTGGAATCTGCCGAAAAGAAGATCTACGCCCTGCGCAAGGGCGAACGGGGAGACTCCCTGGAACATATCGGCACGGTGCTGCATAAGGTGTTTGACCGCCTGACGGAGCTGAGCCAGTCCGATTCCTTGATTCCCGGCCTTTCTTCCGGCCTGCGGGACCTGGACACCAAGATCAACGGCCTGAACAAATCCGACCTGATCCTGGTGGCAGCCCGTCCGGCCATGGGTAAATCCGCGTTTGCTTTGAATTTGGCGGTGAATGTGGCGAAAAAGTATAAAAAGACCGTGGCGGTGTTTAACCTGGAAATGTCCCGGGAGCAGCTTGCGCTGCGTTTGCTTGCCAGCGAGAGCTTCATCGATATGCAGAAACTGGCCACCGGCAAGCTCAGCGAAGAGGAATGGGGCAAATTGTGTATGGCCTCCGCCGCACTGAGCCAAACCGATATCCGGATCGACGACAATCCCTCCGTCACCGTGGCAGAGATCAATGCCAAATGCCGTCGGCTGGATAATCTGGGCCTGGTGGTGATCGACTACCTGCAGTTGATGCAAGGCTCCGGCTACGGCAAGGGCAGCAGCGGTGAAAACCGTGTTACCGTGGTAGGCGAAATTTCCCGCGCGCTGAAGATCATGGCCAAGGAACTGAATGTTCCTGTGATTTGCCTGAGCCAGCTGTCCCGTGCGGTGGAAAGCCGCACCGACAAGCGGCCGATATTGTCGGATCTGCGTGAATCCGGCGCCATCGAGCAGGATGCCGACTCGGTAATGTTCCTCTACCGTGACGAATATTACAATCCCAACACGGAGGATAAAGGTCTGGCCGAATGTATCGTAGCGAAAAACCGTCATGGCGAGACCGGTACGGTGAAGATGCAATGGTTCGGTTCTTATCAGACCTTTACCGACCGGGAGTGGAAGCATGTATAACAAGCTGGTTGCTTTTGTTCGGCAATATGATATGGTGCAGCCCGGCGACCATATTATCTGCGCCGTTTCCGGCGGGGCGGATTCTGTGGCGCTGTTGTTTGGGTTGTACCTGGCAAGGGAAAAACTGGGCATTCGGTTATCCGCTGCCCATTATAACCATCACCTGCGGGGAGAGGAATCCGATTCGGATGCCCGGTTCGTCCGGGAACTGTGCGATCGTTTCGATATTCCGCTGTATGAAGGACAGGGGCAGGTTGTGGCCGGGGAAAAGGGCCTGGAGGCCGCTGCCAGGGAAGCGCGGTATGCTTTTTTCAGGACCTTGCCCGGCAAGATCGCCACGGCCCATACCGCCGACGATAATGCCGAAACCGTGCTGCTGCATTTGGTGCGGGGCACCGGACTCAAGGGATTGGGCGGCATCACGCCGGTTGGCGAGAATCTGATCCGCCCCATGCTGCTGGTGACCCGGCAGGAGGTGGAGGCGTTTTTGGAGGAATACTGTCTGAAGCATATTCAGGATAGCTCCAATGCTTCCGACGCGTTCCTGCGTAACCGCCTGCGCCACCATGTTATGCCTTTGCTGAAAGCGGAAAATCCGCGGCTGGCCGTGGCTTTGTCGGAAAGCGCGCTGCGGCTGCGGCAGGATGACGCTTTTTTGGAGGCGGAGGCTCAACGGCAAGAGACGGCGGATGTGGAAACGCTGCGGCAAATGCCGGAGGCGCTGCGCCATCGGATATTGGAAAATCTAATGAAAAATTGGGGGATTCGGGAACCGGAAAGCCGGCATATCGCTATGGCGGAGTCCCTGGTGTTCTCGGAAAACCCTTCCGCCAAAGCGGATTTTCCCGGCGGTATTACCCTGCAGCGCTGTTATGGCTCGGTGCAAAAGGCATCTGCGGCGCAAGCGCCTATGCCCGCGGCGGTTAGCTTGGAGGGCATTACGGAACTGCCCCAGTGGGGCCTGCGTCTGACTTGCGCAAAGGCGGAAAGTGGATTGCAGACCCAGGGAAATGTAGTTGTTCGCAGCCGTCGGGCCGGTGATGAGATCCGGCTTTCAGGAGGCACCAAAAGCCTGAAAAAACTGTTTATCGACAAAAAAATACCCGCATCCCAGCGGCCCTTTGTACCGGTGCTGGCAGATGACGGCGGCGTCCTGGCGGCGTATGGCCTGGGTGTCAATCAGGAAAGAATATCCCGGGATATGCCAGGCGTGCAAATTATCTGGGAAGAAATATAGAGAACATATTGGGGGTACCTATATGCATCAAGATATTGAACGAATCCTGTTAACCGAAGCGCAGATCAAGGACAGAATCAACCAATTGGGCAAGGAGCTGACCGCAGATTACGCAGGCAAGGAGCCTGTGTTTGTGGGTGTGCTAAAGGGCGTTGTGGTATTTTATGCGGATATGGTTCGGGCGTTTGATGATCATTGTCAAATGGATTTTATGTGGATATCTTCGTATCACGGAACCCAGTCCAGCGGAAGCATCTGCGTTAAGCAGGATGTAAAATCCGATTTAAGGGGCCGCCATGTGGTGATCCTGGAGGATATTCTGGATACCGGCCGCAGTCTGCAGTTTGTGGTGCAGCACCTAAAGGATAAAGGCGCTGCATCGGTGCGGATCTGTACTTTGCTGGATAAGCCGGAAGGCCGGGCCCCGGGCATTGATCTGCGGGCGGATTATGTGGGCTTCTCCATTCCCAATGAGTTCGTGGTGGGGTATGGCCTGGACTACAATGAAAAATATCGCAACCTACCCTATGTGGGCATTTTGAAGCCCTGTGTATATGAAAAATAAGGAGATCTGGCAAATTGAAAAAGCGCAATGTTTATTCCTTTTTTCTCTATAGTTCCATTCTCGTTTTTGTAGTGTGTCTGATTTTTACCATTTTCAGCGGTGTGGGCAACAAGGTGGCCTATTCCGAGGTGGTGGACCTGCTGCAGAACGAACAGGTCAAAAGCTTTGTGGTCCAGGACGGAAAGATCCATCTGTGGCTGCATACGCCCTATGAAGGCGCGGATACCGTCGTTACCAAAATCGGAGATCCGGAACTGTTCCGACAGGAAATGTGGGATCTGATCCAACAGCAGCATGCCGCTGGTATTCTGGAAAGCTATGATTTTGTGGAAGAAAAGAAGCAGAGTTTCTTTGAATTGGTGCTGCCGCTGCTGATCGTGGGACTGGTGCTGCTGATTCTTTGGTTCGTTCTGATGAGCAAGGCAAACAGCCAGCAGGCTATGGCCAATTTCGGCAAGGCCCGCACCGTGCTGGGCGTGCCGGATGGCAAAAAGGTTACCTTTGAGGATGTAGCCGGCGCGGATGAAGAAAAGCAGGAGTTGCAGGAAGTGGTAGACTTCCTCCGGGATCCTGCCAAGTTCACCCGGATCGGCGCCCGGATCCCCCACGGCATTTTGCTGGTGGGCCCTCCCGGCACCGGTAAGACCTTGCTGGCCCGGGCCGTGGCCGGCGAGGCGGATGTGCAGTTTTTGTCCATTTCCGGCTCGGATTTTGTGGAGTTGTATGTGGGCGTTGGCGCCAGCCGCGTTCGGGACCTGTTTGAGCAGGCGAAGAAAATAGCGCCGGCGATCATCTTTATCGATGAAATCGACGCAGTGGGCCGTCGGCGTGGTTCCGGCATGGGCGGCGGTCACGACGAAAAGGAGCAGACGCTGAATCAATTGCTGGTGGAAATGGACGGCTTTGGCCAAAACAACGGCGTGATCGTCCTGGCGGCAACGAACCGTCCCGACATTCTGGATCCGGCTTTGCTGCGCCCCGGCCGATTTGACCGGCAGGTCCATGTAGGCCGCCCGGATATGAAAGGCCGCGAAGATATTCTAAAAGTCCACGCCAAGGGAAAGAATCTGGATGATTCCGTGGATCTGAAGGCTGTTGCCCGGGCTACGCCCGGTTATACCGGCGCGGATCTGAGCAACCTGCTGAATGAGGCTGCCATTATGGCTGCCCGGGAGGAACGGCCTGCTTTGTCCATGGCGGATATCAACGAGGCGATGATGAAGGTGACCATGGGTCCGGCAAAACGCAGCCGGATACAGCAACGCCGGGACCTGGAGATCACAGCCATTCACGAGGCGGGTCATGCGGTAGCTGCCTATTATCTGCCCACCCAGGAGCAGGTAATGCATGTGACCATTGTGCCGCGGGGCCAGTCCCTGGGATCTACCTGGAGCCTGCCCAAGGGGGATACCGTTCATCTGACCCGTAATGAGATGTTTGAGGAAATTGTATCTTTGCTGGGTGGCCGCGTGGCGGAGGATCTGTTCGTGGGGGATATTTCCACAGGCGCCTCCAATGATATCGAAAGAGCCACCAAGCTGGCAAAGGATATGGTTGCCCGCTACGGTATGTGCCAGCGACTGGGTACCGTCAGCTATCTGGACGGGGACGAACTGTTTATCGGCCGGGATTATCAGACCACCAAGAGCTATTCGGAAAAGGTGGCCGGCACCATTGATGATGAAGTTAAGGACTTGATCGACCGGGCCTATGACCGCTGCCGTCATATTCTGACGGACAATGAGGCAGCGCTGCGGCGGGTGGTGGCTTTCCTGATGGAGCATGAGAGCATGACCGGTGAGCAGTTTACTGCCTGCATGGAGGAAAGACAGATCGGTGAGGGTTCGGAAACGGCTCTGCTGGACGATTTCCGGGAGGAAACAGAAGCATGATACAAGCGCCGCCGTGTGATTGGCGGCGCTTTTTCATCGGAAATTTCGATTTCCCAGTATCGATTTTTGAAAGATTTGCAAAGCGTCGGAACGGAAACACCCCCGCCGGGAAACCCGGCGGGGGTGCGATTATTTTGCGCGGATGGTCAGGTGGTATTCCACCAAACCGGCCTCCATGCCTTCAATTTGAATATCGTATACCAGATCTACGGTGCCGCCGCGTGAAGTAATATTGGCCTGGATCTGCTTGGCGCAGACCGTCAGCAGCAGCGCACCAAAATCCATCTGGTACAGAGAATCATGGCGGACACCTTCCCGGAAAACCATTTCCGACCGCAGCTTGCCGCTGCGCTGCAGCACCACTTGGCCGGGCTCCAGGCGGAAGGTAGTGGTCACCCCGGCCAGGCCGGTCAAATCGCTTTCCTCATAACAGATCTCCCAACAGGTCTCCAACTGCTCCAACGTACCCTCGGTGACCAGTTCGATCACTTCCGGATCCTGTTCCGGGTAGTATTGACAGCCCTGAATGGAAAGGATAACCGGCAGCTTCATTCCTGTGCCTCCATGGCCAACTGCAGCAACTGGTCGATCAGTTGACCGTAGGGAATGCCGCTGGCATCAAACAGCTTGGGATACATGGAGATGGAAGTGAAGCCCGGCAAAGTATTGATCTCGTTAAACACCACACGGTTGTCTTCGTAAGTCACGAAGAAATCCACCCGGCTCAGACCCTGGCAGCCGATGGCACTGTAGATCTTCACCGCGGCATCCCGTACCGTTTCGGCTACATCGTCGTCGATACGGGCGGGAATATAGGCAACGGAAGTGTCGGTGATATATTTGGCATCGTAATCATAAAATTCAGCACCGGAGTCGATTTCACCGCAGATGGATGCCATGGGGCTTTCGTTGCCCATAACAGCCACTTCCACTTCCCGGCCATGGATGAACTCCTCCACCAGCACTTTAGTATCATACTTGGCGGCGCTCATCAGGGCGGCCAGCAGCGACACCCGGTCACCGGCTTTGCTGACACCTACGGAAGAACCGGTGCCGGCAGGTTTGACAAACATGGGGTAGGAGAATTTAGCTTCCAGTTGATCCAGGATCTGCTCGGGATGGTGGCCAAGGTCATTTCGGCGCACCAGCATCCAGGCAGCCTGGGTGATACCGGCCTGGTCCACCACCAGCTTGGTCAGGGTCTTATCCATGGCCACTGCGGAAGCAGACACATGGGGACCTACGCAGGGAATGTCGGCCAATTGCAGCAGGCCCTGCATGGCGCCATCTTCGCCGTTTTCGCCGTGTAGCACCGGGAAGACAACATCAATGGCCTGTTTTTCCAGACCTTCAGGCCGCTGGATCAGCAAACCTTCGCCCCGCACCGGGGAGATGACGGCCTTGCAGTTGTCGGGGCAATCCTCCCAGGCACCGCCGGGCAGCAGGCTGTAATTGGTGCTGCCGAACAGCATCCACTGGCCCTGCCGGGTAATGCCCACGGGGAAGATATTGTATTTTTCCGCATCCATGTTGTTCAGCACCGACTCGGCAGAACGCAGCGACACAGCATGCTCCGGGCTGACACCGCCAAACAGAACGCAAACATTCAATTTTTTCATTTTCATCGCCTCTTCTTTACGAAATTTTCTTGAAATCCATCCTTGCGGTGCTATAATACCAGCAGAACATCCACCCAAGGAGGCAGTATATGCGCATTGAACTGACAAACAAAGAATTCCGAAGATTATTGGATCTGGTGTACATCGGTAACTGGGTGCTGAATTCCACCCGGGGGGATGACCGTTTTCAGGATTACGATCATGTGGAGAACAAATTGTTTGCCCTCTGCGCCGGTACACCGATGCAGGCGCTGACAGAACCCTATGAAGGGCTATGGTATCCGTCCCGGGCGTATACGGAGGGCGGTATCCATGAGGCCATTGCCTATTACGAGGATTATGTTTTTTTTCAGATCCTGGCAGAGGAAATGTCCAAGCGGGATATGGACTATCCTGCCATCACCGAGGAAAACTACGAAGAACTGATGGAACGCATGGAGCAATACATGCAGGAATTTGAAGCTTCCGGCATTGAAAAGCTCCGGCTGGAGGATTGAGGATCGCGGCTATGCCGCGATCTTTTTACTTCAGCAGCGCTTCGCCGGCGCGATAGATGTCACCGGCGCCGATGGTAATGATCATATCACCGGGCTGCGCAATGGAGCGCAGATATTCCGTCACCTGGGGCAGGGTCTGGCAGTATACGGAACCGGGGATCTGCCGCTGCAGATCCTGAGAGGAAATGCCCACAGTGTTGCGCTCCCGGGCGGCGTAGATCTCGGACAGGATCAACAGGTCCGGCTTTTGCAGCTCCCGGACAAAATCGTCAAACAGGGCCTTGGTGCGGGTGTAAGTATGGGGCTGAAAGGCAACCACCAGTCGCTTGGGGTTGGTGGCCCGTACGGCTTCGATGGTGGCGGCCAGTTCGCCGGGATGGTGGGCATAATCATCATATACCTCAGCGCCGTTGAAGGTTCCCTTGTGTTCCAGGCGGCGTTCTGCGCCCCGGAAAGCCACCAGGCCTTTGGCAACCACGTCGCCGGGGATTCCCATGGCCCAGGCAGCGCCGGCGGCTGCAATGGCATTCATGGCGTTATGACGACCCAACACAGACAGCGTCAGATGGCAATACAGCTGACCGTCACAGATTATATCCAACTCCCGCCAATCGGAGGAGGGGTTCACACCGCGGATGCGATTATGCTGGCCCATACCGAAGGAGATGTAATCCAGCCCTCTCAGCGCATCCATGGTATTGGCGTCATCGCCGTTGGCCAGGATACGGTCCGTAGCCAGGGCGGCAAAATCATGGAAGGAGTGTTCGATCTGCTGCAGGTCCTTAAAGTAGTCCAGATGGTCCGCCTCAATATTCAGTATCACGGCGATGGTGGGGAAAAAGTTCAGGAAGGAATCGCAGTATTCGCAGCTTTCCAGCAGAATGGTGTCGCCGTGGCCCACCCGATGTCCCGCGTGCAGAATGGGCAGATAGCCGCCGATCATTACGGTGGGATCTTTTTCTGCTTCCATAAGGATGTGGGTCATCATGGAAGTGGTGGTGGTTTTGCCATGTGTGCCGGAAATGCAGATGGCATTTTTGTAAGACTGCATGATCACACCCCAGGCTTGCGCCCGCTCAAACACGGGGATACCTGCGGCACGGGCGGCGGCGATCTCCGGATTGTCGTTATGGGCGGCGGCGGTGCGGATGACGCAGCAGGCCCCCTCGATGTTCTCTGCCCGATGGCCGATGGATACCTGGATGCCCTTGGCAATCAGCTCGTCGGTGGAGACAGAAGAGTTCATATCTGATCCGGTTACCAGCAAGCCCATGCCCTGCAGCACCAGGCCCAAAGGGCGCATGGAAACGCCGCCGATGCCAACCAGGTGGACATGATTGCCGGGCCGGATGTAATCACGGATCGTTGTGTTATATTGGTTCATATCGTAAACATCCTCCGATGTGTGGATTTGCATAGATTAGCACTTTATTATACAACAGTTTTGTTCTGTTTACAACTGTAATTGTTACCAAAAATACTTTTTTTGCAGAATTTTTATGTGGTATATATACTGTAGTTTTCAAAAAAAAGAAAAAGCCCGCCGTGGCCGGCAGGCTTTTGGGAGGTTATTCAGCTGCGAACAACTCTTGCTGGCAGTACTTGATGATGCCACGGCGGGTGACGATGCCGATGAAGGTATCCTTATCATCTACCACGGGAACAAAATTCTGATATGTGGCCCGTTCCACCAATTCGTGCATGGAGGTGTTGACCCGAACGGGAATGTTGTCCTTTCGGCGGTCGATCTCCATGATCCGGCGGGCCTCCGCTTGGCGCATATCCATATAGCACAGATTTTTCAGCGCCCACAGCAGATCGCCTTCGGTAATGGTGCCCCGGTATTCGCCCCGTTTATTGAGAATTGGAAGCGCCGCGTAGCCTACGGCTTCCATTTTCTCCAGTGCTTGCCGCACGGTATAATCATCATATACATACTGACACAGCGCCTTGGGTGTCATGAAGAACAAGATATTATTCATAAGCGCTCCTTTGCCAATGGTTCGTTGTGTCTCTCTTCGCTTCTATTATAGCATAAGAGAATGGAAAATACATGAAGTATTTTTGTATAAATCTTCTTTTTGATGCCAAATTTTGGACTCTATTTTTGTGCATTGTGTCAGTTCTCCTGGCAGTAGAGTGATATTTTCGGGGAATAGGTGTACTCTACCGGGGTTATGGGTTACACTTTTGACCGGAAAGGTGGTATTCTTCATGAAAAAACGAACCAAGCTTTGCGACCGTCTTCTGCCGGATTATTCCCGGGCAGAGGAAACTATGAACATGGTTACCCATATTGTTGGCGGTGGCCTGGGCGTGATCGTGCTGGTGCTGTGTGTCATACGGGCGGCCATGCATGAAAACACCTGGGGCGTGGTAGGCTCTGCCATTTACGGCGCCAGTATGATCGCATTGTATACCATGTCCAGCGTCTATCACGGTCTGCGACCCAGCACAGGCAAAAAAGTAATGCAGGTGATGGATCATTGCACCATTTATGTGCTGATTGCCGGTACCTATACGGTGATCGCGCTGTCGGCGCTGCGGCCGGTAAATCCGGCGCTGGGCTGGGGTATTCTGGCGTTTCAGTGGGGCTTGACGGCCCTGGCAGTGACTTTGACGGCCATCGATCTGCATAAGTACAGCATTTTTTCCATGGTGTGCTATGTCTTTATGGGCTGGTGCATCATCTTGTTCCTGCCTCTGGCGATGCAGGCGCTGACACCGGCAGGCTTTTACTGGATGCTGGCCGGCGGTATAGCCTATACCATTGGCGCGGTGCTGTACGGCATCGGAAGCAAAATGCAATGGATGCATTCGGTGTTCCATATTTTTGTCGTGCTGGGCAGTTTGCTGCAGTTTATCTCAATTTTCCGTTTCTGTCTGTAAATTCTTATTGATTTCACAAAAGTCCGTGGTATAATGTTCTTGAATATTTTAAAAGGAGGAATTGTTCCATGGCAAATAAATACACTGGTACCCAAACCGAAAAAAATCTGATGGCTGCCTTCGCAGGCGAATCCGAGGCCCGCAACAAGTACACCTATTTTGCTTCCAAGGCGAAAAAGGAAGGCTTCGAGCAGATCGCAGCATTGTTCCTGAAGACCGCTGACAACGAAAAAGAGCATGCCAAGCTGTGGTTCAAGGAGCTGGAAGGCATCGGCGATACTGCCGAAAATCTGGTTTCTGCCGCCAACGGCGAAAACTATGAGTGGACCGATATGTACGCCGGTTTTGCCAAAACCGCCGAGGAAGAGGGCTTCCCCGAACTGGCCGCCAAATTCCGCATGGTGGCTGCTATTGAAAAGCACCATGAAGAGCGCTATCGCGCCTTGCTCCGCAATGTGCAGACCCAGCAGGTATTCGAGAAGAGCGAAGTGAAGGTGTGGGAGTGCCGCAACTGCGGTCACATCATTGTAGGTACCAAGGCACCCGAACTGTGCCCCACCTGCGCCCATCCCCAGAGCTACTTCGAGATCCACGCCGAAAACTACTAAGCGCATATGGTCATAAAAAAGGCACCCTGCCGCGGCAGGGTGCCTTTTCATGATTTACAGGGGGTTTGTATCGTCTTCAATGATCTTGACCACGATGCGGTCCCGGGATTCGTAGCGGGCGGTGCTTAGTAAAGTTTTTTCCAACAGCTGGCCCGTAACCTTGTCATACTTGCAGATGTACAGTTCGATGGAGTAGCCGGTCAAACCGGTCTGAAGCACCTGGCCGTTTACATAGCCGCTTTCGTTGTCCTTTACCATTTTTTGCTCCATGGTGGAGGGGGCAAAGGTGTCGGTCACCACACTCTCCAGCTGCAGCACATAGTCCTTATCGTCGGTGCCCAGGAAGGTGATGGAAACGGTGCCCTTGTCAGCGGTGGCGATGATGCGGATGGGCGCGGAGGTGTTGTTGGTGAATACCAAACTTTCAATGCCGTAGGTAATGGAAGCGTCGGTGCCCAGGGGGGTGTAGGACACCGCGTAACGGTGGGCGTGGCGCTCGTTGACGGTCAGGCCTGCCTGCATGGCGCAGTAGTACAAAGTGGAAGCCACCTGGTTGATGCCGCCGCCGATGGCGGAGGTGGTGCTGCCGCTGTACAGCGGTGCTTCCCGGTAGCCCTTGTTCTTGGTGCGGGGACCCAGGATATCGTCCAGATCAAATCGCTCGCCAACCTTGATCACATAGCCGTTGATGGCCTCGCAGGCAACTCGCAGGTTGGCATCCCGGTTGTTGTTGGTGCCGTCGTTGGTTTTGGAAACATAACTGGACAGCGTGTCGGTGAACAGGTTGGTGTTCAGCGCGTTGACGGTGATATCCGGCAGCAGGAAGTCCAAAGTGATCTGGATGACCTGTCCGTAATCCGCCTGGTCGATCTGCTGTTGCAGCGATTCCACATGGAAACCGTAGCCGTATACCTCGGGGGTAATGGCGAAGGTGTTGTTGTCGATGGTGGCATCCTGGGGCAGTTGGCAGTATTGATCAAAAATGGCCTGGGCGCTGGGTTGCTGGGGTTCTACGGAGATGGGAGCCTCATACTGTACTTCCATGTCCAGCATGCTGTATCCATCAAGAATGCGGTCGTAGACAGCATCGGGGGACAGTATGGATTCGGGAGAACCCATGGTAAGCACCAGAGTCTGATGGGTAGGGGACAGGGTACCGTATATGGGACGCTCGCCCTGCAGAACCACGGAGGGTTCCACCAGCGCGGTACTGTAATTCTCGCAAAAAGCGGATACCGCATCGCTGATATAGCTGGAATCGAACTGCATATAGGGCAGCAGCGCGATGTGATAGCTGGTTTTTTCGGCCTGCGCCCAGCGCTTGGCCTGGCCCCATACACTGCCGCTGCGTCCGTAACTGTAGGCAGTGGCGATCAGTTGCTCCACATCCAGAGAGATGCGGGCATCCTGGGAAGAAATGCGCAGTGTGTCGTTGGGCAGCTGCACCACCATATCCTCTTGGGTCAGCACCGGGATCACTGCCAATTGAATGGCCAGTCGGGCATCCTCGGTGGTCATGCCGCCGATGTTCACATTGCCCACATATACATTGGGCAGGATATTGCCATGGTCCTCAGGGATCTGCTGTTTCAGGTACAAACCGCCGGCTACAAGGGCGGCCACCAGTACTACGCACATGCAAATGCCCACGGCAATCAAGCTGATCCGCTTGTGCAGGGCCTTACGCAGTGTCAGCCGACGTGCGGTGGCAGCATCGGGGCGGCGCTTGGTATTCTGTTCGGGACGGGTAGGGGTTTGGATTGCCATGATGCATTCACTCCTGTCGTGGGGCGGAAAACCGCGGTTCATTCATGCTTTGTGCCATTATAGCACATAGTTTCCTCTAAAGCAATGTTTTTACATGGAAGAAAAGGAAACAAACGGAAAAATTGACAGATTTTTCACACTTGGAAGCATTGTTTCATCCGGGCGACCAGGGCTTTGGTTTGTTTCAAACTGTCGGCGCTGCCATGGAGCTTCAGCCGCAGGGTTGGCACCTTGGCGTTGGCCACGAAGAACAGACGGTTTTTATAATCCGGGTCGCTGCAAATGGCGGTGATACCTTCAAAATCCATTTTGTGCAGAGTCAGCAGCACATCGGTCGCTTTTTGGCGAATATCCTGAATGCCGCAGCGCCGGGCTTCGGCGCGGAGCAGCGCGATGTCGATCAGATTGATAACGCCCTTGGGAGGATCGCCGTAACGGTCGATGATCTCGTCCAGCAGATCGTCGGCATCGCCTTGGCTGCGAATGGCGGCCATACGACGGTAAAGATCCATACGCTCCTCTCCACGGGATACATATTCCTGGGACACATTGGCGGTGACGTTCAGGTCGGCGGTGCAGTCCGGCTCCTTGGGTTTTTCGCCCCGTTCTTCCAGTACCGCTTCGTCCAGCAGTTTCAGATACATATCGTAACCCACGCTCATCATGTGGCCCGATTGCTCGGCGCCAAGCAGATTACCGGCGCCCCGGATCTCCAGATCCCGCATAGCGATTTTGAAACCGGATCCAAACTCGGCAAAATCCCGGATGGCGGACAGCCGTTTTTCGGCGATCTCCGTTAGCTGTTTGTCGGGCCGATAGGTGAAGTAGGCGTAAGCGTGGCGGGTGGAACGGCCTACACGGCCGCGAAGCTGATGAAGCTGGGAAAGGCCAAAGCGGTCGGCATTTTCGATGATCAGCGTATTGGCGTTGGGGATGTCCAGACCGGTTTCGATGATGGTGGTGCATACCAGTACCTGGATCTCGCCGTTGGCCATGGCCTGCATCACATCGCCCAGGGCTTCTTCGCCCATTTTTCCGTGGGCCACTGCCACTTTCAGCCCAGGGATCCGCCGCTGTATGGCCGAGGCGCATTGGTCAATGGTCTCTACCCGGTTGTGCAGATAATATACCTGACCGCCCCGTTCCACTTCCCGACGGATGGCATCGTCGATGATGGCGTTGTTATGCTCGATCACATAGGTCTGTACGGGATAACGGTCCGAAGGCGGCGCTTCGATGGTGGACATATCCCGGATGCCGGAAAGGGCCATGTTCAAGGTGCGGGGAATGGGCGTGGCGGACAGGGTCAGAACATCCACACCCTTGGAGATCTCCTTCAGCCGCTCCTTGTGGCTAACGCCGAAGCGCTGCTCTTCATCCACGATCAACAGACCCAGATCCTTGAATTCGATGGTTTTTTGCAGCAGCTTGTGGGTGCCGATGATCAGATCCACCGTGCCGGAGCGGAGATTTTGCACCGTGCGGTTTTGCTCTGCGGCAGAGCGGAAGCGGCTCAGCACATCGATATTTACCGGGAAACCCCGGAAACGGGAAACGGCGGTTTGGTAATGCTGTTGGGCCAGCACCGTGGTGGGCACCAAAATAGCCACCTGCTTGGAGTCCATGACCGCTTTCATAACCGCCCGCAGAGCAACTTCGGTTTTGCCGAAGCCTACATCGCCGCAGAGCAATCGGTCCATGGGGGTGGGGGATTCCATATCGCCTTTGATCTCCGCGATGCACCGCAGTTGGTCATCGGTTTCCGGATAGGGGAAATTGTCTTCGAATTCCTGCTGCCAGGGGGAGTCGGCGGCGAAGGCGAAACCTTCCTGCCGTTTGCGGGCGGCGTACAGCTTGATAAGCTCGCCGGCCATATCTTTGGCGGCTTTCCGGGCCTTGGTTTTGGTTTTTTGCCAGGCGTCGGTGCCGATCTTGTTGAGTTTTACATTGGCATCCTCGCCACCGCCGCCAATGTATTTGCTGACCATGTCCAATTGGGTGGCGGGCACGAAGAGGGTGTCGGAGCCTTGATAGGCGATTTTTACATAATCCTTGACGGCACCATCCACCTTGATCTGCTCCATGGCTACAAATCGGCCGATGCCGTAATTTTCATGAACCACCAGGTCGCCGGGGGACAGGTCGGTGAAGGAATTGAGCTTTTGCCGATTGGTGGCGGTTTTTTTGGGCTTTGCTTTGGGGGCGGCGGCCTTGGCCATCAGTTGGCCTTCCGTCAGGACAGCCAGCTTGGCGGTGGGATATTCCATGCCGAAGGGCAGACTGCCTTCCGCCAGGAGGATCTGGCCTTCCTTGGGCAAAGCGGTCAGCGGAATGCAGAGAAAAGCGGAAATGTTTTTGGGACCCAGCATTTCCTGCAGCAGTTCCGCCCGTCGCCGGCTGCCGCAGAGCACCAGGCAGCGGTATTCCTGCTTTTGATAATGGGCCAGATCTGCCGCGGCCGTATCCAAGCTGCCGCCGTAGCTGGGGAGTTGCTTGGCGGTAAAGGGCAGCAGCTGCTTGGGCCGGTTTTCCTCCGGATAGGTGCTGCCGCCAAAGGCATCCATATACACCAGGGTGCGGTGGCGGATGCGATCGCAGAAATCTTCCCACTGGCACACATAATCGCACAGCTCGCCGGCCACCATGCCGCCCTGCAGCAGACTGTCCAACTGCAGGCCAATTTCCTCGGTGCGGGTTCGAGCGGCCCGGTGAAGGTTGCCCTGATCGCAGAGTACGATCACCGCGTCAGCGGAGATGTAATCCATGGCGGTGGCCATTTCGGGATAGATCAGAGCCATATACCGGTCAGAGGCTGGGTTATTCAAATCGTTTTCGTATTTATGCAGATCTTTTTCCAGGGTTTTGATCAGCGCTTCATTGGGATTTTTGCGGCGGCGCTGCCTGGTGATCAACCCGGAAAGATCACTGCAGAGACCGGAAAGACCTTCCGGGTGCAGCCGGGGTTGGGTCTCACCTACCGGCAGAATGGTGACCGCCTGGACATTTTCTGTGCGGCGTTGGGTGTCGGGGTCGAAATAACCCATGGTGTCCAATTCGTCACCGAAGAATTCACAGCGGAAAGGACGGTCTGCGGCGGGGGAGTAAATGTCCAAAATACCGCCGCGGACGGCAAATTGACCGGGACCTTCTACCATGGCGCAGCGGCTGTAGCCGGCGTGGATCAGCCGTGTCACCAGTTCCTCCAGCAGATATTCCCGACCGGTCTGCAGGGTAAACGCGGCCTGCAGCAATACCTGAGGCGGCATGGTCCGCTGCGAAAGAGATTCCCAGGTGAAGATCTGCAGCGGAGTATGGCCCAGGGAAAGGTCGTATAGCTGCCGCAGCCGCTTCTGCTCCCAGGCGCGGGAAACCACGGCGCTGTCGTAAAGCGTCAGTTCACGGCTGGGGAGAATGGGCGCCGTTTCGCCCAGGAAGGCCTTCAGTTCCTCCTGCAGACGCCGGGCGGCCATATCGTCCTGACAGATCAGCACGAAATTTTGCGGCAGATCCCGCTTCAAACCGGCAATCAAATGGCTGCGGTTGATCTGACCGACGCCGGTGACGGCGGCAGTTTGGCCCATACGCAGGGATTGTGCCAGGGCTTGGTATTCAGGAATGGAATGTAAAAAGGTGATCAACTGTTCCATAGATTGCCTCCAAAAGATGATGGGAAGGGGAATTGCCGAATATTGCGCCGCAGACGCATGGAAATGACCGTATATTTTACAACGTAACAATGCGGAAAGGGGGCAGAGGACCCCCTTTCCGTGGTTATGTGACAAATTATTTCGAACCGTTAAACCGATTCGCCGCTTCTGGTACGCCGTGATCAATGATAGCCAGCGCGGCATCGGCGGCCCGTTCCAGTGCGGGCTGCAGGTCCTTTTCCTCCTGGGCGGTGAATGCGCTCAGCACCCAATCCGCCAGATCGAAATCCGGATGGGGCTTGGCGCCTACGCCGATCTTCACCCGGGGAAAATCCTGACTTCCCAGTTCCTGGATCAGGGACTTGATGCCGTTGTGACCGCCGGCGGAACCGTCCGGACGGATCCGCAGCCGACCGGGGGGCAGGGAAATATCATCAAACAGAACGATGATATTACGCACCGGCACTTTGAAGAATGCGGCCAAAGGGGCCACACTGCGGCCGGAAAGATTCATAAAGGTTTGGGGTTTCAGCAAAAGCAGCTTCTTGTCCCGGTAATTTACCTGGCAGTAAAATCCCTGGTATTTCAGCTTATCGGGTTTGCCGCCCAGCTTCTGCGCCAAAATGTCCATAGCGCGGAAACCGGCATTGTGCCGGGTCTTTTCGTATTCCCGCCCCGGATTGCCCAAACCCACGATCAGCCAGGTATCGCTGCTTTTTCCAATCATAGCTTAGAACAGGTCAGCGATGGAGGTAGCGCCGTGAATATGCTCGATAGCGCGGGCAAACACGGGGGCCACATCCAGGAACTTGATCTTGCCGCTGGGGGTATTGCCCACCTGGGGGATGGTGTTCAGGAACAGCATTTCCTTGATGACGCTGTTCTCCAGACGCTCGTAAGCGGGGCCGGACAGAACGCCGTGGGTAGCGCAGGCGTACACTTCCTTGGCGCCGCCCACTTCCACCAGGGCCTTGGCGGCGTTGCACAGAGAACCGGCGGTATCCACCATATCATCGTAGAGAATGCAGGTCTTGCCGGCCACATCGCCGATGACATTCATGACTTCGCTTTCGTTGGCCTTGGCGCGGCGCTTGTCCACAATGGCCAGACCCATATGGACCTTCTGCGCGAAGTTACGGGCGCGGGCAACGGAACCGACGTCGGGGGAAACCACAACGAATTCTTCGTGATTGTACTTGTCTTCGGGGAACTTGTTCAAATAGTAGTCCACAAAGGAGGGTGCGCCCAGCAGATGGTCCAGGGGCAGATCGAAGAAGCCCTGGATCTGGGATGCGTGCAGGTCCATGGTCAAGACCCGCTGCGCGCCGGCGGCGGTGATCATGTTGGCTACCAGCTTGGCGGAGATGGGATCGCGGCTCTTGGCCTTGCGGTCCTGACGGGCATAGCCGAAATAGGGGATAACAGCGGTGACACGGCCGGCGGAAGCACGGCGGCAAGCGTCGATCATAACCAGCAGCTCCATCAGATGATCGTTGACGGGCTTGCAGGTGGACTGAATCAGAAAAACGTCGGAGCCGCGGACGGTTTCTTCCAGGGAGACGGAAGCTTCGCCGTCGGCGAAAGTCTTAACTGTGCTCTTGCCAAGGGGAATGCCCAGTTTTTCACAAACGGTTTTTGCGAATTCGGGATTGGAGTTGCCGCAGAAAATCTTGATGTCGTCGTAAGCAATCATCGCTGAATACCTCACTCATATTTCTTTATTATTGCCCGGTAGATACCGTAGCATACTATTCCCATTATAGCACCAACTCGGTACAAAAAGCAACCGCATTTTTCAAAAATAAGGGGGTATTTTTTGCGAAGAAAACGAAATTTTGTTTGAATTTCCTCTTGTAAGCTGCGGGGTTCTGTGGTATAATATTCGGAATGATAAACCACGCGAGGAAATGCTTATGAACGATAAAATTATCATCCAAGGCGCCAGAGAGAACAATCTGAAAAATGTAAACGTCACCATCCCCCGGGATAAACTGGTGGTGTTCACCGGCCTTTCCGGTTCGGGAAAAAGCAGCCTGGCTTTCGATACCATTTATGCCGAGGGCCAGCGCCGGTATGTGGAGAGTCTCAGCAGCTATGCCCGGCAGTTTTTAGGACAGAT
The DNA here is from genome assembly GCA_015068155.1 of Oscillospiraceae bacterium. Taxonomy (GTDB): domain Bacteria; phylum Bacillota; class Clostridia; order Oscillospirales; family Oscillospiraceae; genus Faecousia. The sequence continues at coordinate 6,672 of SVLC01000008.1, read as the reverse complement.
GGACAAGCCGGATGTGGATGCCATCGACGGCCTTTCCCCCGCGATTTCCATCGACCAAAAGACCACGTCCAAAAACCCCCGTTCCACCGTGGGTACCGTTACGGAGATCTATGACTACCTGCGCCTTTTATGGGCCCGGGTGGGTACGCCTCATTGTCCCCAGTGCGGCAGGGAGATCGCCCGGCAGACCATCGACCAAATTGTGGACCGGGTGGAGGCCTTGGGACTGGGCACCCGTTTTATGATCCTTTCTCCCGTGATCCGGGGCAAAAAGGGCGAACATCAAAAGGTTTTCGAGGATGCCCGCAAGCAGGGCTTTGCCCGTGTACGGGTGGACGGCATTTTGTATGATCTGACGGAAACCATTTCCTGCGAAAAAAACAAAAAACATACCATTGAACTGGTGGTGGACCGGTTGGTGCTGAAGGAAGGTCTGCGCCGTCGCCTGGCCGATTCCATCGAAACCGCCTGCACCCATTCCGGCGGTTTGGTGACCATTCAGTTGCCTGCCACCCAGGAGGAACTGACATTTTCCCAGAACTACGCCTGTGAGGATTGCGGCGTCAGCCTTACGGAGCTGGAACCCCGGATGTTCTCGTTTAACAATCCTTCCGGCGCTTGCCCGGCCTGCACCGGCCTGGGCTTTCAGCTCATCGCGGATGAGGACCTGGTGATCCCGGACAAGGATAAATCCATTTTCGATGGCGCCATCCAGGCCTCCGGCTGGCAAAGCGCCCGTACCGATTCCATTTTCCGTATGTATTTTGAGGCGTTGGCCCAAAAGTATCACTTCTCCCTGACGGCTCCGGTAAAGACCCTTTCCCGGGAAGCTATGGATATTATTCTCAATGGCACCAAGGGAGAAAAGCTCCGCATGACCTATAACCGGGGCAACGGTATGGGCGTGCTGGAGCAGCCCTGGGAAGGTATTCTCAATAACATTTCCCGTCGCTACCGGGAGACCCAGTCCGATGCGGCCCGGAAGGAACTGGAAGAATGTATGTCTACCGCGCCTTGCCCCCAGTGCCATGGCGAGCGGCTTTCTGCCATTGCACGGGCCGTTACGGTGGGCGGTATTGGTATTATGGACTTTTGCCGGCTCAGCATCCGGGATGGATTGCGGTTTATGCAGACACTGCAGCTGCAGGGCAACATGGCCCTGGTGGCGGAGCAGATCGTCAAAGAGATCCGTTCCCGTCTGCAATTCCTGGAGGATGTGGGCCTGGGCTATCTGACACTTTCCCGGGCATCCGCCACCTTGTCCGGCGGCGAAAGCCAGCGTATCCGCCTGGCAACCCAGATCGGTTCTTCTTTGATGGGGGTGCTGTATATCCTGGATGAACCCTCTATCGGCCTGCACCAGCGGGATAATGATAAGCTTTTGGGCACGCTGAAGCAGCTGCGGGACCTGGGCAATACCCTGATCGTGGTCGAACATGACGAAGATACCATGCGGGCCGCGGATTATATCGTGGATGTAGGCCCCGGCGCCGGCAGCCATGGCGGCCAGATCGTGGCCACCGGTTCGCTGGAGGATATTTTGGCCTGCCCGGAATCGATTACCGGCCAGTATCTTTCCGGCGCAAAGAAAATTCCGGTACCCTCTGTCCGCAGAAAGGGCAATGGGCAAGCGCTTTCCATCCGGGGAGCCGCGGAGAACAACCTGAAAGATGTGGATGTGGATATCCCCCTGGGGACACTTACCTGCGTGACCGGTGTTTCCGGTTCCGGAAAGTCCAGTTTGGTGGGGGAGGTACTGAATAAAACCTTGCTGGGCAAACTGAATCATGCTCGTACCCGTCCCGGCAGATGCCGCTGCGTAGAGGGTCTGGAGCATTTGGATAAGGTCATCGATATTGATCAAAGCCCAATTGGCCGCACGCCCCGCAGTAATCCGGCTACCTATACGGGGTTGTTTAACGATATCCGCGATCTGTTTGCATCCACCGCCGACGCGAAAATGCGGGGTTATGGGCCGGGCCGTTTCAGCTTCAATGTGAAGGGCGGCCGGTGTGAAGCCTGCAGCGGCGACGGCTTGGTGAAGATCGAAATGCACTTCTTGGCGGATGTATATGTGCCCTGCGAGGTCTGTAAGGGCGCTCGGTATAACCGGGAAACCCTGGAAGTGCAGTACAAGGGGAAAAATATTTCCCAGGTGCTGAATATGACTGCGGAAGAAGCGGTGGAATTCTTTGAAAATCTGCCGAAGATCCGCAGAAAAGCCCAAACCCTGGTGGAAGTGGGTCTGGGCTATGTGAAGCTGGGGCAATCCTCCACCACCCTTTCCGGCGGCGAGGCCCAGCGGGTGAAGCTGGCAACGGAGCTGGCCAGGGTATCCACCGGCCGCACCATCTATGTGCTGGACGAGCCTACCACGGGCCTGCACGCCGCCGATGTGCATAAGCTGATCGAGGTGCTGCAGCAGTTGGTGGACGCAGGCAATACGGTGCTGGTCATCGAGCATAACCTGGATGTGATCAAGACCGCTGACCATATCATCGATCTGGGCCCCGAAGGTGGCGACGGCGGTGGCTATGTGGTGGCAGCAGGTACGCCGGAAGCTGTGGCCCAGGTGGCGGAAAGCTATACCGGACAGTATCTGAAAAAATATCTGTAAAATCAAACGAGCGCCGCGGGCGCGGCGCTCGGGTATGTCAAATTCTGTTGGGCTGATACAGTTCTGCCGGCAGAACATCCGCCAGTTCGAACAGACCGTGATCCCGTTCGCCGGTGTAATCCATCCGCAGAATGGGGGAGCGAACCAGGGAATCGGATTGTGTTTGCCGGGCCAGGGACATGGTCACCCGGGTGCTGTGACCGTCGGGCTGATCGATAAACACCGCGCCGCCGTGGTTGGCGGCCACACAGCGTACCAGCACCAGGCCCAATCCAAGACCGTGGACAGGATCTTCCAGTCCCGGTTCCCGGAGGAAACGGTCATAAAAATCGTGGGGATCGGTCGCAGAACGGCTTTGACCGGAAACCGACAAATAAAGCCGCTGACCGCTGGCGCGTAGCTGTACCTGGACAGCAGTGCCGGGCAAGCTGAATTTGACGGCGTTGGAAATCAGGTTATACAGCGCCCGTTCCAGTTGATCCCGATCGGCTAAAGCGTAGATTGCTTCCGTTGGCAGTTGGGATTCCACACGGATAGAAACGGATTCCAGCAACGCGGCAGCTTTTTCCAGGATCTCTGCTATGAAAGTGCCTATTTCGGTGTATTCCATGCGGCAGGCATTGCGGTCGCTGAAATGCTGCACATCCGACATGTTCGACAAAATCCGCAGCAGTTGATGCTGCCGGCGATTGATCTGACCGGCCGTTACAGGATCGGAGATCTTATCCACCAAGGCGGAAAGGCCGGTCAGCGGTTCCCGCAGCTGCATAGCGGCCAGGGAAAGAATGCGGCAGTGTTCCGCAGCGGTGACCGTATCCGGAAGGAAGATATCCACACCGTCCTGACGTACCACCGTGGTATCCAATAATTGGCCGCCGAGGCACATCCGCAGCTGCATACAGCCGGTAAAAATGGCATAATCCTCTGCACCGGTGTCCAGGATGGGCGCAATGGGCTGCCCCACGGTCAGCATAAACCGCCCGGCGGCAGGATTGATATGGCGGATCACGCCGGATTCCACGCAAAATGCGGGCTGACGCATCAGATCCAGCATGGTGATGATTTCTTTGCGCATTTCCATAGGAAACCTCCTTGGGCATAGGATGTGCAAAATTACCGGGAAATTCCCTGGGTTTTTCCTCCCGGTTTCGACTACTTTCTATTCTATCGAAAAATCGACAAAAAGCAAGTAAAATCCTGAAAGAGGTGAAAAAATGGCAATGCATGACGGTCACCGCCAACGGTTGAAGGATCGGTTCCGCCAGGAGGGGCTGGACCATTTCAGCGATGTCCAGGTTTTGGAACTGCTGCTGTTCTATTGCATCCCCCGGATCGATACCAATCCGCTGGCCCATCGATTGCTGGAGCGGTTTGGCTCTTTGGCGCAGGTGCTGGAGGCGCCTGCGGCGGATTTGGAAAAGGTGGAGGGTATGGGGGCTAACGCGGCCACCTTCCTGAGCCTGATCACATCGGTGGGGCGCTATTATCTGGTCAATCGGTCTGCGCAAAACACCATTCTCAATACAACGGAAAAGTGCGGCAATTATTTGGTGTCCCATTTCTATGGCCGCCGCAACGAAACCGTCTTCTTGCTATGCCTGGATGCCAAGTGCAAGCTGCTGTGCTGCCGGGAGATCGGCGAGGGTAGTGTGAATTCTGCGGGGATCCCGGTACGCCGAATCGTGGAGACGGCTTTGGCAGCCAATGCCACCTCCGTTGTGCTGGCCCATAATCACCCCAGCGGCCTGGCTACGCCCTCGCCGGAGGATGTGTATACCACCCGGCGGCTGGCGGCGGCGCTGGATACGGTGGAGATTGTGCTGGTGGACCATATCGTGGTGGCTGACGATGATTTTGTTTCTCTGGTCCAATCCGGTTATTATCGGCCCGGAACCAGCACCTTCCGGGCATAAGGAGGCAGTATGGACCGTTTTCAACTTATATCGGATTATAAGCCCTCCGGCGATCAACCCCAGGCCATTGAGGCATTGGTAAACGGCGTGAACTGGGGCTTGCGGGAGCAGACGCTGTTGGGTGTTACCGGCTCCGGCAAGACCTTTACCATGGCGTCGGTTATTGAAAAACTGAACCGCCCCACATTGGTCTTAGCCCATAATAAGACCCTGGCGGCCCAGTTGTGCAGCGAATTCCGGGAATTTTTTCCCAATAACGCGGTGGAATACTTCATATCCTATTACGATTACTATCAGCCGGAGGCCTATATTGCCCATACCGACACCTATATCGAAAAGGATTCCGCCGTCAATGAGGAGATCGACCGGCTGCGGCATTCTGCCACGGCTGCCTTGTTTGAACGGCGGGATGTGATCGTGGTGTCTTCGGTCAGTTGCCTGTACGGCCTGGGTGACCCCATTGATTATAAGTCCATGGTCATCTCCCTGCGGGTAGGTAACGAATATCCTTTGGATGCGGTGCTGAAAAAACTGACGGAGATCCGTTACGAGCGTAATGACCTGGAATTTTCCCGCAACAAATTCCGTCTGCGGGGAGATACCTTGGAGATATACCCCGCCTATTGGTCCGGCCGGGCCATCCGGGTGGAATTTTTCGGCGATGAGATCGATCGCATCAGCGAGATCAATGCGGTTTCCGGCGTGGCGGAACGATATATCGACCATGTGGCCATTTATCCGGCATCCCACTATGTGGCATCCCGGGAAAAATTGGAGCGGGCCATGCGGGATATCCGCAAGGAATGCGACGCCCAGGTGGAGATGTTCCGGGGACAGGATAAGCTGCTGGAGGCCCAGCGTATTGCCCAGCGGACCAATTATGACCTGGAAATGCTGGAGGAGATCGGCTTCTGCAACGGCATTGAAAACTATTCCCGGGTGATTCAGGGCCGGGCTCCCGGCACGCCGCCCACCACACTGCTGGACTATTTTCCCGATGATTTTCTGCTATTTGTGGATGAAAGCCATGTTACTTTGCCGCAATGCCGGGCCATGTATGCCGGCGACCGCAGCCGTAAGGACGCGCTGGTGAATTACGGCTTCCGCCTGCCATCGGCTTATGATAACCGGCCGCTGAATTTTGGAGAGTTCGACAGCAAACTCAATCAGGTGATCTATGTGTCCGCCACACCCGATGAATATGAGCGGACCCGGTCCGGTCAGACGGTGGAGCAGGTGATCCGGCCTACGGGCCTGTTGGATCCGGTGGTGGAAGTGCGGCCAATCGACGGCCAGATCGACGATCTCATTGGTGAGATCAATGCCCGTACCGCCAAAAACGAGCGGGTGCTGGTGACTACTTTGACGAAAAAAATGGCGGAGGATCTGACGGTTTATCTGCAAAAGGCAGGCATCAAGGTCCGTTATATGCACTCGGATATCGGTGCCATGGAGCGAATGGAGATCATCCGGGATCTGCGGATGGCAAAATTCGATGTGCTGGTGGGTATCAACCTGCTGCGTGAGGGCCTGGACCTGCCGGAAGTAAGCTTGGTTGCCATTTTGGATGCGGATAAAGAGGGCTTTTTGAGAAGCGAAACCTCCTTGATCCAAACCATTGGCCGCGCCGCCCGTAACGCCGACGGCAAGGTAATTATGTATGCCGATCATATCACCCGGGCCATGCGCTCTGCTATGGACGAAACCGCCCGTCGCCGGGAGATCCAGGATGCTTACAACAAGGCCAATGGCATCGAACCCAAGACGGTGATCAAATCGGTGCGGGATCTGATCGAAATTTCCTCTCCCACTGCCGAACGGAAGGGCAGAACCGGCGTAAAGATGACCAAGGCCGAAAAGGAAAAGGAAATCGCCCGCCTGGAAAAGCAGATGAAGGAAGCCGCCCGGATGATGGAGTACGAGTATGCCGCCGTGCTTCGGGACCAGATCATCGAACTGCGGGGCAATGGATTGTAAATCAAGGTCGCCTTTGGCGGTCAATTACACGGAAAACCGCAGCGCCATGCATCGGCGCTGCGGTTAACTGTGTGCGCCCGGTGAGCGCACGTTCTAAAGGGTGAAAGTCCCGAATCCGCCCGGCAGTGGGAAGGATATAGCCTAAGTCAAGGGTGTCTGCCGCGA
>SVLC01000064.1 GCA_015068155.1 Oscillospiraceae bacterium | reverse complement strand
CTTTGGATGCGGGGAAAACTGGCCCAAAAGGGTAGACTTCCCCTACTAATTTGATCTTGCGCAAAGCATACCACATTTTGTATCAAAATGCAATACATTTCGACAAAAAATATTAAAAATTTTTGAACCATTTTATTCCAATGTCCCCCCCGGTGGACATTTTCTTGCCGACACATCTCTGCTGTGTACATTATTATATATAACAAAAATGCCATCCGCAATAGACGGATGGCATGAGGGCTATTTTTGGCGGAACACCAGCAGCTTGCTGGCGACATAATTCAGCAGCACCACCAGGATGCTGGTAATGATTTTCCATACAATTCCATTCCACGAGAGCATGTCCACGGTGAGGAATATTATGGCTGTTTCCAGCAGGCCGGAGCCTATGCGGCAGCCTACGAATTTGGTCAGCTCCGGGCCGACCGTCCTCCACCGCCAATCATGGCTGCGGAACACAAAGGGCTTGTTGGTGACATAGGCAAATGCCACCGCCACGATCCAGGCAATCACATTGCTGACAGTAGCGGATATTTCCAGCCAATAATAGCAGGGAAAATATACCAGGTAATTGACCACCGTGGTCAATCCGCCAAAGAAAAGGTAGGACAGAATGTCCCAATATTTTTCGATCAACGCGCGTAACTTTGCGATCATTTCCGGGGGCCTCCAAAATAAAAACTGTGGATAGTATGCTGCATTACAGGCGATTTAGCACCAATTCAATGGCTGCCGCCACGGTTTGCGCGCGCACCGATTCCCGGTTGCCGGAGAAGTGGTACTCCCCTGCCGCAGCGCCGTTTTCGTCGGCAATGCCAATAAAAACCGTACCGACCGGGTGGCCGAATGCGTCCCCATCCGGCCCGGCAAGGCCGGTGACGGACACGGCAATATCCGCCTGCAGCAACCTTCTTGCGCCAACGGCCATGGCCTGCGCCACCGGATCGGACACCGCGCCAAATGCGGACAGATCCGCCTGGGAAACACCCAGCACTTCCCTTTTCACTTCATCGGTATAGCTGATAATGCCGCCCTTGAATACCCTGGACGCCCCGGCAACCGCGGTAATGGCCGCGCCAATACCGCCGCCGGTCAGGCTTTCGGCGGTGGCCAGGGTCTTCCCTTCCAGAGCTTTCAGCAGATCAGAGCACAGCTTCATCATGGTAAGCAACCTTGATCCGTTCGATATTTTCTAGCGCGCGGGTGATCAGAGCCTCCCGGTCCAGCTTCCGCTCCGCATTCACCACCTGCTCCAGGGTAGGCTTGGTTTTGGGATGTTTGGGGGTAAAGACGGTGCAGCAGTCCTCGTAGGGCAAAATCGCCGTCTCAAAGGTGCCGATCTTACGGGCGATGGTGACGATCTCCTCTTTGTCCATACCAACCAGGGGCATAAAGATGGGAATATCCACCACCGCGCCGGTGACGGTCATGGCCTCCATGGTCTGGGATGCCACCTGGCCCAGGTTCTCACCGGTGATCAGCGCGCCGCAGCCGTCATGCTTGGCGATGCGCATAGATATCTCCATCATAAACCGGCGCATGATCAGCGTGAAGAATTCTTCGGGGCAATTATCCCGGATGGCTTCCTGGATCTCCGTAAAGGAGACAACATTGAGGGTCATTTTGCCGGTGTACTTGGTCACCAAGCGGGCAAGCTCGACCACCTTATCCTTGGCCAGCTGGGAGGTATAGGGATAGCTGAAGAAGTGGACGCACTCGATCTCCAGGCCTCGCTTACCCATCATATGGGCAGCAACAGGCGAATCGATGCCACCACTCAGCAGACACATGGCCCGACCGGCCGCGCCGGTGGGCAGGCCGCCCGCGCCGGGCTCTGCAGGACCGTGGACATAGGCCGCAAGGTCACGCACTTCCACGAAGACGGTATAATCCGGATGATGCACATCCACTTTCACATTGGGATGAGCTTCCGCCAGGCGGCCGCCGATCTCCTGAGAGATCTGGATAGAGCCAAGGGGGAACGCCTTGTCGGAGCGCTTGGATTCCACCTTGAAGGACTTGGCACAATCCAGGTCGTCACCCAGATAGTTTTCGATGGCTTCGAAAATGGCATCCAGGTCCTTTTCGCAGGGACGGCAACGACAAAGAGACACCACGCCGAAAATGCTGCGGCAGGCTTCCCAGGCGCCGTCAATATCGCATTCCTCGTCCATGGGTTCTACATACACGGTGGACTGCATCAGGTAGACATCAAAATTGCCGTAAAAACGCATTCTCCGGCGAACATTGGCACGAAGACGCGCTTCAAACTGGCGCTTATTGGCGCCCTTCAGGACGATCTCGCCCAGCTTTAACAAGAAGATTTCTTTCATAATTACCTCACATATTCCATGTCATCCCGAGTGAGCGCAGCGAGTCGAAGGATCCGTTCGCTTAAAAAGATGTGGATTCCTCGACTCCGCTACGCTCCGCTGGGAATGACAATGCTGTTATATTCATCTGTTTCCCAAATTCACAGCCCGGTATTGGATGGCTTCGGCGATGTGGACGGGCTGGATGTTTTCACTGCCTTCCAGGTCGGCAACGGTACGGGCAACCTTCAGGATCCGGTCGTAGCTGCGGGCAGTCAGCCCCAGCGCATCGAAAGCCTGCTGCATCAACGCGGCGCAGGATTCATCCAGCGCTGCATATTTCCGCATTTCCTCCGGGCCCATCCTGGCGTTGCACATATTGCCGTCACCGGCAAACCGCTGATGCTGGATCTCCCGGGCCGCATCCACCCGCTTTTTGACGCTGGCAGAGGGTTCTGCCTCGGCGCGGTTGCGCAGCTCCTCGAATTTGACCGCAGGAACCTCCACCACAATATCGATCCGGTCCAGCAGCGGGCCGGAAATACGGCTTCTATAGGCCTCCACTGCCCTTTCTGAGCAATTGCAGCGGCCGGAAGGATCGCCATACCAACCGCATTTGCAGGGATTCATGGCGCAGACCAGCATAAACTCCGCCGGATAAGTCACCGCGCCCACAACACGGGAAATAGTGACTTGGCCATCCTCCAGGGGCTGGCGCATCATATCCAGGGTATCTTTTCTGAATTCCGGCAGCTCGTCCAAAAACAGCACGCCCTTATGGGCCATGGAGATCTCACCGGGCTTGGGATTGCTGCCGCCACCGGCAAGGCCGGCGTTGGAGATGGTATGATGGGGGCTGCGGAAGGGCCGGGATGTCACCAGCGGTTCTTGATTGGTCAGCATACCCATAACGGAATAGATCTGGCTGACCTCCAGGGACTCTTCCCAGGTCATATCGGGAAGGATTCCGGGCAGGCGCTTCGAAAGCATACTTTTACCGCTGCCGGGCGGGCCGATCAGCAAAACATTATGGGAGCCTGCGGCGGCAACCTCCAGGGCCCGCTTGACCTTCTCCTGACCCAGCACATCCTTGAAGTCAGAAACATTCAGGTTTTTGCGCTCCGGGACCCAAATGGGCTCTTCCTCCAGGGTGATCTCGCCGTTCAGCGCCGCCACCAGCTGGGCCACATCCCGGATGCCATACACGGCAGGGCCACGAGCCAGGGTGGCTTCGGCGGCGTTTTCCGCCGGGACGAACAGCGCCTGGATGCCGGCCTTCTTGGCGGCAAGGGCCATAGGCAGCACACCGGACACCGGCCGCAGCGTACCCTCCAGGCTCACTTCGCCAATGAAGGCGGAAGTGGACCTGGGACGGCGGACAGAACCGGCGGCGGACATGATGCTCAGCAGGATCGGCAGGTCATAATGGGTGCCTGCCTTTTTCAGATTGGCAGGTGCCAGGTTCACCGTGATGCGGCTGGTGGGAAAATGTAGGCCGCTGTTCTTTGCGGCGGCGCGGACACGCTCCCGGGCCTCTTTGACAGCGGCATCCGGCAGGCCTACGATGTCAAAGCCCGGCAGGCCGTTGGAAATATAGCATTCGGCCACCACAGGGCTGCCCTGGATGCCGTTGATACCAAGGGTGTGTACACTGCAGATCATAGCAAAACCCCTTTTCTCCCATTTTGCTACATTGTAACGCAAAAGAAAAAGAAAGGCAAGTATTTTTACAGTATAACTTGCAAGTGAATTTATGCTGTGGTATGATAAATAAAAGGATGGTGATTCGATGGGTAAAGTTACTAACAGAGCAATTCAAAACGAAGCAACACGGCGGTATGTGGAAGAAATCTGGGCAGAACGATTGCGCGAGGAAGGTTTTGTCTGTCCGGATGAAAAGCTGTTGTGCTGGTATCGTGTTCTTAACGGTGAAATCGTGCATTTTATCTGTTTCAATACCAATCACGCAATTATACCAGTTTGGCTTAATGTAGTATGGGGAGCTTATCCTCTGTTTGTCCAACCTTACTACATACGAAATGTACATGACAGCGCACAATCTTATGATTATTTTATGTCAGGATGGACTCCTATCCACGAAGAAGGCGTAACTACAAGATATTTTCGCGATGATATTCCTGCCTATGTTCCCGCTGGCGGGACCTGCGGACTATGGCTTTTGGATGCACGCATTCTTCCGTGGCTGAGCAGATGCCAAACAGAAACATCTTGCTATCAGACTCATATGTCTAATCTTCTGTCGCATACAGCTGCAATAGAAAACGGCAGGTATGTTGGAAATATTTCTCCAAATCTTATCGCATACACACTCTACATGGAAGATGTATCTCTCTATCCAAACTGGCTGGAAAAAGCCACGCATTATGTTGAAAGTCTTACCCAAGATTGCCTCAACAAGCCAACCAACCAACAATTTCACCATTCATTGCAGGAATGGACTAATATGTTGAATGTACTGCAAGGTGGCAATCGCGAAGACTTTATTCTTCAGTTGGAGCACAAAAAACAGAAGACACTAAAGTGGCTGAAAAAGATGGGGATACCCGTTTGACAGAGCCGCACTACGGAGAAGGTAATATGTCATCTAAAAACAAAGCTATTCGAGATCTTCATGCAAAAATGTATATTGACGCGGTATTTGCCGATACATTAACGCAGGAGGGATTTATCAACCCGGATGGAAAATCTATTTCTTGGTACCGTGTGGTGAATAACGAACTTGTTCATGCGGTATACTTTCATGCCACATGGGGCAGGATTCCGGTGGATGGTATGACAATTGAAAGCCGAATTTATTCTCCATATTCCAAACCTCACTACTATTCCGAAATTTATACAAAAGGCTCCAACCGCCATTTCGGCTATCGCGTCATGTGTATTGATGACATACCACAGCCAGGTAGAGGTAAACGCTACGGTGTTTACACCGATGATGTTTTGGTGTATACGATCAAGGATGGTAAACAAGGTCTATATACCTTGGAACATGATATTCTTCCTTGGTTCCAAAAGGGCACGTCACTTAATGCGTATTATGTGTTAATAACAGAGGAAGTATGTGACAGGACCATTCCTTTTTCAGAACACCTTCTTGCTGAAGCTGCAATATTAACCATTTACTACGGTGACACAGAAATGTATAAATACTATTCTAAGCGTCTGGGCAATGCAATTCCATACTATGTTGACGAGAAGAAAAAAGCAAACCTGATTGTAATTAAGGCCGTTTTGGATGGCGGCAATCGGGACGAATTCTTGCAAAATCTGGAAGTGCAGAAGGCAAAAAATATCAAATGGATGAAGAAAATGGGCATTATTATTGGGTAATCGGCATGCGGCAAGAATTGTACGATTATCCTAAGACTGATACAAATACAAAATCGTGACGTGACCGCCCGCATTCCTCATCAGTCACCAAAATCGGTTCCGAATAGCCGATTTTGGCGACAGCTTCCCCCCGGGGGAAGCCAAGGGCGCTGCCGCGCCGATGCAAATAATCAGAGCCTTGCGGCAGTTGGTCGCAAGGCTCTGTTGATTATTTGGGAATTTGGGCAAATTCGAATTTCCATTGGCCGACGATCACATAATTCTGCCCTTTATAGTGGAAATGGGTTTCGTCATAAATCTGAATCTCTCCAAATTCGCAGACCATAGTCCAGTAGTGGGCAGAGGTGTAATCGTGTTCCTCCGTATCCACCACAAATTCATATTGATCCAGGTCGGGATAGAGTCCACGATATTCATCTCCCTCGTACAGTTCCGCCACGGCGCCTTCGGACACAATGAAGGATCGGACCGCCCCCGTGTAATCGAAGTCGGGGAATTCCGAAAAATACCAATACTCCGATTCATTTCGGATAAAATAGCCGCCATAGCTGGTGATCACCAGCTCGTAGCTGCCGGTATACAGCCGCAGGGTCACCACTTCGTCGGAGGGCCGGACTTCGAAGGCCTCCCGGGTGGCTTCCCACATCTCGATCTGCTTTAACTGGGCAAGGATGGCTTCCATTTCGGCCTTGTCCGTGATGTAACGGTGGTATTTCACATAGCCGGGAGGCAAAGAGTCAAATTCCCGGGTCATTTTCATGTAGCTATCTTCGTAGATCTCCATATCCTCCAGCCAACTCACCAGGTCCGCAAGATAGGTGGGTTCCGGCTCCGTGGGGACAGTGGGCTGCTCCGGCAAAGGCTCGATGTAATAGATCACGATCTTCTCCATACCGCCGCTGAGCTTTCCTGTCGCATAGTAGCATGGGCCAAGCTCGATGGCAGACAGCATGGTCAAATTATTTTCCGCATCCAGACGGACGCACTGCACCGCCACCGTTTGATCCAGGCGTCTTGGGGGCTGCTCATCTTCCATGGTCAGCCCGTAGCCGCCATCGACGACCGTGACTTCACCGCCGGCAAGCCCTTCACCACGATTATTCCGAATCCACCATATATTATCCTGGATAGCCTCTTCATACAGAACTTCCGCGGTCTTGTAAGCTTCCTCGAACCAGTAGTCGTTTCCGCGGAATATAAATTCCAGGCTTCTGCCGTAATAATAGCTCTGGGCAATGCCGGAGAAGCTCTCGCCATTATCCAGCGTCACCATAAAGCTTGTATCGGCCATGCTGTTATTTTTGGTGGTAAAGGTTCCGGTCAGGGTCTCCCCGGTGCCGGGGGCAAAGGTGACCGTTCCATCTTCCGTGAACACGATGGACACGACCCCCTCCTCCATGCCGCCAAAGGGATCGATCAGGCTTGGGCCGCCATAGCTGTCCACCTGCTCCACACCGCTTAGAAACACCGTGTTCCTTGCAAAATAGGTGGCTTCCCATATATGGGCTGCAGGATCGCAGGTGCAGCCGCAGAGCAAAAGCATAAGGGTCAAAAACAGAAAGCAAGCCGGTAAATAGCGTTTTTTCATGGTTACCTCCTTATCTCAGCAGGTGAATGACCTCCCATAATGTGTCGGCTTCGGCGTAGAGCAGCTCACGCATTTCCGAATTGCTGCCGTCCAAATCGGGAACCAGCACCGGCCAGCAGCCGGCTGCGTGGGCCGACTGAATGCCGGCCATGGAATCCTCGATGGCAAGGCAGTTTTCCGGGGAAATGCCGATGCAGGAAGCGGCATACAGATAGATATCCGGGGCGGGTTTGCCGCATTTTACATCATGGCCGCTGCAGATACGGTCAAATTTATCCAAAAGCCCAAGGCGGCCCAAATAGGCGGTGGCCCGGTCCATGGGAGAAGATGTGGCAATGGCGGTCTTGATCCCCTGGCCTTTCAGCGCGTCCAGAAGTTCATGAATACCGGGCTTGGCTTCTACGCCGAATTCTGCCACGAACGCGTCCATCAGTTCCACCCGCTTCTTTCGCATGGCTTCCCGGGATACGCCGGGACCGAAATAGCTTTCCAATTTGGCTTGGCCCGCGGTGGAATTCAGGCTGCGCATACCCAGAGCCTGCTCATAGGTCATGGGATAGCCTAAGGCGTGGGCCGCCTCCGCCCAAAACCGGGCGTAGAGTTTTTCGGTATCCAATACCACGCCGTCCATGTCGAAGAGGATGCCGTGGATGGGGCATTTTCTTTCTTGATAGATAAAAAACGACATCTTATCACCTTTTACGTTTTTCGTTTTGCACCTTAGAGAATTCAATAGTAAAAACATATTTTTTAAAAAAATCCCCGCTTAGTAATTCTTCCGGTTTTCTTCCCGCCGCACAGCAACCATATTGGATTGCATTGTCTTCTATCGCTTCTTTTTTCATTGCCAGAGACTCTGCTTCCATACTTTCCCACCATATAGAAGTAACACCATT